>JAEYAR010000058.1 GCA_023404715.1 Bacillota bacterium | reverse complement strand
CAGCGCCCACAGGGACTTGAGCAGGTCGCGGGAATGCTCCACCGAACGGATGACCTCGTGCCAGTCCATCGTGCCGATCGCGTTGACGTATTCCTGCGAGACCTCCTTGTTCGGGATGGAGACGGTCTTGTCCGGCCAGTGATAGCTCAAATATCCAAGATGCACGAGCAGTGTGAGCACGTCGTCCTTGCCTGTAAAGGTGGTCATGTCGTTTGAAAACGTGCCCGTATTGATCTGCACGCTCTCACCAGCCAACATTCGGACGACGGCGTCTTTAAGCCCGTTGAAATTCATCCGGATGTAGACCTTCAGCGCTTCGTAGGTTTCGGTCTGATTCCAATAGTTGTCGAAGACGCCGCTGAGCATCGCATCCACGACCGATTTGGGGCTGTACATGGCGAATGATTTCGTCTTTGCTCCATCCATCGCGACGAGCTCATATCCATCGTACCAGGCCTGCGTTTCCTCGAAGCTCCTTTCGTATTTGACGCAAAGGGACTTGACTTCGTCCTGTGTAAAGCCGAAGAAGGGCGCCATCTCCCGCGGGTTGGTCATGGAATACTCCGTGAACATGTTGAGCGCGGAATGCGTGCCGTATTTCTTGATGGGGAGAATGCCCGTCATATAAGCCAGCGCGACGTAGTCCTTGTCCTTCAGCCAGGCGCGCAGGAAATCCAGATACTTTTTCTGTGCGTCCTTGTCCGCCTGGTATTCCCGGAACAGGCAATCCCACTCGTCGATCAGGATGACGAAGGGGCGCTGCGTGCCGGCGTAGACGTCTTTCATTACCTGAATCAGGTTCTCCTTATCCCGAAAGCGTATTGATTCAAAGTGTTCCAGCAAATCAAATATGAGATAATTCTGCAGCATCGCCAACATCTCGTCCATGCTGCGCGTAGCGCTCAGAAAATCCTGTATATTGACCTTGATGACGTCGTACTGATTCAGATGCTCTCGATAGGAGGGGGCTTTGGCGATCGCAAGGCCGCCAAACAATGCTTCCGTGTCTTCGCCTCGGCTGTAATAGGCGGCCAGCATATCCGCCGCCATGGATTTGCCGAACCTGCGCGGCCGGCTGACGCAAACGAATCTTTGCAGCGTATTTGCGAGCCGGTTTGTCTTTTCGATCAATCCGCTCTTGTCTACAAATATTTCCGAGCCCATCGCCATCCGAAAGGATTGGTTTCCCGGATTCAAGTAGCTCCCCATCCCCACACCTCCTGTCAATCCATGCTTTTCAAATTGTGAGCTTTTCCTGTTTATTCTATTCTACCGCAATGCCTACGCAATAGCAAGCGTTAAGCGCGTACACGGATCGGGCATTATTTTAGCTGCTGCATCCGATTTAAGCGGCTTGACGCGATACGCGTTTTGCGATACCATTGCAGTATTGATATGGAAAAGACAATATGGAGGTATCTCAAATGCCGCTTAATTTGGTGGGGTGGAATGTCGTTTTAGATTCCGATAATGCCAACGAGCTGTCTTTATTTTACGAGAAGCTGCTGGGTTGGACGAGATTCCCGGGGGACGAATTTACGGTCTTGGCGAATGTAGGGCAACAGGGGTTTCCGACTTGGATTACTTTTCAGCAGGTAGACGATTATGTACGGCCGGTTTGGCCTGCAACGTCGGGCGAACAACAGCAGATGGCCCATTTGGATTTCCATGTGGAAGATGTTGAAGAAGCGGTAAAACATGCCCTGTCATGCGGCGCGACAATGTCTGACATTCAATTGGAAGAGGGTTGGCGGGTTATGATTGACCCTTCGGGGCATCCATTTTGCTTATTGCCTCCCCCGCCTTGGATCAGGAGAGATTAATCGGTGGCGGGTTCGTTTACGGGCAGCGCATAGCCACTTACCACAGCTATTCGTCCTACGAGCACAATATCCGCATCATCAAATGGCTCAAGACGTACGGCCGTCCCATCCTGAACACCGAATGGCTGGGCCGCGTGCTGCACAACACCGTGCAGGAGATGTTCCCGCTCTTTTACCTGGAAAAGATCGGCTGCTACAACTGGGGCTTCGTCGCGGGCAAATACCAGACCTATGAGCCCTGGAACGGCACCTGGGAGCGCTTTGACCAGGGGCTCGCGCCCGACGCGGACTTTACCAAGTGGTTCCACGACCTCTACCGGCCTTCGCTCAGGCCCTACGATCCGAAGGAAATCGCCCTGATTCAGCGCTTTTCAAAGTGGGCGGACGAAGACTAAAAGAGGGCCCTCAGCGCAGCTGATGCGGCGTGATGCCGGTGACGCGCTTAAACGCCTTGGTAAAGCTGCTCTGGTCCGCATAGCCGACGGTGACGGCGATCTGACTGATCGGGTAATCGGTCGCCGTCAACAGATGCTTGGATTCCTCGACCCTGACGCGCGTCAGGTAATCGTGGAATCCTATTTTCATATGCCGCGCAAACAGGCTGGAAAAGTAAGCGGGGCTCATGCCGAGCAGGTCGCCCAGCGCCTGGATGGAGAGCGGTTCGTCGAAGTGGGCGGCGATATGCTGAAGCGCCTTACGGATGGCCAGGCTCCCCGGATCCTGCTGCGGGAGGGATATCGTCCTGATAAAATCCTCCACGATCTCCTGCA
Source organism: Bacillota bacterium (assembly GCA_023404715.1). Classification (GTDB taxonomy): domain Bacteria; phylum Bacillota; class Clostridia; order Christensenellales; family Aristaeellaceae; genus Beduinella. Next base: position 41,629 of record JAEYAR010000058.1, on the reverse strand, counting down.
GGGTGAAGCATAGGCTTTCAAAGTCGTCGCACTTTAAAATCTGCGACAGGTAGAGGTGGTTCAGGTCGAAGATGCGCTCAGGCGGCGCGCCGCCTTCGATGGTCACGCGGCTGAGCAGGGTGGTCAGCTCCAGCGCGCGGGACTTGATATACCCGTCCTTATTGCCCTCGGCGAAGAGGACGAAGCCGAGCAGGTCGTTGAGCAGCGCCTTGGCCGAGCGGATATCGCGGGCCTTGACCTTTAAAAGCAGTTCCTTTTCCTTTTGATAAATGTAAGCGGTGGAGGCTTCCGTCTTTGTTCCCTTATATATCTGGATGGTTTCGTTGATGCGGGATTGCTGCGAGAGCTTTTCCTGGCGCTCCAGCATCAGCAGACGCTCGTCCTTCAGCAGCGGCGCGAGGAGGTAATCCGTGAGCAGGCCGATCTGCGTGACCTTCTGGGGCGGCACGACGGGTAAGGTTTTGAGCTCGTCGTACAGTTCCAGGCACAAAGCAGGGGGGATCTGATGCTTTTGCGACAGATCGCTGATCAGGGTGCTGTCGGGCTGGTCCATCAGGAACGGGCCGATGATCACGGCGCCCAGGAGTTGCTTGTGATGCGTAAGGGAGAAGGCCACGTGCGTGAGGTTGGAGTGGCAGCTGAAGATGTAGCTTTCGCCCAGCGCATAAGCGATTTTACCGGCCTGCAGGTGCAGTTGGGCGCATTCGTCCAGGCGGAACACATGCCGCTTCATCAGGGCGCAATAGCTGGACGTACGCCCGTGCTGTTGGAGCAGAAGCCCGTTTTCGTCGAGCAGCTGGATGGAAAGGTTCAGGCAGCCGGCCAGGGCGGCCAGGCGTTCGGAAAGCTTTTCCTCAGGGATGAGCGCGTACAGCGTGACCATGCTCGACCACCTCGAAAACGGACTAATTTTCATAAAAAGGGACAATCATTGGGCGTTTTCAACCATTATAATGAATACAAACAAAAAACGCAAGCGGAGGGATTCTATGGAACTGCTAGACCAAATTTCTGCGTTGTTGCAAAGGGGCAAGGCGAAGGACGTAAAGGCGCTGGTGCAGCAGGCGATCGACGAGGGCGTGAGCGCGCAGCGGATATTGGAGGAGGGCTTGCTCAGCGGCATGAACGTCATCGGCGCGAAGTTCAAGAACAACGAGGTCTTTGTGCCGGAGGTGCTGGTGGCCGCGCGCGCCATGAACCAGGGCGCTATGCTGCTCAAGCCCCTGCTGGCCGAGCAGGGCGTGAAGGCGCACGGCAAGGTCTGCATCGGCACGGTGAAGGGCGACCTGCACGACATCGGGAAGAACCTCGTGAAGATGATGCTCGAGGGCAAGGGGCTGGAGGTCGTCGATCTGGGCACGGACGTCTCGCCCGCGACCTTTGTTGAATGCGCGCAAAGGGAGAATTGCCAGATCATCTGCTGCTCGGCGCTGCTGACGACGACGATGGGCGTGATGGGCGAGGTCGTACAGGCGGCGGAGGCCGCGGGCATCCGTGACCGGGTGAAGATCATGGTGGGCGGCGCGCCGGTGACCGAGGCCTTTGCCCGGCAGATCGGCGCGGACGCCTACACGCCGGATGCGGCCACCGCATCCGAGGTGGCCACAGGCTACTTGGCATAATCGCAGAGGATTACGCATGCGCGCATGCGGGCTGGAGAGGCGGAATGAATCGATGAACGCAATGGAACGCGTGAAACGGGCGCTGTCGCATCAGGAGGCGGACCGCGTGCCCGTTTGCCCGATCCTCAGCGGGGTGACCCGGGGGCTCGCCGGCGCGACGTATCCGCATTGGTCTACCGACGCTAGGACTTGCGCGGATGCGCTCTTAAAGGCGGCGGATGAATTCGAGCTGGACTGTATCGTCACATTGATCGACCTGTCGGTCGAATGCGACGCGTGGGGGCAGGAGATCGTCTTCCCGGAGAACGAGGCGGCGCACCCGGATTCCACGCGGCGCCGGATCCGGGATATTGAGGGCTATGCCGGGATACGCAAGGCGGATTACCGCCAGAGCGATCGGATGCGCATGCACATCGACGTGTGCCGTAGGCTGGTCGAGGCCAGGGGCGGCGAGGTGCCGATCGTGGCGTTCGTATTCGGCCCGCTCGGCGTCCTCTCGATGCTGCGCGGACAGCAGGACCTGTTCATGGACCTGTACGACGACCCCGATGCGGTCAAGGGGGCGTTAGAGGCGGTCGCCGATACGCTGGCGGACTATGCCGCCGCCCTTTGCGAGACGGGCGTAGACGCCGTGATGTGGGATACGCTGTTTGCCAGCGGCTCCATCATGTCCAAAGACATGTGGCGCGAGATGGAGGCGGGCCCCATGGCGCGCCTGGCGCAGGTCGTGCGCGATCACGGCTGCCTGAACATGGTGCATAACTGCGGGCAGCGGGTCTATTTTGACGCGCAGATCGAGGCGGTCGCGCCCGCGGCCATCTCCTTTCTCTACCCGCCGGACGACTGCGCGGACTTTGCCGCGTGCAAGGCCAAGTACGGCGATGCGGTGACCTTGATCGGCTGCGTGTCCCCGACGGGCGCGGTGATCGGCACTGACGACGAGTGGGACGCGCATTGCCGCTCGCAGATCGACGCCATGGCGGCAGGCGGCGGCTTCATACTGGCCACCGGATGCGAATACCCCGCCAACGCAGACTTGGGACGCGCGCGGCGCATGGTCCAAATAGCCAAGGACTACGGGGTTTATCCCAGGAGATGACGGATGCGCGATGAAGCGATGATCGAGGCCGCCATCGCCTGCGGGGCGGCCAAGGCGCAGGTAATCCCCCTGTCGCAGGTGGCGGCGTCGTCGGAATTTCGCAGGGTCTGCGAGGGCAACGGCTGCGGCAACTACGGGCGCTGCTGGATGTGCCCGCCGTCTGTAGGGGATATAGAGGACCTGATGGCGCAGCTTCGCGCCTACGACCAGGGGCTCTTGTATCAGACGATCGCCCGGATTGAGGACAGCTTCGACATCGAGGGTATGCTCCGGGCCGGGGACGAACACGCGCAGGTCAGCCAGCGGATTCAGGCGGCGCTCGCCGCCCGGCTCGCCGGACCCTGCCTGCACCTGACCTGCGGCGGATGCCGCCTGTGCGAGGTTTGCGCCAAGCGGGACGATCAGCCGTGCCGTCATCCGGACAGGGCGTTGCCCTCGCTCGAAAGCTACGGCGTGGACGTATATCAAACCGTCAAGGATACGCAGCTGCGCTACGTCAACGGGCCGAACACCGTCACCTATTTCGGCATGTTGCTGTTTCGGAGGCGAAGATGCACAAATTAACCGTGATCGCAGGCGGCGAACGGCGGGAGCTGGCCTTTGAGGGCGAACCGCTGCTGGACGACGTGCTGGAGCGAGGCGGCATGCGCGCGGCCCATCCGTGCGGCGGGCGGGGCGCCTGCGGCAAATGTGGGGTTGCCGTTGCGGGCGCCGTATCGCCTATGAACGAGGCGGAGCAAAGGGCGGGCTGTCGCCTGAGCTGCCAGGTGCGGCTGCTGGGCGACTGCGAGGCGGCGCTTTTTACGACGCGGGAGATGACGGACATCGCCTTTGCGGAGGGGGAGATCGCAGGGCCTGTGCGCGGGGCGGATGCGCGCTACGGCGTGGCCGCCGACATCGGCACGACGACGCTGGCCGTCACATTGCACGAGCGGCAGACCGGGGCCTGCGTAGCGCGTGCTGGGGGCGAAAACCCCCAGCGGGCCTACGCTGCCGACGTGATGGGGCGCATCGACGCGGCCCTGAAGGGCAGGCTGGAGACGCTGCAGTCCCTGATCGTACAGGGCCTGCGCGCGCTGACCTTGGAATGCTGCGCGGCGGCGGGCATCGCCTTTGACCGGGTGGACGCGCTTTGCGTCACCGGCAACACGACGATGCTCTACCTGTTGACCGGGCGCGATCCGCAAAGCCTCGCCCGCGCGCCGTTTGCGGCGGATTGCCTGTTCGGAAGGTGGGATTCTCTGCTGGACAGGCGGGCCTACCTGCCGCCGTGCATGAACGCCTTTGTGGGCGCGGATATCACGTGCGCCGCGCTTGCGGCCGGGCTGTGCGAGCGAGATGCGCCAGCGCTGCTTTGCGACATCGGCACCAACGGCGAGATCGCCCTGTGGGACGGCGGGACGCTTTGGGTCGCCTCCACGGCGGCCGGGCCCGCGTTCGAGGGCGCGTGCATCTCCTGCGGCGTAAGCGGCGTACCGGGCGCGATCGACCGGGTCTGGCGGGAGGGGAACGGCGTTCGCTGCCGTACGCTGGGCGGGGCGCCGGCGATCGGGGTTTGCGGCTCCGGGCTGGTGGACGCCGTCGCTACCTTTCTGAACATGGGGCTGATCGACGAGTCGGGCTCGCTGGAAGGGGAGCGGCTGACCCTTGCGGACGGGGTCTCGCTCTGTCAGGCGGACATTCGCAGCGTGCAGCTCGCCAAGGCCGCGATCAGCGCGGGCATTGAGGCGCTGTTGGGCAGCGCGCGCTTTTCTCCGCAGCAGGTGAGCGCCCTCTATCTGGCGGGCGGTTTTGGCAGCAAGATAAACGTGAAGAGCGCCGCTGCGATCGGCCTGCTCCCTTTCGAGCTGGCGGAACGGACGCAGGTGCTGGGCAACGCCGCGCTGGCCGGGGCGCAGATGCTCCTGCGCGATCCGGAAAAGATAAAGAAGGCCGAACGCATCGCCGCATCGGCGCGGCATGTCGACTTGGGCGGGAATCCGCGATTTGGCGAGCTGTTCATAGAGAATATGGGGTTTTAAGGCCATTCTATAGATTGAGAAGGAGCATGGAGCATGGATTTTGAAAGGCTGGATCAGCTTGCACAGAAGTATTTGCTCCGCCGGAAATCCCACGTAGAACGGGAAATCGGCGCAGCCTATTTTCATGGCGAAAGAACGGCGAAGGGCGTGTTGCTCCTGCGCGAGCAGGTGACGTCGGATGCAAGCCACGATGATGAGCTGCGCGTTGCGGCCATGTTCCACGATATCGGCAAGGGTATCGAACCGCACGCTCATACCGGAGCGGTGCTGGCGCGCGATCTGCTGGCGTCGGAATTGACGCCGCAGGAGCTGGAAACGGTATGCGCGCTCATCGCCGCCCATCCGTACCGCCGCCCGGAGGCAGACGAGCACAGCCTGTGGGAGAAGCTGTTGCAAGATGCGGACCTGCTCGACCACTATGGCATTCAGGGCATATGGCTGGGGTTTTCCTATCTGGCGTACACGGATCAAAAGGACATGCTGCAATGCTTACGCTTCTATCTGGAGGAATGGCCTGCGCAAGTGGAAAAGCACCGTAAGCTTTTAAACTTCCCTCAAGCGCGGGCGATCTTCGACGAGAAGGTCGCCTTTGAACGGTCAATCGTCGAGCGCATGAAGATAGAGGGAGCAGGCGGCTACTTGAAGAGAGGTGCGGATCAATGAGCGGGGCACGTGAACTTACCTCTTTGGCCCTCATGGCCGACATGGCGGGCTGTCCCAATCGCTGCCGCCATTGCTGGCTGGGGAACCACCCGGACGGCCGGATGACGCCGCAGGACGTGCGCGACATCGCCGGTCAGTTTCGCGCCTGGCGGGACGAGGCGGGCGGGCGCATCGAGGAGCTGGGCGTCTTTACGTGGTGGCGCGAGCCGGACTACCGCGCGGACTATCGGGCGCTGTGGGCGCTGGAGCAGGAGCTCTCGTCGCCCGGGCGCGCGCTGCGGTTTGAGCTTTTGTCCACATGGCGGTTGGCGCGCGATCCGTCCTATGCCCCCTGGGCGGCGTCCATCGGTACGCGGGCCTGCCAGATCACGTTTTTCGGAATGGAGGACAGCACCGACTGGGGCATGAGACGGAGCGGTGCGTACCGTGACCAATTGCTCGCGACGGAGCGGTGCATCGAGGCCGGGATCGCCCCGCGCTGGCAGCTGTTTATCACCAAGCGCTGCCTGCACGAGCTGGAGGATTTTTTGCGCCTCATCGCAAACCTGCGGCTGCACGAGCGCTGCGAGGCGGCGGGGCTGCGCTTTGAAATGTTCGTGGGCGGCATTTCCCCCGAGGGCGCGGGCTACGACATCGAGGATGGACGCCTGGAGGAAGGCGACCTTGACCTCGTCCCGGGCGAGCTCGCCGCCATGAGCCGCGACGGACTCAAGCGGCTGGGGTCGTCCGAGCGGTCGCTCATGGCCGAGCTGACGCACGCGGACGCGACGCCGAACGTAGATGTAGAGCCCAAGGCGCTTGCGATCGACGCGAACTTCGACGTCTATCCCAACCTGGCGGAGCCCGCCCCGTGGTGGCGCCTGGGCAACCTGCGTGAGGACGGCGCAGCGGCAATCCTCAAGGCATATCTGGAAGAATCGACGCCCGGCATGCGCATCAATCGGACGATACCGCTTCGCACGCTCGCGCGCCAATACGGCGACCCTGCCGGACGCAGGCTTTATGAGCGAGACGATTTGATCTGCCGTCTTTTGCACCAAGCGGGTGTGGACGCGATGGGGGCGCATTAAAAGAGGCGCATCTGCTGCGGCTCCTTATCTGCAGGGAAGGCGTGCAGGTAGGAGAAGATCGTTTGCACGTCGCTCAGGACGCCGTGGCGCCGGCACTGCGCATGAAAGAGCTGCATGAGCGCCGCGTGGTTGTCGCTCGTGACCTCGTAGCGATAGCCGTATTTCTGATGATATTTTATTCGAAGGCCGGGGAAGAGCCGGTCGAGCTGCGCGTAGAAGTACTCGCGGTCGCCCTCCCGCAGCGTCAGGCCGATGCCGAAATTCAGGATGCCGTACACACCGGCCTCGAAACAGTAACCGAGGATGCCGCGCAGGTTTTCCTCCGTATCGTTGATGAAGGGGAGCAGCGGACAGAGCCATACGACGGTGGGGATGCCGCGATCCCGCAGGACCTTTAGCGCCTCGAACCGGGCCTTCGTCGTGCAGACGTTTGGCTCCAAGATACGGCATAGCGCCTCGTCGTAGGTGGTCAGCGTCATCTGCACGACGCACTTGGCCTTGCGGTGGATGCGCTCCAGCAGGTCGATGTCGCGCAGGATGCCGTCGGATTTCGTTTGAATCGCCAGGCCAAATCCGTAGCGCTCGATGATCTCGAGGCATCTGCGGGTGTAGCCGATCTGCTGTTCCAAAGGGATATAGGGATCGCTCATCGCGCCCGTGCCGATCATGCACTTCTTCCGCTTGGCTTTGAGCGCGGCCTCGAGCAGCTCGGGCGCGTTGCGCTTGACCTCTACATCCTCAAAGGCGTGGTCTATATGATAACACCGGCTGCGGCTGTCGCAATAAATACACCCGTGGGTGCAGCCGCGGTAGATGTTCATGCCGTTTTGGGCGGAAAGAAGGCCTTTTACGTCTTTGTAATGCACCGTATCACCTGTCCGCATCGTTATTCGTTCGGGATGACACCATTATACCAGACGCTGCCGGCGATGTGCAGGTATGCGGTAAAATACACATGCGGCGCGCAGACCCTGTCTGCGTGCCGCGCCTTTTTCGGATTGCATTGGCGTCGGGGATGCTGTACAATATAGTTTGAATCTTAACAATCTTTTTCGGTTCGACAGTGCTCTGAAGGATGAGGTGTGCCCATGGACACGAAGCAATTGATGACGTTCACGACGCTCTCCAGGACGCTGAACTACCAAAAAGCGGCGGAGCAGCTGCAATATGCGCCTTCGACGCTGTTTAAGCATATCCAATTGCTGGAGCAGGAGCTTGGCGCGCCGCTTCTATGCAAGACGGGCCGCCAGCTGCGCCTGACGGCCGAGGGGGAGCGCTTTGTGGAGCATGCGAACCGCATGCTGGACGACTATCATCGCGCGCTGGAGAGCATCTCCGGCAGGGAGGAGAAGAACGAAGAGATCACGATCGGCGGCTGCGAGATCAATACGGCGAACAGCCTGCTTGGCCTGCTGACGCAGTTTTCCAAAAAGCATCCCAAGGTGCGCATGAGCATGGTGACATCCTCCAACGCCAGCATCCCAGGGATGATCCGCAGCGATATGATCGACCTGGGCTACTTTTACAGCATCGGCAGACGGACTTTCCCGGGCATGCAGACCGTATGCCTTTACCAGGAGCCCGTTTACCTGATGGCTTCAAAGGACAACCCGATTGCGCGGCGCAAGCATCTGGTATACGAGGACCTCAGGGAAATGGGTTTTGTCCATCCGCACGACAACTGCTGCTTTGTACTGGAGTTGATGCCGCGCCTGAGAAAGCGGGGCGTATGCTTTAAAAAGAACACGTTTTTGGGCGGCGTGCAGCTCGTCGTGGAGCACGCGCATGAAGAGCATGCGCTGATGCTGATTCCCCAATGCGCGATCGAGCGTTTCACCCATACGTACGGCATGGTTAAATTGGATATGGATGAGGAGCCGATCTGGACGATGGAGTCGATCGTCTATAAGGATGCCGAGGCGCTGCCCCCTATCGCCAAGGCGCTGGTTGAACACAGCGTTCGTTATGCGCAGCGCATGGCGCAAAACGAGTGTGTTACAATTCTGCGTAGGATGCCTGAATATTTCGAGGCATAGGGCGTTTGTTGCGGATAATGTGTCAAAGCTTGATGCTTTTTTGTTTTTCGAATGGTTCGTTTCCGACTTTCGTCTGCTCTTTGGCCGGCAGAGCTTTATAATAGAGACGGGCTCTATGCAGGGCATTATTACGAGGAGGAGAAACCATGAGAAAACAAAAGTGGGTTGCCTTTGCGGCGTGCGTGTGCATGCTGGCGACGATGCTCACGCCTGCGATGGCGGAGGGCATGAAGCCCGGAACGTACGCGGCGACGGCCAAGGGCATGTACGACGGCCTGACGGTCGAAGTCACGGTCACGGAAAACGCGATTGAAAAGATCGAGGTCACCGCGCATGAGGAGACCGCGCCCGGCTGGCCCGCGCTTGAAAAGGTACCGGCGGCAATCGTCGAGGCGCAGTCGATCGCCGTGGACGGCGTCAGCGGCGCGACGATGACGTCGGGCGGCATCAAGGCGGCGGTTGAGGCCGCTCTGATTGAAGCGGGCGCGGATATGGCGGCGTTTACCAAGCCGGTAGAGGCCCGCGAGAACCTCGCGCCGGATTACTACCCGATTATGGGCTCCTTTGAGGTGCCCGCATCTTGGGACGAGAGCTACGACGTAGTGGTCGTCGGTGGCGGCTTTGCGGGCCTGGCGGCGGCTTACGCGGCGGTCGAAGCCGGTTCCAGCACGGTGCTGATTGAAAAGCTCTCCACGACGGGCGGCAATAGCGCCATCAACGGCGGCCAGTACGCGGCCTACACGTCAGACGTCGCGGCTTCGCTGCAGGAGAAGTTCTCTTTGGAGCCGGATACGGCCGAAAAGCACATCGAGGATACCATCAAGGGCGGCGACAACATGAGCGTTCCGGCCCTGGTGCGCGAGATGGTGTACGGCTCTCCGTTCTATCTCAACCTGTTGCTCCAGAACGGCCTGGAAATCCGCGACACGCTGGCGCGTCCGGGCGGACACTACGGCTACCGCACCTATGTGACGCGCGATCAGGTGGGCTCCGACATCACCAACCTGCAGCTTGAAATGCTCAAGAAGACCGCTGCGGTCGTCGAGCTGGAGACCAAGATGGTCGAAATCTACCGTACGCGCGACGAAGCGAACCGCGTCGTCGGCATCCGCGTAGCCACGGCGGACGGCTACAAGACGATCGAGGCGAAAAAGGGCGTTATCCTGGCGACCGGCGGCTTCTCCTCCAACGTCGAGATGCGCATGACGCAGGTGCCATACCTGACGGAAGAGCTGCCCACGACGAACATCAAGGCGGCCTCCACGGGCGAGGGCATCTACCTTGCGCAGGCCATCGGCGCCAACACGACACAGATGAGCAACATCCAGCGCTATCCCTGGGCAGACCCGAACACCGGCGTGCTGGACAAGTATGCGGTGTGGCCGTTCACCGGCCCGTCCTTCGGCGTCATCTACGTGGACTTTAACGGCAACCGTTACGTGAACGAGGGCGACCGCCGCGACGTCTGCGCGAACGCTGCTGTGAACACCGGCTTTGTCTCCACCTATGCGATCTTCACCGAGCCGGTCGTCTCCTTTGTCAAGGCCGAGGAGATCGCCGAGGGCGTAGCCACCGGCCGTGTGCTCAAGGGCGAAACGATCGAAGAGCTGGTCGAGAAGATCAACGCCTTTGAAGTCAAGGGACAGCATCCGACCGTCACAGCGGAAAACCTCAAGGCGACCCTCGAAAAGCACAACGATTATATCGACGACGGCGTCGATCCTGACTTTGGCAAGGTGATGGCCTCTACCATGGTGAAGATCGAAGAGGGACCGTACTACGCGATCCCGCAGTTCCCCTCCGTGCACCACACGATGGGCGGCCTGGTAATCGACACGAACACCAGCGTGAAGGACATCTACGGCCAGGTCATCCCGGGCCTGTTCGCGGCGGGCGAGGTGACCGGCGGCGTGCACGGCACGAACCGACTGGGCTCCAACGCGGATGCGGACGCCTGCGCGTTCGGTTACATCTCCGGCTACTACGTCTCCACCGGCGAGCTACCGGACTTCATCCCGGCCAACTAATTCATAACACGAAGAGAGAAGCTCGACGGCATTTTTTGCCGGCGAGCCTCTTTTTTGCGCGTAGCGACTTCCCAGAGAAAGACAAAACGTGTATACTGATCATAAAGACCGAATGGTCGGCGAGCCGGGCATGTGCTTGTGCGGATGGAGGGATTATGCGAGCGATCAATGTCACACTGGATGTCTACAGCGGCATCCTCTGCCTTATCCTGCTGACGTATCTCTTGAAACGCGGTGACAGGCGGGACAGAGCCGGAAAATTCTTTATCCTCATGTGCGCGTTTAGCTTTGGCAGTGCGGTCGGCGACATCCCAAACTGGGTCTGCGAAGGATACGCAAGGGCATGGTATCCCGCTGCGCTTTGGATCGGCACGGTGGTTTACTGGCTATGCACCACAGGCCTGCTCGTTGCGTTTACAGCGTATGTCATCGAATATCTAAAACCCAAGGTGCGCGTGAACCCTGTTTTCTTCAGGATCTGTCTTTTGCTAGGTGGTCTGCACGCCTTTGGCATTCTCATGTCGATAGGGAACGGAATGTTTTTCATCATCGCGCCGGGTAACGTTTACCGGCGGGGAGAGTGGTTCTGGTTGTCCCAGCTCATTCCCTTTCTGATCTACGCGCTGGATGTCTCCATCTTCGTGAGCTACCGCCAAAGGCTGCTGCGCAGGGATTTCGCCATCCTGACGAGCTACATCGCGCTGCCGCTGCTGGCGGAGGCGGTTCAAATCATGTGCTTTGGCTTGGCGCTGCTATCTGCGGGGGTTTCCATCGGGCTGTTGATCATTTTTATCAATGTGCAGTCTGAACGGGAGCTGCGCTTTGAACGGCAGGAGAAAGTGCTGGCCCAGCAGCATATCGACATCATGCTTTCCCAGATACAGCCCCATTTCCTATATAATGCGCTGACCGCGATCCGCCGTTTATGTGATCACGATCCGGAGCAGGCGAAGGTTGCGATCCGGGAGTTTTCCCTCTTCCTGCGTGCCAATATGGACTCGCTGAAAAGCAAAGCCCCTGTTCCGTTCGAAAAGGAGTTGAACCATGTGGAAAACTACATTGCGCTGGAACAGCGGCGCTTTCAGAACAGGCTCAAGGTCATCTACGACATACGCTGCCGCGACTTTTCCATTCCGCCACTTACCGTGCAGCCAATCGTGGAAAACGCTGTACGACACGGCATATTAAGGCGGGAGCAGGGCGGGACGATCACGATTTTAACGGAAGAAACGGCATCAGGCTACAGCGTGAAGGTGATGGATGACGGCGTCGGCATCAATGTATCCAAAGCAAAGGAAACGGACGAAGGCGGGGCGCACATCGGCATTGAAAACGTGCGAGGACGGCTCGCTTCACTGTGCGCCGGCGAACTGACAATTACGAGTGAACCCAATATCGGCACAACCGCCGTCATCACGATCCCCAAGGAGGGCATGAAACAATGAAGTTGCTCGCGCTGGACGACGAACCGTTCGCATTGGAAGACCTGAGGGAAGCCATCATACAAACGCGCCCGGGCTGCGATCTGCACTGCTTTACAAGCCCCTCGCAGGCGCTGCAATACGCGAAGGGGCATCCCATCGACGTCGCCTTTTTGGATATCGAGCTGGGGAGCGTAAGCGGGATCGTGCTCGCCAAGCAGCTCAAGGATATACAGCCCGATGCGCATATCATCTTTGTGACCAGCTACGAAAGGTATGCGGTGCAGGCCTTTCAGATGCACGCAAACGGCTACCTGATGAAGCCCGTCTCCGCGGAGGATATCCTCAGAGAGCTTACGTTCCTGTACGGCGATACGCCGCCGCGCGGAAAGGTGCGCGTCCAGACATTTGGTGGCTTTGACGTGCTGGTCGATGGCAAGGCCATCCTTTTCAAGCGGGCGAAGGCCAAGGAGCTGCTGGCCTATCTGATCGACCGCCGGGGCGCGAGCGTCACGGTGGAGAAGATATGCGCCGTGCTCTGGGAAGACGACACCGATGCAGGCCAGCGCAAGAGCTACGTTCGCACGATCCTCGCCGACCTGCGCGCAACGCTCAAGTCGGCAGGCATCGAGCACATTTTGGACAAGGGCTTCAACCGCTACGCGATTCATCCCGAGCTGCTGGACTGCGACAGCTACCGCTTTTTGGAGGGCGACCCGCAGGCGATCAACAGCTATCGCTGTGATTACCTGCCTAGCTATAGCTGGGCGGAATTCAGTGTGCCCCTGCTGGAAAAGGGCATGTACTGAGCCGCTTCATCCCCGCATCCGCTCAGTAGGATAAAAACGGCAGCCGAAGCCGCTTTGTTTTGAGCGCCAGATACAGCAGCGCATAGAGCGCCATCGGCATCAGCGCGCCGACCACGCTGTAGTCGGACTGGATCAGCAGATTGAAGATGGCGTGCATCGTGACGGCGATCGCCCAAAGCCCAAAGATGCCCGTGTAAAACAGCTTCTTTTGCTTTTTGATGTACGGAAGCCCCGCGCCGACGACCATGGTGCACAGGCCGTGCATCAGGCTGGCCGACACGCCCCGCAGCGCGGCCCAGCCCAATGTGACTGCGCCGATATGCTGCACCAGAATCACCGTGTTTTCCAAGATGGCAAATCCAACGCCCACCGACATGGCGATGGGCAGAACGCTCTTGCGCTCGTCGTTGAGAAAAAGGGCGTACAAAAGCACGGGCAGCGCCTTGAGCACCTCCTCGACCATGGGCGGGACGACCAGGGTAAAGGCCTGCGGCGTCAGGCCGGTCACGGGGTAGAGGATCGTGTTGACCTCGAAGGCGGCGAGCGCCGTCACAGTACCCAGCATCAAAAAGCCAATCAGATATCGAGCGCGCCTTTCCAGCACAGGCAGCATGAGCAGCAACGGCAGCGTGATGCATAGAAAGATTATATATACCACTTGCGAACCCCCTTTTGCGCCAAAGGCAGGGACAAAACGAGCAGCAGGCAGACCGCGCACTGCGCCGCCGTCTGCGCCCATAGCGGGATTTGCGCAGATCGCCCCAGCGCCTCGCACAGGCAAAGCGAGATGATGCAGGCGTTATAGGGCCGCATGACCCGGATGATGCCCATCTCCACGTCGGGCAGGATCAAAAGCTTGAGGGCAAAATAGAGCGTCAGGCTGATGGGCATCAGCAGCAGGAGCGACGGCAGCGCCGACAGGCCGCTTTGCATCACGCTCCACACCGTAGCCCCTGCCAGCGCCAGCGTTCCCGCCAGCGCGCCCAGCCGATGGCGTCGGTAGCGGGGCTCTCCGCCGTCGGCGAGCCGATTGATGGCCCCGAAGTAGGCGGAGAGCAGGAAAAAATACGCGCCCGCATAGCCCAGATACCCCACATGAAACCCTGCGGGCGGCTGGCCGTAGACCAGCGTAAAGCAGGCCTCAAATACAGCGCCCACCAGATAGCTGGCGCACCCGAACAACAGAATCTTGAAAAAGAGCGGTTGTTTGCGTCTTATACAGGCTGTCACGCCCAAGAGCACAGATAACAACGCGGCCCAAAGCCGCAGGATCGTCATTTTGATACCCCCCGCAGCCGCTTGCGCTGGATGGCCCACATGAGCGCCATGCCGACCACTACCCCCGCCAAAAGGCTGATGACGATCGGCGGATACGCCATGGAGGCCGCACCGCCGGTGGAAAAGAGGCTCTGTCCCCGGGCGGTCGCGGTCAAGACCTGCATGCCCCCCTGAATGGCATTGTTTGCGCCCTGGAGATAGGCATTATATTGATTCATGAAATCCTGAACATAAACCATCTGCGTCTGAACGTCCGTGCCTACCTGCTCAAAATTCACCTCAAGGCTGCGGATGATGACGTCCCAATCGTCTGCGTTGTACATGCCGCCGATGACGTTTTTCTTGTAGGGGATGTTTTTTTCATTCATAAAGGCCGCCATGAGGGCAGGCATTTGCGTTGTGTTCCCCGTGCGTCTGGCCGTTTCCTGAAGGCTGCGCGCCTCACGCAGATGGTTGTCAGCTTCTTTTTGCTGGGCTTGCAGCTCCTGAATACGCTGTATATAGACCATCGCCGATTCCTTGGCCGAGGCAGCTAACTCCATCTGCAGCTTGGCAAACATGAAATTGATTGAGGTGGTGGTACCCAGCGAGTCAACCCCCGATACCGCCCCCGAATCGCCCACAGCTTCTACCAGGTTTGCCGAAGCGGGAATGGCCAGTGCCAGCATCAGGCAGAGCGTGCATAGCATAACAATTGCTTTTTTCATCGGATTTTTTCCTCTCTTACGACGTCGTTTTTTCTTTTGCTCTCCATTGGGTCAAAAGGAAAGGGGCATGGCGCGCCTCTTTTTTTATGCGCACCGCTCTTTTCACAGCTCTTTTTCGATGGTGAGGATGTTCTTGCCGTCTTGATAGGCGTAGCGCACGGCATCCATGGTTTTCTTCACCATCAGAATGCCCAGACCGCCGATCTCGCGCGCCTCCGTCGAGAGCGCCGTATCCGCATCGGGCTTTTTCAGCGGATCGAACGGCTTGCCGCCATCCATGAATTGCAGTACCACGCGCGGCGGCTCGCCGCCTACCTCGCAGCGCACCTCGGCGCTGCCGCTTACCGGGTGGTAGGCGTAATGGGCGATGTTGACGAAGATTTCTTCCGCTGCCATCTGTACCTGCATGCATACCTTCATAGAGCAGTCCGCCTTTTCCAGCTCCTCGGTGATGAATGCGAGCACCGCACCCAGGTGCTCTGGCGCCGCGGGAAACGTCCTTGCCTTCATGATGATCCCTGCCTTTCGTGATGGGGCGTCTATTCGCCCAAGTCGCATTTGTGTTTATACTCCAGACACAGCATGGTGATATCGTCAAACTGCGGGGCTTCCCCCGCAAACCGGTCGATATCCGCCTTCACCGATTGCAATATGGCCTTGGGCGACTGCTGCGCATGGCGGCTTAGCACGCCCTGCAGCCTTGTCATGCCGTACAGCTCGTTTTCGGCGTTGGTCGCCTCGGTGACGCCGTCTGTATATTGGAAAATCTTATCTCCTGTCTCCAGCATCATGCTGCCGGCCTTGTATTTCGTGCCCTCCATGCCCGCGAGCACAAACCCGGCGCGTATCTTGTGCGCCTCAAATGTCTCGCCCGCCTTACAGATGAACGGGAGCTCATGGCCCGCATTCACATAGTTGAATTCGCCCGTCGCAAGATCGAGAACGCCCTCAAACGCCGTGATAAACAGGCCCTCGCTGTTCGCGTCGCACAGCAGATGGTTCACCTCTGTAAAGACATCCCCGAGGGATACGCCCGGCACGGTGTGCGACTTGATCAGCGCCTTTCCGATGGCCATGAACAGGGCAGCCGGTACCCCTTTGCCGGAAACATCTGCCATGACGATGGCGAGGTGGCGCGCATCCATCAGGAAGAAGTCATAGAAATCGCCGCCCACCTCCTTGGCCGGAACCATGGTGGCAAACAGCCGGTACGCATCGCAGTCGGGGAACTCGGTGGGGAGCATGCTCGCCTGAATCTTTGCGGCGACGGCCAATTCAGAGGCGATGCGCTCTTCCTTTGCGGTCACATCCTTCAGGTCGACGATGTAGCGCTGCAGCGACTCTGTCATGCGATTGAATGTTCTCGCCAGATTGCCGATCTCGTCGTCCGTGCGCACCTGCGTGCGCTGCTCAAAATTGCCCTGGCTGATCTTCTGCACGTCCAATGCCAGCGTCTTGAGCGGATCGACAATCCGGTTCACCAGTTTCCCCACGAATACGGTCACCAGCAGCAGGATGAGCGCAAACAGGAGCAGGCAATTCAGGATGACAGACTGTATTTCGCCTGCAACCGTCTGCACCACCAGCACCGTGTTTTTGTCGATGCTGTCGCGGATGTTCACAGCGGGGGCGATGATATCCGCCACCGGGCTCATGATGCAAAGCCGCCACTGCGTAAGCGGGATGGTGGAATAGGCGATGTAAATGGCATCGCTGCCCTCGCCTGTGCTGGTCAGGCCCACCTCGTTTGCCTGAAGCGTATCGGCCACGTATTTCAGGGGCGTATCCACATGCGCGTCCCGGATGTTCAGCTTATCCTCCTGCTTTGGATCGAGCTTCTCGCTGGCGATCACAGTGCCCGACTTGTCGATCATCACCGCCCTGTTCGGCTCCACAATGCCGTCGCTGACCATGGACTTGTTCAGGTTTTCCATGAGGATATCCACGGCGATGCAGCCCTTGAATTGCCCGCTTTTGTCGTGTACAGGCGCGACGCAGGTGATCGTAAGCCCGCGGCCATAGCCGTCCTGATAGGTGTCTGTAAAGACGGCCCCGTCCGCTGTTTTTCCTTTTGTATACCATTCGGAGTCCAGATAGGCGTAGTAGTTTTCGCTGTCTGGAATCAGCGCGTAGTCGGAGTAAATATCGTAGCTGACCAGCAGCCCGTCCTCTGTGCCGATGTACAGGGAGAGCACCTCCGGGTTGCTTTGCACGATGGGCGCAAACAGGTCTTCCAAATTGCCCAGCAGCATGTTCTCTTCCCGAACAGAGGCATATGTGACGCTCTCATCCTCCAAAGACCTTTGCATGGCCCATTTGCCGCCGTTTTTTTGCATGGAATAGGCCACCTCCCGCTTGGCATACGCCGCCGGGTCGGAATACAGCGTGCCCGCGTAGGATGCGGCATACTCGATGGCGTTTACGTAATTGTGAAGCTTGGCCTCGGCCAGGCGCGCCTTGTCCTGCGCGGCCTGCATCATCGCCTTTTCCAATTCGGAGGTGAGCGCCGTCTGGCTGGTGTTGGCGGCCTCCATGCCGAGCTCTTTGCTCGATTGCAGGGTCGAATTGCGCACGTTCTGTATGGCGAAAAGACACACGCCCGTGGATACGACCAAAGCGCCCATGCTGATCATGAGCGTCATGTTGACGATCTTTCGGTACATCGAGGAGCGGCGCGTGGTATGCCCCTGCGCATCCACATACATGAGCTCGTCCATGTCATGGTAGCCCAGATGGTTCATGAACACGTCGTCGATCAAGAGCGTGGCGCAGATAAAAAGAACACAGCCCGTCATCTGATAAAACGTCACCGGCGTGTACGCTGTGTGGAAGAGCTTTGCCGAGACAAAGCTGAGGATCAACGTGATGATGATTTCGGAGGAGAAGATGAGCGACGTTTTCAGGGGGAGGACATACTTCTGGCTGGTGATCTGTATGACCCCGTACAGCGCGCGGATGAACACGCCGATGAACAGCACGGCGACCCAAAACGAGCCGTCTGCGGGCAGCGCAAAGGTGGCAAACCCCAGCGCGGCCTCCGCGCCCCAGCCGATCAGGCTGAAAACGGTGGCAAAAAGCAGCTGGCAGAGCGTCAGGCAAGTCGAATCCTCCTGCCCGCTGATGACGGAGACGGTGATGACGTAGACGGCAAAGAACAAATCCGCGACGATCAAATATACGACGTCGATCGACTGAAAGAGATCGCCCGTGGCCGTCTCAAAGATCAAAGACAGCGCGATGAGCGCGACCACCGTGGCCACAGCCGAACGAAAGCTCACCTTTCGCCTGAGCAAAAGAAGGATCGGCGTGATGAAAATGAAATACATCGACACGACGCTGGAGATGACGACCGTATCCAGATTTCTGGAGCCGATCAGCAGAAAGAAATTGAACCCCATGAGCTCAATCGCCAATACAGCGCCTTTTTTCAATGTGCTCTTTTTCATGCCTTTGAGCTTTTGGCGGCTGATCAGCACCAGCACGATGAAGCCCAGCAGATTCGTGACGCATAAAAACGCAAAGGAAGAGACGGTATCGGGCACATTTTTCAATACGATGTATTGCAGGGCGGACCATATGGTAATGACGATCAACCCGAGCGTGGCGAGTCTTTCTTTTTTCATGCTGCTTACCCTACCTATTTCTCGATTACCCGATATTTTTTGAGCAGAAGGTCCGGCTGGTATGCCAGCTTGGATGCCCGAAGGCCCTGCACGCCGACGTCTTCCTCACGGTTCACATACGTGTAGTCCATGGCGCACTGTTTGACGGCCTCCTGATTCAACACGCGGTAGATGTGCTGAATCTCCCGGTCGCCCTTTTCGATCAGCGCGTCATAGCAGCTGTCGCTGATGGGCGTGCCATACCCAAACCCGCGCACTTCGCCGTCGAGCCGCAGGACGATGCCTGAAATGCGCAGTCTGTCAAAATGCTCGAGCTGCTTTTCAATCGTGCGCGCCTCGCGCTGCAGAGCGTCCCTGTCGTGGTCTTCCCAGCACTGCTTGAGCCACTTTTGTTCAAAGGCCCAGACCTCCGAAAAGTCGGCCTGCGTGATGCGCGTAACCTGCGTGCGCGGCCCGTATGTGCGCCAGTAATGATTCGCGTCGTGGCGCTTGTTGACGAGCTTTTTGCCCGGGAGGGTCGCGAGCTTTTGAGAGGTGTAAAGATATTCGGCGTCGTCGCGCGATTCCGTGATGGCGAACTTGTCTGGAAACAGGCTTTCGATGATGTCCTTTTGCGCCTGGCTGACCGTTTGCAGCGCCACCTTCTGGCCGCAGGCGTGCGCATCCTCCATCAGGCGCGCATACGCCGCATGGAAATCGCCGTCGCCCATCGGCGCAAGATAGACCCGCACGCCCTCGCGGGAGAGGTGTTTGCGCCATACATACAGGAAACCGTCTCGCTCGCAGACACTGTCGCCGTATTTTTCATACAGCGAGAACATGCTTGTAAAGGAGTGCTGGCAAGAGTTCTCGCCAAACGATTCCATGTAGTGCCTGACGACGGGTTCATTTTGAAATGAAACAGGCTCAAAACAAAACTTTGTATCCATTTTAATCATTTGATATCTCCGGTGTTTTTCAATTTCCCGCGGGCGCAGCAGCGGCGCATCGCTCGCCCTCATTCGATGGTCAGGATGTCGCAAAAGCCGGTGATCTCAAACACATCCATCACCGCCTCCGCGACGCCGCGCAGCACCATGCTGCCCTGCCTGTTCATCACCTTTTGTGCCGAAAGCAGCACGCGCAGCCCCGCCGAGGAGACGTATTCCACCCCGGTCATGTCGAGCAAAAGATGCCGGGCGTCGCCAAGCTCGCGCTTGAGCAGCGTTTCCAGCTGCGGTGCGGTGATCGTGTCCAGTCGGCCCGCAATCGTTACGTTCAATGTATCGTCGTGTCTCTCATGGTTGATGGTCATGGTCTATTCCTTCTTCCTGTATCTGTCTTTTTTGATGCCCCGGGGTGGATGCCTGCGGCCCACGCCGTCAGGTCTCCACCCGCTGGCGCGCCACAAGCGCGGCGAACGCGCCACCCCTTGCGATCAACTCGTCGTAGGCGCCGTCCTCAGCGATACGCCCCTTGTCCAGCACGATGATGCGGTCGCACTGACGGATGGTGGACAGCCTGTGCGCGATGACGATGCGCGTGCACTTAAGGCTGCCCAGAGATCCCGATACCTTCTTTTGCGTGATGTTATCCAGCGCGGAGGTGGCCTCGTCGAGCATCAGGATGCGCGGCTTGCCCGCAACGGCGCGGGCGATCATCAGTCTTTGGCGCTGGCCGCCCGAGATGCTGCCCGCGTCCTCCGAGAGGATGGTATACATCCCCATGGGCATCTGGCGGATATCCTCAGCGATGCCTGCCAGCTCTGCGGCCTCCCATGCGTCGTCCAGCGTGAGCCACGGCGCGGAGATCGTGATGTTGGCAAAGAGGTCGCCCTGAAACAGCTTTCCATCCTGCATCACCACGCCGATGCGGCGGCGCAGGCTGCGCAGGTCGATGCCGCTCAGGTCTTTGCCGTCGTAGTAGATAGCGCCCTTCTGTGGCGTCTCAAAGCCGAGGAGCAGGCGCATCAGCGTGGATTTGCCGCAGCCTGTCGCGCCGACGATGGCCACATACTGCCCCGGCCTGATCTTGAGCGAGATGTCGTCGAGCACGGGGGGCATGGTGTCCACGTAGCGAAATGTGACGTTGTTCATCTCGATGCCGCCCGAAACCCGCGTGAGGACTTGCTTGCCCTCGGCGATCTCAGGAACCGCCTCGAGCAGGGGCTTTGCCATCTCGGCGATGGGCCTGACCTGCGCGAGCGTCAGCGCGACGGTGGACAGCGGCGCAAGCGCGGCGCTCACCATGCCATAGGCGACGTTGAAGGCGTAGTAATCCGAAACGCTCATGCCGCGTTGTATCGCGATGTTGTCGAGCACCACCCAGCCGATGAGCGTGATGGCCATGGAAATCACGCTGCTCAGCTTGAGAAACAGCGGGGGATTGTAGGCAAACCTCGCGCATTGGGCGAACAGGTCGCCCCAACGGGCAAAGGCGCGCTTTTCCGAGCCGGATAGCTTGATCTTCTGCACGCCGCTGATGAGCGCATAGCTCATGGCGCTTTCTTTGGTGGCCAGCTCCATCCGCCTGCGCGTCACGCGCACCTGCATGAGCGCGGAGGCCACCGAAACGCCCACGGTGGAGAGGATGATGACCAGCGCCGGAACGGTCAGCGACGGGGCAAAGGCGGCGATCTGCGTCACATAGATCATGGAGAACAGGCTGCTCAGGCCCGTGGAGAACACGGTGGAGACGAGCAGGTCGCACAGCTGACTTACGTAGGCCGTGCGGCTGCTCAAGTCGCCCGCGCCGTATCGCTTGAAGAAGGATGCGGGGAGCGAAAGCACGCGCATCATGGTCGCCGACTCCACGGCGATATCAAGCTTGGTGCCGATGCGCGCCATGAGCAGCGTCTTCACCGACGTGATGAGCAGCGTGCACACCGCCACCGCCGTCAGGAATACCGCCATCGCCAGCACCGATTGCGCGTTGCCGCTAGGCACGATCTTTGAAAAGATGACGCTGTTGAGCCGCGGCGTGAGCAGCCCCACGAGCGATACGCCCAGCGTGGCGAGCGCGGTCAGCAGATAGTCCGCGGGCGACAGGGTTTCAAAGATGTAGCGCGCCAGATCGCCGATCCCCAGCTTGCGCATGGGGAAGGGCTTGTAGAAGCACAGCGCCTCCTCCTCGATGAGCGAGGCACTTTTGCGATCCAGCTTCACGCGCTTGCCGCTGCGCCTGTCCGTGAAGCTGTACCCGTCAAGCCCCGTGGGGATGAGTGCGACCACGCTCCCGTCATCCCTACGCGTGCCCAGCATCGGCCCGATCGCGTCGCGATACCAGCCGCGGCTCAGCCGCACCGTCCTGCGCATGATGCCGTAGGGGCGCATCAGGTATTCCAGCTGCTCGTTGCGCTCCTTCATGCCCTCCGGCACCTCGCGGCTGCTGATGTGAAAATATTTGAGCACCTCGTCGATGGCGTCCTTGGCGCTGCGGCCCTCGTCCTCCATGGCCGCATAGAGCTTCGCGCCCATGACGGCGCCCGCCATGTGGAGGAAAGACGCCTCGAAGCAGTCGTCGTCCGCCTGTTTGCGCTGCTTGATCTGCTCGTCGAACCAGCCCATAGCCTCTCCCTCCTTTACTCGCTTGTGACCAGCTCTGTATACAGGCCGCCTGCGGCCATCAGCTCTTCATGGGTGCCCCGCTGCGCAACCCTGCCGTGATCGAGCACCACGATTTCGTCGCAATCCCTGATGGTGGAGAGCCTGTGCGCGATGACGATGCAGGTGATGCCGCGATCCTTGATGGCCTTGACCACCTCGTACTCCGTCTTGGCGTCCAGAGCACTCGTGGCCTCGTCGAGGATGATGATGGTCGGGTCCTGCGCGAGCACGCGGGCGATCTCCATGCGCTGGCGCTGGCCGCCCGAGAAATCCTTGCCGCCCTCTGTGAGCTTGTACTGATAGCCGCCGTCGCGCTGCATGATGTCGCTGTGAAGCTGCGCATCGCGCGCCGCCATGATCATCTCAAAATCCTCGATGGAGTGATCCCACATCTTGATGTTTTCCGCGATGGTATCCTCAAAGAGGATGATATCCTGATCCACCACCGCCAGAGAGCCCGTGAAGAGGCTGCGGTCGATCGCCTCTTTGCGCATGCCGTCAAACAGGATTTCGCCCGACCAGGGCGCATACAGCCCCGAGATGAGCTTGGCCAATGTGGATTTGCCGCAGCCCGAGCCGCCCACGAAGGCTACGCGGCTGCCGGGGCGAAGGGTCATGGAAAAATCCTCGATGAGCGGCGGCGACAGCCTTGCATAGCCGAATGTGACGTGCCGCAGCTCGATGTTGCCCGTCAGCTTGTTGAACGATTCGGCCTGCGGGGCGTTCGCGTGCGCTTCCGCCACATCGACAGGGTAGGCCATCACGTCCTCGATGCGCTCCATCTGCGTGCGCATCTCCTGCATGTTCTGCCCCGCGCTGATCAACGTGAGGGCGGGCTGGGAAAAGGCGGACAGGAAGCCCTGAAACGCCATGATCATGCCCACGGTGAACTTGCCCTCGATGGCGAGCAGCACGCCCAGCATCAGCACCGCGATGTCCGCCAGCTCGCTCACCAGCGTGGGCACAAGGCCCAGGTATTGGTTCAGCTTGGCGAATTTGACGTTCTGCGTGTTGACGCTGGCCTGATAGCCCGACCACTTTTCAAAGTAGCCGTTTTCCGCGCCGCTGGCCTTGATCGTCTCGATCGTCTCGATGCCTGCCACGGTCATACCGGCCAGCTTGCCGGCATCGCGCATCTGCACACGGGTGATGTTGACCCGCTTTTGGGAGATGATGTTGGAGACGACCATATTGATCAGGATGGACGCTGCGCCCACGATCGCAAGTCGCCAGTCATAGCGGATCATCACCACCAGATAGAAGGCCATCATCACGGCGTTGAGCGCAAGGGGCGCGAGCACCTTCACCAGACTCCCCGCGATGGAGGCGTTGGCGATTTGCCTTTGCTGAATATCCCCGGCCATGCGCTGCGAGAAAAAGCTCATCGGGAGGCGCAGCACCTTCCACATAAAGGAGGCGTTGCCCACCACGGCCATCTTGCCGTCGAGCTTGAAGGAATAGACCGCCCGGATGCCCTCGGCCACGATCCTTACCAGCGACAGGGCAGTCAGAGCGAGGATGAAGGGGTAGTGCCAGTCAGGGTTTTGCCCCGTCAGCAGCCGGTCGACGAGCACGCGCTGAAAGGCCGGATTGATGATGCCGATGAGCGCGGTGATGACGGAGGTCGCGACGAAAAACGCCACCGCCGCGCCCGTGCCCGTGAGCCGCCTGCAGGCAAAGGATGCGACGCTCTTGGGCCTGCCCCCCGGCTGAAAATGCTCGCCCGGCGCAAACATCAGGCAGATGCCGGTGAAGCTTTCGTCAAACTCCTCCATGCTCACCACGACGCGCCCGCGCGCGGGGTCGTTGAGAATGGCCGTGTTGCCGCGAAAGCCGTCGAGCACCACAAAGTGGTTGAAGCACCAATGGATGATGCAGGGGAACGTGCCGCTTTTCCTGAGCGCGTCGGGCTCATAGCGATAGCCGCTGGCGGTCAGGCCGTAGCTGCGCGCTGCCAGCAGCAGATTCTTGGCGTTGGCGCCGTCCCGCGAGACGCCGCAATCTACGCGCACCTGCTCGAGCGGCACCCATTTGCCAAAGTAAGAAAGCACCATGGTCAGCGAGGCCGCGCCACACTCGAGCGTCTCCAGTTGCATCACCACGGGCACGTTTGCCACGCCTTTTTTCACCGGCTGGCGTATCTTCGTATGCTTCATGCGTTCCACCTCAATTCAACACGAAGGACATAGGTGAAACGCTGTCAACGATCAGCTGCGCCGTATAACTGCCGTCGGGCAGCGCGGTCTCGCCGAGGGGCAGCGCCACCACCCAGTCGCCCTCCGCCAGCGCGCCCAGGTGTAGCGTATACGCATCCCCAATGGTGCTTGCAGCGACGGGCGCGGCGCCCACGCTGAGCACCTTGGCGCTCTCTCCCTCTACACGCACGGTGAGGCCGGCCTGAACGCCCTGCTCGTCCTCGCGCACATAGCAGGTCAGCCGGCCGCCCTGCGCCACGGCCACGACGTCGCGGATGGTATCAAGCTGCCCAAAGACGCCCCATACGCAGGCGCCCGAAAGCAGCACGACGATGGCGATCAGCACAACCCAAACGCTGGGGCTGGATACTTTGATATAGTCGTTGAGCTGATCGGGCGAGGAGATTCGCTCGATGCTCTTTTGCCGGTAGATGGTATTTTTCATGAAACTGCACCTCATCGCTCGTAGATCGAAAATGGAACGCACACAGCCCGGCGTGTTCCGGGTCGATACAAGGCCCGTATAAATCCTGTTATAAAGAATAGCACATCAGGCGCAACAAAAGCGCAACAAATCACGGACGTCGCCTGAAAAATATTTCTGAATGAGCGCTCAAAACGCCGCTATTTGTAGCGGATTTGTTGCGCCTTGCATGTTAGAATGGCATCAAGGTCAGCCAGTAGCGTGGCCGTGATCGAGCTGATTCGCCGTTCAACGGCACGAAAGAAGGAGAACGACATGCGGTACCTGTTGAGTTCACAATATGCCCTGCGCTCCTGGCGCCTGATCCCCTACGCTTATTACACGCGCCACGAGCCCTATGCCCAGGGCCTGACGCAAGCGGAATTTGAGCTGCTGGAAAAATGCGACGGGCGGACGGAGCTGCCAGAGACACCGCTGCTTTGCGCACTCATCGAAAAAGGGATGATAAGCCTCTGCGAGGGGCCGGACGAAGCCCTGACCGACTGGCAGCGGCCCATGGCCTGCGACAACCGTTACTTCCCGGCCATGAACTGGATGATCACGGGCAAATGCAACTACAACTGCCGCCATTGCTTCAACGCCGTGGACAACGCGCCACTGATGAGCGAGTGGACGATGGAGGAGGCGGACAGGCTGCTTGACGAGGCCAAGCGCTGCGGCATTAACAGCTTCACCCTCACCGGCGGCGAGCCGATGCTGCATCCGCACTTCATGGACATCGTGGCGGGCATTCACCGCCGGGGCATGTATGTTGAGGAGCTGAACACAAACGGCGCTTTCATCACGCGGGAGATCTTGCGCCGGTTCAAGGCGCTGGGCTGCGGTCCGCTGATGAAGATTTCCTTTGACGGCGTGGGCTATCACGATTGGATGCGCATGCACAAAGGCGCAGAGCAAAGGGCGCTGCAGGCCATGCGCCTGTGCGCGGAGGAGGGCTTTGCGGTCATGGCGCAGGTCAACGTGAACCGCGTGAATTTGCAGTCCATGCCAAAGACGCTGAACCTGCTGGAAAGCATGGGCGTTCAAACGGCGCGCATCATCCGCACCACCGAGTCGCCCCGCTGGGCGGCGAACGCGGGCGACAGCGCGCTGACATTGACGGAGTATTTGGACGCCATGCTCGCGCTGGTGCAGGCATACGTCAGCGGCGAGCACGAGATGAATCTGCGCGTGTGGCAGATGCTAAACATCATGCCCCGCGAGCGGATGTATGAAATAACGCCCGTCGCCTTCGCGCAGGACAGCTATCGCGATAGCGCGCCCGTATGCCACCACAACCGGGGCATGGTCGCGGTGGCGGCGGGCGGAAACGTGTTCCCCTGCCACCAGATGTCCGGTTACTATGAGCAGCACGGCATGCATCTGGGCAATGTCAAAACAGCGGGGCTGCAGCCCATCTTGCAAGACGGCGCTTACCTGTGCGAGGTGTCCCACACGGTGCGCGAGGTGCGCGCGCACGACCCGCAGTGCGCGGCATGCCCCTACTTCCGACATTGCGCGGGCGGCTGCCGCGCCATTGCCCTGATGTCGACGGGCGACAAGCTGGCGCGCGACCCCTGGAAGTGCCAGTTCTTCCAAAGCGGGTACGTCAAGAAAATCGAAGCGATCATGGCGGGGTACAAAAACCTGACCCCGATGAAATGAAAAAGAATAAAACAAAAGGAGAGATCATCATGAAAGCGTTGCACCTGACAGCGGAAATGCTGGAGACGGCAAAAGCCGCGAAAACTGCGGAGGACTTAAAGAAGCTTGCGCAGGAGTACGGCATCACCCTGACGGGCGAGCAGGCACAGGAGGCCTTTGAGCGTCTGAACACAGCCGGGGAACTGGCGGACGACGAGCTGGAATCGGTGGCCGGGGGCCCTATGGCCCCGCTTCCGCCCCGAGGGAAAAGGATACAGAAACAATGCTGATCCGGGCAGCACCGTATCGAAGCATCAAAACAGAAGGTGGGACTGCTATGGCGCAGCGGCTTGCGACATCGGAAATCCTGAGAAAAATGACGGGCGCAAGCTGGCGCGCGACCCTGTGAAGTGCCAGTTCTTTTAAAACGGATACGTCGAGAAAATCAAAGCGATTATGGCGGGGTACAAAAACTGCCCCCGATGGAATGAAAAAGAACAAAATAAAAGGAGAGATCATCATGAAAGAGTTGCACATGAAAGCGGAAATGCTGGAGATGGCAAGAACCGTGAAGTCTGCGGAGGACTTAAAGAAGCTTGCGCAGGAGCACGGCATCATCCTGACGGACGAGGCGGCACAGGAGGCCTTTGAGCGTCTGAACACCGCCGGGGAACTGGCGGACGACGAGCTGGAAGAGGTGGCCGGGGGCCCTATGGGCAAGCATAATTACCCAGGTCGGGGGGAAAATAACTTGTCCAAAAATTGCTGACCCGGGCAGCATCCGTATCGAAGAATCAAAACAGAAGGTGGGGCTGCTATGGCGCAGCGGCTTGCGACATCGGAAATCCTGAGAAAAATGACGGGCGCAAAATCAGCGCGGGACTTGCGTATGATGATGCGCACGCAGGGTATCTCCTTGAACGACGAGGCTGCGCAGCTGATGTTTGAGCGCATGCACCCCTCGTGCGCGCTTGCGGACGACGCGCTGTTTGACGTGACGGGCGGCACAAGCCGAGGAACCTCAAATGCTGTCGAAAAAAGCAATGACCTCGACCCTCTTTTGTAAAATGAGGAGACATGTCGGGGGCACCACAAATTCACTTGATCGCAAGACCGTAAGGAGGACTCTATCATGGACAAGTCTTATCTGACCCCGGACATGCTGGCAAAGGCCAAGGCCGCGAAATCTGCGGAGGACTTGATCGCGCTGGCAAAGGAGAGCGGCACCGCCCTGAAGGACGGGCAGGCGCAGCAGGCCTTCGAGCGGTTGAGCGCTTCAGGCGCGCTTGCGGACGACGAGCTGGAAGCGGTGGCGGGGGGGACTTCGGGTATTATACCTCGACGTAAGAAACCAGGATCCTGTTAACCCGATCACGGAACGTGCATTTCGCCAGGGCCGCATGGCTTGTTCGGTTTGCGCAAAGCCGTGTTGAGATGCATCATGATGAACAGGGAGAAAACACGTATGGAACAGATCAACTTGACCCCGGACATGCTGGCAAAGGCCAAGACCGCGAAGTCTGCGGAGGACTTGATCGCGCTTTCAAAGGAGCACGGCATCACCCTGACGGACGAGCAGGCGCAGCAGGCCTTTGGCCGCCTGAGCGCTTCGGGCGCGCTTTCGAACGACGAGCTGGAAGCGGTGGCGGGAGGAGTTACGGGCTATCGACCTCAACCTGATGGACTAGCATCCTGTTAACAAAATCACGGAACGTGCATTTCGCCAGGGCCACATTGCTTGTTCGGTTTACGCAAAGCCGTGTTGAGATGCATCATGATGAAAGGAAGGGAACACGTATGGAACAGATCAACCTGCCCCCGGATATGCTGGAAAAAGCAAAAGCCGCGAAGTCTGCGGAGGACTTAAAGAAATTTGCGCAGGAAAACGGCGTCGTGCTGACGGACGAGCAGGCGCAGCGGGCCTTTGAGAGCCTGAACGCTTCCGGCGCGCTGACAGGCGACGAGCTGGAAGCGGTGGCGGGGGGACCTACGGGCTGTCGAGTTCGTAAAAAGAAACAACAATCCTGTTAACCCGATCACGGAACGTGCATTTCACCAGGGCCGCATGGCTTGTTCGGCTTGCGCAAAGCCGTGTTGAGATGCATCACGATGAAAAGGGAGGAAACGCGTATGGAACAGATCAACTTGACCCCTGTCATGCTGGTGAAGGCCAAGACTGCGAAGTCTGCGGAGGACTTGATCGCGCTGGCGCAGGAGTATGGCATCGCCCTGACGGGCGAGGATGCGCAGCAGGCCTTCGAGCGGTTGAGCGCATCGGGTGAGCTTTCGGAAGACGAGCTGGAAGCGGTAGCGGGGGGGCCTTCGAGCCTTCGAGGCCGACCTAAAATGGGATCCTGTTAACAAAATTATGGAACGTGCATTTCGCCCGGGCTGCATTGCTTGTTCGGTTTGCGCAATCCCTATTGAGATGCATCACGATGAAAGGAAGGCACGCTACATGAATGAAGACAAAAAGACGGTGCTTAGCGGGCTACCCTGCGCCAAGATGCAGCCGATGACCGACGAGGATTTGAGCGAGGTGACCGGCGGGGTGTGGGGTGGCGATCATGGCACGCTGACGGGGATAAACGCGGAACAAAGAAAGGCAGGCGACTTCCATGAACGAAGACAAAAAGATGGAGCTGACCGGCGAAGAGGCCGTAAAGGAGGTACAGCTGATCGACGAAGAGCTGGGCAATGTGGCCGGTGGCCGCGACTTTGGAGGGGCTTCGCATACCTGCCCGAGGTGTAAGGCGGTGAAGAGCGTGGGTTGGGATACAACGAAACAAAAACGCATCTGTACAAAATGTGGGTATTGGTACGTATAATAAACGAAGAGAAGCATGCGAAGAGAAAAGGAGCGAAACAGGAATGAAACGAATTTTGAAACGGATGGCAGGCATTGTGATCGCGGCGGCGCTGCTGATCACCCCCATGGGAACGCTGGCGGAGTCCGGCAGTGCGGCGGGGGCAGCCGTCGCGCAGGCGCGCCCGTCCACGTGGGATCTGACCGACCTGTATGCCGACGACGCGGCGGTAGAGGCCGATATCGCGAAGCTGACCGAGCAAATCGCGCAGCTTGCAAATTTTCGCGGCGCGCTAAGCACCGTGGACGGCGTGGTGGCGTGGTATCAAAGCATTGAAGAAAGTATTCAACTCAATATCCGCTTGAGATGCTATGCAGGCCTGCTGACCAGCCTGAACGCGGGCGACAACGCCGCGCAAACGCTGCTTGGCCGCATCAGTAATCTCTCCTACGAGATGAACGCCGCTACCGCATTTGTCGAGCCAGAGCTGTTCAGCCAAAGCGATGCGTTTCTTGATAGCGTGGAGCAGGATCCCCGCATGGCGGATTACCTGCTGGAATTTCAGAGGGCCCGCAAAGCCAGCGCACACATGCTCTCAGAGGAGCAGGAGACCCTGCTGCTTCCGCTCTCAAAGCTCACGCAGGGTGCCAGCCAGCTGTATGACTCGCTCTCCTATCTCGAGCTGCCCTATGCCGACATCGAATTCCCGGACGGCGTAACGCGCCCCGCCGACGAGAACAACTACCTGCTGGCGCTGCATGGCGGCTACGATCAGGGATTCCGCAAGCAGTACAGCGATACGATGCTGGGCGCGTATACGGATTTTCGCAACACGCTTGCCCAAAACTACCACAACTACTGCACCGGCGTGAGCGAGTATGCCAGGGCCCACGGCTACGCCTCGGCGCTGGAGGCAGACCTGACCGCCTCGGCCGTGGAGCCTGCGCTGTATCAGGCGGTCATCGACGCATCCCTGCGCGGCAGCGACGTCGTGAAGCGCTATGTGGAGCTCATGAGGCAGGAGCTGGGGCTTGCTGAAATCTACAGCTTCGACATGAACCTGCCCATCGCGAAGGGTCCGGGAAAGACATACACATACGACGAAGCCTGCGAGCTGGTGCTGGCCGCGCTGGCCCCGCTGGGCGAGACGTATGTGGCCGACGCGCGCGAGGCGCTCTCCAGCGGCTGGGTCGATGTATACGCCGCCGAGGGCAAGAGCTCAGGCGCCTTTGCCATGGGCATCTACGGCGTGCATCCCTACATGCTGCTCAACTTCGACGGCACATTCGCAGGCGTGGGTACCCTTGCGCACGAGCTGGGCCACGTCATGCACCAGTGGTATTCCGCAAAGGCGCAGCCCACCTCCTACACGGCAAACGCGGGCACCACTGTCAGCGAGGTCGCCTCCACGCTCAACGAGCTGCTGCTGACCGATTACATGATTCAAAACGCGCAAAGCGATGCCGAGCGCAAGTATTACATCGCAGAGGAAATGAGCACGATCTACAGCGCCTTTTTCACACAGGCGTCCTTCTCGCGCTTCCAGCAGCTGAGCATGGAGGCGGTGGAAAGCGGCGAAACCCTGACCGCCGACCTGCTGGATACACTGTGGCTCGAAAACAACGCCTACTATGACGGCGAAGGCTCCATGTCGGTGGTGGACAACTACCGCTCAGGCTGGGCGCGCATACCGCATTTCTACATGGGCTTCTATACCTATAGTTATGCGGCGGCCATTTCGGCCTCCTGCGCCATCGCGCAGCGCATTGTGGCGGGCGAAGAGGGCGCTGTAGAGAGCTACCTCGCCTATCTTGCCGCGGGCGATACCGGCTCCGACGCGCAGATGCTCGCCATCGCGGGCGTGGACGCGACAAACGCCGACTTCATCGACGGCCTGCTGAACCGCTTTGAATCGCTGATGGATGCATATCAGGCCGCCCAATAAGCGGGGCGCTGCGATGCCATAGACGACGCCTATTTGCTTTGGGAGGTACATTTATGAAAAAGCCGTTTTTTCTCGTGCTTGTGCTGCTTTTGCTCACATGCACGCTGCTGTCTGCTGCCGCGGCCCTGGCCGATGGCAATCCCCCCACGCTGCCCGCCACAGGCGACAAGATCGGCGGGTTTGTGGTTAGGTCTATCACGCCCTATGATGTGATCGGCGCAACCGGCGTGCTTTTCGAACACGAGAAAAACGGCGCGAAGCTTTTGTATCTGGCGAGCGAGGATACGAACGTAGCCTTCGATATCACATTCCGCACCCCTGCGCTGGACGATAAGGGCAAGCCCCATGTGCTCGAGCACATGCTCGTCAGCGGCTCGCAGAAATATCCCGACGCCAACCTGTTCCTTCCCTTTATCAGCCAAACCTACAAGACCTATGTTAACGCCCATACGTATCCTGATATGACCACCTATCCCGTATCCTCCCTGTCGGAGGATCAGCTCATGACCCTGATGGATTACTACCTTTCCGGCGTGTTCATGCCCCTGCTGTACACCGAGCCGCGCCTGGCAGAGCGCGAAGCATGGCGCTACCACCTGAGCAGTGCAGAAGATCCCCAGACCATCGCAGGCACCGTATACAGCGAGATGCAGGGCGAGATGACATTTGGGGGGCAGCACGCCCTCAACGTGCGATCCACCCTGTTCAAGGACGGCCTGACCGCCCATGACGCCGGCGGACTGCCAGAGGCCATCCGCGCGCTGACCTACGACGAGCTGGTGGCGTATCACGAGGCCTACTATCACCCCTCCAACGCGCTGATCGTGCTGTATGGCAAGCTCGATTACGAGAAATTTATCTCCTATATCGATACAGCGTATGTCTCCTCGTTTGATAGACAGGAGATTTATGTCGAGCGGGGGAAGGTCACGCCCTATACCGAGACGGCCTATGCCACCTACGATGCGCCTGTGGAGCAGGGGGCGCGGAGCGTGAACGCCACAAGCATCACCTATGCATTCGCCAGCAACGACATATCTCTGGAGGATGTGCTGGGGTTGAGCGTGCTGCGGAGCCTGCTCAGCGCGGAATCCTCTACGTTTATGCGGATGCTGGGCGAGCGCCTGCCAGGCGTGGTGGGAAGATGCAGCCTGGATATTTACCAGCCTGCGCCGCTGCTTACGTTTACCGCCGAGGGCGCCAACGAGGCGGATCGGGATACATTCGTCCGCACGGTGGACGAGAGCATTGCGCAGATGCTTGCGGAAGGCATCTCGCAGGAGGCGCTGGAGGCGACGCTTGCGAGCACCAAGCTGAACCTGATGCTCACCCCCGAGAACAGCATTCTGGGCGTAGATGTCAGCCGTACCATCGCCAGCTATTGGGCCTACTTTGACTCGCTTGACTTCTATAACGCCCATGAAAAGGTGGTCGACAGCATCACGGCGGACGACCTGACGGCGCTCATGAAAAAGTATGTGGCCGACAACCCCTATCGCGGCGTATGCGTGACCCGGCCCGCGCCGGGAAAGACGGAAGAAAACGCCGCCAGGCTGGCGGACGAGCTGGCCGCGAAGAAGGCCGCGCTGTCCGAGCAGGAGATAGCGGAGCTGGTGGATCAGACCGAGCGCTTTGCACAATGGAGCGCCGCGCCCGTCGATGAGCAGATCCTGTCACAGCTGGTGTGCATGACGGTGGATAAGCTGCCGGAGAACCTCCCCGAGTGCGAGGTGACGGACGAAATGCGAGATGGCGTGCGCTACATCACCGCCGAGGCGGATGTGGTCGGTGTGGCGAAGAACTGTATCGCGCTGGATGCCTCGCGCATTCCCGTAGAGCGGCTCAAGGATGCAAATATCTATTTGGCGCTGCTGGGCTACATTGGGACGGAAACGTATTCCCGGGAAGAGCTGGGCTCCCTGATTCCGCGCTATTTGGGCGAGCTGAGCATTGCATTATCCGCAGAAAACACGTTTCTGGACGATCAGACGCAGGTGTACACGGCTACCATCTCGAGCGTCGGCCTGACCGAAAACGCGCAAAAGGGCATGGCGCTGCTGGAAGAAATCCTTCTGCGAACCGATCTGACCCAGGTGGAGGAGATCCAAGGCTTCCTTGCGCAGGGCCTGTACAGCGCACGCGCCGCTTTGGACAACCCGCTCGCGACCCAAAAGACCCGCTGCGCCGCTGTCTTCGCCCCGGCCTACGCATTCAACGCCTATGTGGATTCGATCGGCATGTACGATTATCTGCAGGAAATGATCGCGCTGGCGGACAGCGACCCGGCCGCGTTCACCGCGCGCCTTGAGGGCGGGCGGAATGCGCTGCTCCACAAAACGGGGGCCACGGTGCTCTGTGCAGGAAGCGATGAGGCGATAGCGGCCTACACAAAGGCATCGGGCGCGCTGCTGGCGAAGCTGCCGCAAACGCAGGCCGAACCCGCAGATTTCTCGAAGCTTCTGCTTTCCATGACCAGCGAAGCCGTTGTGAATAGCGCCACCGTGCATATGAATATGACGGTGGCGCCTGCCGGTGGATTCAGCGGCAAGGAGTATGTTCTCTCGGCGCTGATCAGAGACAGATACTTGGGGCCAAAGCTGCGCAATGCGCTTGGCGCATATGATCTGAACTGCATCCTCAGCAGGACGTATGACTACCTGTGTACCTACCGCGACCCCAATTTTGAGGAGACGTACGATGTGTTTGCCGCGCTGCCGGAGCAAATGCGAACCGATCCATTGAGCCAGCAGGATGTGGACAGCTACATCATCGGCTCCTACGGCATGCTTGTGTACACGCAGGGGAAGCTGTCGGAAGCCTTTACGGCAGCGAACGATCGCAGGATAGGGCTGACGAACGAAATCATTCTGTCCTGGATACGGGCCGCCAAATCCACCACCGTGGAGGACGTGCGGGCCGCAGCGGACCGTGTGGAGAACCTCGTGAACACGGGCATCCGCTCCACATCGGGCAGTGAATCCTTCGTGACGGCACATCAGGATGCGTTTGACAGCATTGTCAAGATCGGTGAGGAGTAGCGCGCTTTCGCGCTGCGGGGGATATGGCACTGAAACCACATCAAAAAACAGTCTGATCCGGCGGCAAGCTTGCCGCCGGATCAGACTGTTGAAAAACCCCAGTCACTTAGTTGGGGATATGTGAAGGGGAGGATTCCCCTTTATCTGGAATCGTATCGACCGGCTCTGCCTGTTACGGCCCGCGCAAGCTGCGCGGGGGGTACGGCGCTGCGGAGCGCTCCGCGCTGTCCTCGCGCCTAGTCGCTTCGCTCCCTTGTCGGGCGGGGCGTTTTCTGCAGTCAAATGCGTAGCATTGCGTAGAAAAACATCTCCCGTGATCTTCGTGCAAATGATCCTTCATTATTGCACGAGGCTGTCGACGAAGTCGATACCCGTCATCTGTCTGCGTAGTACATGAGTGGCATATCGGAAGTGTAGAGCGCGTACTTGCCGATCTCGGCCTGCGGGGTCAGCGTCGCGCCCATCTCCCCGGCGAAGGAGAAGAACTCCGCAGATTCCTCTTCGCGCAGCATGTAGACGGCCCAATCGTTGCAGTCGGCGCCGTAGATGTCGGTCAGCGTGAGGTAGGGCTGCACCTGCAGGGGGCGCGCGAACCAGCCCCCTCCCTCGATACGGCCGTCTGCGGCCGCGGCGACGCGCCCGACGTCCCACCAATAGCCGTACAGCGTGTCGTAATCGTTCTCGGCCATCCAGTCCGCCACGCGCATGGGGTCGGTCTTTTCGGGGTTAAACGATTCTACGACGCAGGGGAGCACGCCGGAGGCGAAGTTGGCGAGGCAGATGGCGCACAGCGCTCCGGCGGCGAGCGGACGCCAACGCGCGCCTGAGCGCTCCAGCAGGTCGCATGCGCACAGCGCTGCCAGCGGGTAGTACATGAACAGATACGTGCTGCGCATGACGAACGAGGAAAGGAAGGTGACGGGCAGCACGCTTCCCACCGCAAGCAGGCACAGGCCCTGCAAGGCGCGCAGCGCGCGGCCGTTCCCGCCGCGCGGACGTAGCCATTGCAAGAGCAGATCTCCGGCTGTGAGGAGCAGCAGCGCCAGGGCGGGGATGAACACGGGCAGCGGCGTGCGTACGCCGTCCGCCGCAAGCCCGGCGGCGTCTAGGAAGGCGGAGCCGAAGCTTTGCAGGCGACCTGCGAGCGGCACGGTGAAGTCGGTGGGGAAGCTGTCGAAGATCGTCTGCTGTTCAGGGGCGATAGCGCGGATGGCGATCAGCCCCAGCACATTGGCGGCGGCAACGAGAACTGTAAATACGATCGGCTTGAGACGCACGACGCGGCGCTCACGGACGAGATCTTTCAGCAGCCACAGCCCCTCCAGGCCTAAAAGCGGCAGCACCATCACCTGCGTTTGCCGAAGGCTTTGCATGCCCATGGCAAAGCTGAGCGCCAGCGCGAGGGGCGTCAGGAGCGCGACGCCGCGGGATCTATCCACAAATCGAAGGCGCGCCCACAGCCCCCAAACGAGGAAGGCTGTCACGGCGTAGCAGGCGTAATAGGAGGCCATCACGAAGAGCAGCTGACCCATGCGAGAGACGGCGATGCTCGAGCAGGCTATGCCGCCGCAGAGGGCGAGCAGGGCGCTGAGGCGGCCTATGCGCCCCGCGAAGGGGCGGATCATATAGAAAAGCGAGAGCAGGACCAGCGCGCCCATGATCGATGTGGCCAGGCCCATGGCGAGGTTGGCCGACGGGACGACGTGCATGAGCAGCGCGCAGAGCACGGGTGTGGCGGCGACATATACCTGGTTGCCGAAGATCCAACCCGACGGGAAGAGCGTACCCTGATCGCGCATGAGCTTGGCCACCTGGATATCCGCCTGCATATCGGCGTCGCAAAAGCGGACGAAACCCTTCAGGTTGACGACGAGAAACGCGCACACAAACAGCGCGAGCAGCGCCGCCAGCGCCGCGAAAATCCACCTGCGTGCGGTCTGGGGTTCGTTCATGGGACCGGCCTCTTTTCCTGATCTAATGGCAACATTATAACAGATGTGTCACCGTCTGTGCAGGGGTGGAATGAAAATGACCGCTTTCGTACGCTGGATAGCGGTTTTGAACCCCAAAAGGGTTGCGTAGAAGCGTCGTTTGCTCTATAATAGTTGATCGGTAAACGATTGACACAGGGAGTGAACGGTCATGGCTTTTGCAATCCTCATTTACATCATCGCAGGCCTGGGCGCGGGCGTAGGCACGGGCCTCGCGGGCCTATCGGCGGCGGCGGTCATCTCGCCGATGCTCATCACGTTTTTACACTTCGACCCTTACGAGGCGGTAGGCATCGCGCTGGCGTCGGACGTGCTGGCATCCGCTGTATCCGCCTATACGTACGGCAAAAATAAGAACTTGGACATCAAAAACGGTCTGGTGATGCTCGCCAGCGTCCTCGTGTTTACGCTGGTGGGCAGCTACATTGCCTCGCTCGTGCCCAGCGGCACGATGGGCAACTTCTCGGTATTCATGACGTTCTTGTTGGGCGTCAAGTTCATCGTGCGTCCCGTCATGACGAGCAAGGAAAAGCTGGCGGAAAAGAGCGCGCGTACGAAGGTCATTCAATCGATCCTATGCGGGGTGCTGATCGGCTTCATCTGCGGCTTTATCGGCGCGGGCGGCGGAATGATGCTGCTTCTCATCCTCACGAGTGTGCTCGGCTATGAACTCAAGACCGCGGTAGGTACGAGCGTGTTCATCATGGCCTTCACGGCGTTCACGGGCGCGGCCAGCCACATGGCCATCGGCGGCCTGCCGGATATGCTGGCGCTCGCTGTGTGCGTCATCGCCACGCTGGTAGGCGCGCGCGTATCCGCGCTGTTTGCCAACAAAGCGGAGCCCAAGACGCTCAACCGCGCTACCGGCGTGGTGCTGGCTGCGCTGGGGCTGGCGATGATCCTCGTGAAGGTGCTTTAAAAGAGAATCATTCGACATGCCGGGATAAAGCGCTCACTCTAATGGAGGAGCGCTTTGTTCATTAAAAAGTTTTATTGACTTTCATGCGCATGAGAATGTGTTATATAGATGCGCATGAAAGTGAGGTGAGCAAATGGCGCATAAAAAAACGGGTCGTCCGCCGCTCGGAGATAAGGCGCTCAAAGACCGCATTTTTGTGCTGGTCAGCGATGAGACGAAAGAGAAGCTGGAAAAGTGTAAGGCAACTCTGGGGATGACGACATCCGATGTCGTTCGCCGCGGGATCGACAGGATTTACGACGACCTGGAACAATAGTAAAGAAGGAAACGGCGCAGCCTCTCAAACGACGCACCGCTTCCTCCACACACAATCGTCGCGAGGACGAATGCACAAATATTTTATCATGGGTGTTCGGTTCTTGCAAGCGATGTGCGTAAAAACGGCATCGAAAGGAAGACAAAGATGGGAAAAACTTTAGAAGCTTTTGCGCTGGGCAATCTGCAGACGCGAGCGCAGTTTTTTGAGAAAAATTCTCAATATGGGCAAGTTCTGAAACGCCTATGTACGGTGGAAAATGCGTTGAGGCCGATGCTCGACAACTAAAGGAAGCAGAGACTTGAGCAAATGATTAATGCGCAAGCGGAATTGCAATCACTCGAAGGCATAGACCGCTTTGTGCGTGGATACAAGCTAGGGGTGCTGATGACGCTTGAGGCCTTAACCGACGTGGACGATCTGCTTGGACAGACAAAATAGAATCCATTCTCCGGCGGCATTTGCCGCCGGCGTTTTCGCTATATAGGCGCGAAAAAATGCCGGTTGCCGGATGGATTTGACAGGGGCGTCCGTTAAGTTGTATAAAGAGGGTATACGATCGAAAAGAGGGGGAGACGCACATGAGCAAACGGTTATGGGGGCTGCTCGGATGCCTGGCGCTGCTGCTATCGCTGTGCGGGGGCGCGCAGGCGGGCACAACGCGTCGCGGGGTCGTCATCAACGACAGGCCGGAGAACCGGCTGCACCTGCGTACGCTGCCGGATACGCAGGCGCCGTCGCTGGGCAAGTATTATACGGGCGTGGAGGTCGAGGTGCTGGAGGATACGGGCTACGGCAACTGGGCCCGGGTGCAGGTGCGCGGGGTCGAGGGGTTTATGCTGATGGATTTCCTGCGGATCGGCGCGGATGCGAACCACGTGACGCCTGCGACGCCGACGGCTTACGTAAACAACCCGAACCCGGCGGACCGCCTCAACCTGCGCGAGCTGCCGGACGAGCGCTCGGAATCGTTGGGGCGCTTCTATAACGGCACGCAGGTCACCGTGCTGG
Organism: Bacillota bacterium; assembly: GCA_023404715.1. Taxonomy (GTDB): domain Bacteria; phylum Bacillota; class Clostridia; order Christensenellales; family Aristaeellaceae; genus Beduinella. The sequence continues at coordinate 3,340 of JAEYAR010000058.1, read as the reverse complement.
GCGTCGCGGGCGCGTGGTATCACGTCGACGTGGGCGGGCGCAGCGGCTACATGCGCAGCGCATTCCTATCGTTGCGGGGCGGCGGCGCCGGTACGGGCACGCAATACGCGGTGGTGAAGAACCCAAACCCGAGGGATCGTCTGAACCTGCGCGCGTGGGCGCAAACCAGCGCGCCGTCGCTGGGCAAATACTACAACGGCGTGCGCGTAGAACTCTTGAGCGGGGGCGACAGCGTTTGGGTCCGGGTACGCGTCGCGGGCGTCGAAGGCTATATGCAGCGCAGCTACCTCGCCTCCGGCGCGGAGGCAGACCGCGTGCAGAGCGCGACGCCCACGGTTTGGGTATTAAACCCCAATCCACGCGATCGCCTGAACCTGCGTGCTGCGCCCGATGCGTCGTCGGATTCGCTGGGCAAGTACTATAACGGCACGAGCGTCACCGTGCTGGGCATCGCTGGCGATTGGTACCATGTACGCGTAGATGGCAAGACCGGCTATATGGATGCGCACTACTTGACCGGCCTGGAGACGGCGGGATGAGGCGGGCGTTAAGCGGATTGCTCATGGCGCTGTGCCTGATGGGGGGCATGCAGACGGCGTGCGCGGAGGGGGACTTGCCGCGCACGGCCAGCGCGCTATGCGCCTACGCGCGCGGGAAGGTCGGCGCCGGCTATCTCTACGGCGCGACGGGCGAAGTATCTACGCCGGAAGTGCGCGAGGCGCGGGCCGCGCAGTACGAGGCGTACGCAGACCTGCTGCTCGGCCCCTGCGAGCGGTGGGACGGGTTGGAGACGTACGACTGCGCGGGCCTGATCGAGGGCTTTTTGCGCGAGTCGCAAGGCCCCTTTCCGAAGGAATGGCATACGAACGTGAGCGGCGCGGTGGAACGCTGGTGCCAAGAGACGGGCCCGATCGAGACGATGCCGCGTGAGCCGGGCATCCTCCTGTTTCAGCAGGACGAGACGGGCAAGCGGTTTACGCACATGGGCGTTTACGTAGGAGGAGGGCGCTGCGTACACGCGCGCGGGCACCTGTACGGCGTGGTAGAGGACGAAATGCCCTACCTTTGGACGCACTGGGGGCGCGCGTCGTGGCTCGCTTACGACCTGCCGGAGGAGGGAGACGGGCCGTTTGCGCCCTGGTTGGGCGCGGGCAGCGCGGCGCGCGTGACCACGCGGGACGGAAAATCCCTGCGGGTCTATTCTCACCCGAAGGAGAGCGACAAAAACTTTACCGGTATCACGATCAAGGACGGAAGCCTTTTGACGGTCGAGGCGCCGGTGGAAGGAAAGCCCCTCTGGCGCGAGATTCAGGCTATGCAGCGAGACGGCAGCTTGCGCCGGGGGTTTGTACAGGCAAAGGACCTATCGGCGGTGAAGGCCGGGGAGGAGTGAAGGATATGCGTATGGGCAAGCGATGGCTTTGCCTGCTGCTGAGCCTCGCGATGGGGGCGGCCTGCACGGCCGCAGGCGCGCGGGAGACCGCGACCGTGAACAACCCCAATCCGGCGGATCGCCTGAACCTGCGCGCGGAGCCGGACGTCAAGGCGCCGGCCCTGGGCAGATATTATAACGGCGTAGCGGTGGACGTGCTGGAAGACGTCGGCGAAACCTGGGCGCGCGTACAGGTCGCGGACGTCGAGGGCTATATGATGCGCGCGTACCTCGCCTTTGGCGCTGCGGCTGAGGCCGTGCAGGCGGTGAGCCCATACGCCCAGGCGCGAGAGGGCGGCATGAGCCTTTATGCGGGAACCGACGACAGGACGGACCCGGTAGCCGTGCTCGCGGCGGGCGAACAGGCGACCGTGCTGGGGACGGTAGGGGATTGGTATCACGTTCGGGCGCAGGATGTAACAGGATATGCGAACGCGAGCCGCGCGGTCCTGGTCGACCCGACGCTGGCCGTGGCGGCGTCAAACGCTTACGGGCCGGGCGTCTATTGGGTAGGGGAAGCGGTCGAGCCGGGCTTTTATTACGTCCAGGGCACGCGGGCGGAGATCACGATCCGTATGCCCGGCGCGCAGGCGCCGCTGCGCTGCGCGCTGGCGGATATTGAAGGACCTGGGGCGGGAGACGGCTACGTCGTACACCTGCCGGCGGGGAGCGAGATTGAGGCGGCGGCCGCCACATCGTTCGCACGGGTCGTCGGCCCGTATGTGATCTCGCCCGAGACGACTTCTACGCTGATCGGCGATGCATCCTTGCGCGTGGGCAGCAATTACCCCGACGGCGTCAGCGTCGTGCGGGCCGCCCCCGGCGTGGAGCGCTGCACGTATACCCTGTACGATGCGCGGGGAAAGGCGATCGAAGAGGGCGCCGTCTCGGAAAGCCAGGAAAAGGGCTTCGACCTGGAAAGAGGCATGACGCTGGAGGTCAGCGGATGCTGGCTTCAATCGAACGGGTAAGACGAAGACTCTGTCGATCCTCAATAACATTACCGGCGTCCGCGGCCCGCAAGGGATGCGGCGCTTTGTTTTGTACGTGGACGTTCAGAGGTTGAGATTGATGATTCGCATGCGATGTGCTATGATAACAGACAAGAAACGACATAATACATCTAAAAACGACATGAATTGAGATGGCCGATGTATCGATTGGTTTTAATCGAAGACGAACCTTGGACCTTGCAGGGGCTGGTAAGGGTTCTTCCGTGGAAAGCTTACGGGTTTGAGCTGGAGGGCACGTTTACGGATGCGCTTGCCGGGTATGCGCATGTGCTACGCCATCCGCCCGACGCCGTCTTTGTCGATCTGCGCATGCCTGAAATGGATGGGTTTGACATCATCACGGCCTGCAGGCAAAAGGGAATCGATTGCCTGTTCGTCATCATCAGCGGCTACGACGAATTTGTATACGCCCAGCGCGCGATCTCGCTGGGCGTGACGGATTATTTGATCAAGCCGGTCGGCGCGGCGGAGGCGGAGGCCATGTTTCAGCGCCTGCGCGATCGGCTGGAGAGGAGGACTTACCTGCAGGCCGCGCGGGCATTTGACAGCTTGCAAGAGCCCAAGCAATTGACCCAATGCCTGCTGGCCATGGGATATGCGCTCGAGGGGGATATCCGCTGGCGCATGCTGCGCACGGCCGGGAATCAGGAGATTCAAAGGACCTGTCTGGCGATGTGCCCGGGCACGTGGATCGAGATGGAGGAGCCGGGCGACGGAAGGTCCGTTCTGATATGGTATACGCCTGGGAAAGGGCGCGATATCGACCGGTGGCTCGCCGACTGTGCCAAGGTCAATTTGCGCGCGGGCGTGAGCGGCGAAGGAGGAATCGATGCGCTGCCGGCGCTCAGCGGGCAGGCGTATAAGGCGTTTCGCCAGGTCTTCATCGATCCGGAGG
>JAEYAR010000122.1 GCA_023404715.1 Bacillota bacterium | reverse complement strand
GTTTGCTTTTCTCTATTCTGTATCGTTTTCAAGGATCGTTTCTGTGCAGCCTGGAGAACTTTCGCGCCCCGCTCGCCGACAGCTTGATTAGTATACCATCCTTCTCCCTTCCTGTCAACACCTTTTTCGAAAATAAATGTACTTTTCTTTATTCTTTTGAATACGCCGAACGTTTCTAAAATCCTTTTCCTATAATGTTCGAGATTAATTCAAAAAGTGAGCTATACAAAGTGTTTTTCATTCGCCTTTTGTATAGCCCCGCCTCGTTCAGCACACCTGCTCCGGGTGATGCAGGAGCGCTTTGATCAGCTGCGCATTCAAGGCAATCGCAGGCAAGAAGGAGGATACGACCGCGTACTCATCCTTCGTATGCGCGCCATAGCCCGCAATGCCCAGGCCGTCTAGCGCCGCAAGGCCATGCAGCCCCGCATAGGCAATATCGCCCGCTCCGCCCGTCGATTCTGCCGCGATCTCGCGCCCCTGCGCGCCTGCGATCGCCTGCGTAAGCGCGAGCAGGCGCGCACATCGCGCGTTCGCCTTAAAGGACGGGTGACTGGCGCCGATCGCGAGCGCCGTCGTCGTCCCCGATACGCCGGGGCGGCCGCAAATTTCTCGCAGCTTCTCCAGCAGCCCCGGCTTAAGCGCGGGATCAAAATAGCGGATTTCCCCGCGGGCGTCCGCCGCGTCCGCGATGACGTTCTCTCCCCATCCGCCTTGCATGACGCCGATGTTGAGGGAGACGGACCGTTCGTCGTCGCGCATCGTGTAAAGCGCCCCTACCACCCGGCAGATCTGCTCGATGGCGCTGCCGCAGGAGAGATAAGCGGAGCCCGCATGACCGCGTTGTCCCGTGCAATGAACGCCAAACGAAATGACGCCCTTGCGCTCGGCGACGAGCGCGCCGCCGGGGCGTGCCGGTTCAAAGCTCAGCGCAGCGAACGCCTCTTGGGCATGCCGCTCGATCAACGCCGAGCTGCTTTGCGAACCGATCTCCTCATCCGCGTTGAGGATACAGACGATTTTCGTATTGTCCGGGAGGCTCGGCAGCGCCTCCCGGAGCGCGAAGTACATGACGAGGAGGCCGCCCTTCATATCCATCGCGCCCGGGCCAAACGCCTGATCCCCCTCCAAGCGAAAGGGCCAGAACTCCGCATGCGCGAAGACCGTATCCATATGCCCGAGCAGCAGCAGCACGTTATCGCCCGATCCGATGCTGCATTCCAGCGTATCCCCTGCTTGCGTGTGGCTATGACGAACGACCGAAAAACCCAATCCAGCCATATCCGCCTGCACCAAATCTGCAAAAGCGTTCACATCCTCACGGTCATGGCTGCCGCTGGGCATATTGACGTATTGTTCAAGCTTAGCCAGCGCCTCTTCCAGCGTCGTCTCCATCGTCATCCCTCCCGTTTATAAGACCTTGCGCAGGAAATCCTGCGTGCGCGGGTTCTTGGCGTTCCCGAAGATCTCCTGGGGCGCGCCCTGCTCCATGATGACGCCCTCGTCCATGAAGAGCACGCGATCGCCCACCTCGCGCGCAAAGCCCATTTCATGCGTGACGACGACCATCGTCATCCCCTCCTCAGCCAACCGCTTCATGACGTCGAGCACCTCGCCGACCATCTCCGGATCGAGCGCGCTCGTCGGCTCGTCGAAGAGCATAACGTCCGGATCCATCGCCAGCGCCCGTACGATGGCCACGCGCTGGCGCTGCCCGCCGGAAAGCTGATTGGGGTAGGCGTCCGCCTTGTCCGCCAACCCTACGCGGGCCAGCAGCTCTCCCGCTCTGGCCCGCGCCTTTTCGCGCGGCGTTTTTTTCACCTTCTCCGGCGCCAAGCAGATATTGCCAATCACCGACAAATGCGGGAAGAGGTTGAATTGCTGAAACACCATGCCCATGCGCTCGCGCAGCTTGTTGATCCCTTTTCCGGCCGCCCGCGTGCTGACGCCCTCAAAGATGATTTCTCCCCCAGAGGGCTGTTCGAGCAAGTTCAGGCAGCGCAGGAATGTCGACTTGCCGCTGCCCGACGGGCCGATGACGACCACCACCTCGCCGGCGTGAATATCAACGTCGACGCCCTTTAAGACGCCCAACGAGCCGAACCGCTTTTCCAGCCCTTTGACGCTAATGAGCACCTCGCCCTTTTTAACGGTCTGCACGCTGCATCCTCCTTTCCAACATCCCCAAGACCCGTGAGGTCGTAAAAGTCAGCACAAAATAGATCAGGGCTGAAATCGTCAGCGTCTCCAGGTATCTGAAGTTGGTCGAGGCCAGCTTGTTCGCCTGGTAGGTCAGCTCGTAGATGCCGATCGTGTAGAGGATCGAGGACTCCTTGATGATGACGACGAACTCGTTGCCGACGGCAGGCAGGATGTTCTTGAGCGCCTGGGGCAAAATCACATAGAGCATCGTCTGCATGGACGTCATGCCCAAAGAGCGCGCCGCCTCGTCTTGGCCGGCGTCGATCGCCTGGATGCCGCTGCGGACGATCTCGGCCATATACGCGCCGCTGTTGATGATCAGGGCCAGAATGCCCGCCGTCATGCGCGGCAATCTCACGCCCAGCTGCGGAAGGCCATAATAAAAGATCAATACCTGCACCAGCAGCGGCGTGCCGCGCAGGAATTCGACGTAAGCCCCGGATATGGCGCGCAGAATGCGCACGCGGCTCAGCCGCAGCAACGCCACCACGATGCCCAGCAGCGACCCGCCCGCCACCGTCCAAGCGGCGAGCTGCACCGTGACGACGGCGCCCTGCATAAACACGGGCAGTTTCGTCGAAAAAATGGTCCATAGGGCTTCAAAAGAAAACATTCCTCGGTTCCCCCGTTCTACTTGCTGATGCGTAGCGGCGGGAGAATGCTCTCCCGCCGCTCCTGGCCGTAGACTTTGTCGACGGCCTCGTGCAAAATGAAGGATCATTTTGCACGAAGATTACGGGTGATGTTTTCCTGCGCAAATGCTACGCATTTGACTCCGGAAAACGCCCCGCCCGACAAGGGAGCGTAGCGACTAGGCGCGAGGACAGCGCAGAGCGCTCCGCAACGCCGTACCCCGCGCAGATTGCGCGGGGCGTAACCGGCAGAGCCGGGCGATACGATTGCATATGAAGGGGAATCTCCCCCTTCATACATCCCCAACGAAGATACAGGGGGGTTATTGCGCATCCGTCTGTTTGAGCAGCTCGGCCTGCTGGGCGCACGCCTTTTCCACCCAGGCGTCGTACGTGCCGTCCGCCTTTACGCGCTCGATCGTCTCGTTGATCGCCCCCAGCAAGGCGGCGCTCTCATCTCCCTTGGCGACCGCCACGCCGACGCCGTTCTTGTTGGACTGCACCGGGATCTCGCTGAAGGCCAAGCCCGGATAGATATTCATATAGCTCGTCGCGGCGATTTTGGAGCAAATGACGCCCTCGATATTGCCGTTCACCAGCTCCATGAGCAACGTCGGGATTTGGGGGAGCAACAGCTGCTCACAATCCGGGAACTGCTCCTCCAGGATGGTTTGCTGAATCGATCCGGTCTGCGCGCCGATCAATTTCCCCTTGATCTCTTCATAGGTCTTATACTTGCCCAAATCCGCCTCGCGCACGACGATCGGCTGTTCGCCGACGTAGTACGTTTCGGAGAAGTCGACAGCCGCCCGGCGCTCGTCCGTCGCCGTCATGCCGGCGATGACCATATCCATCTCGCCCGCCATCAGCGCCGTGACCAGCCCCGCGAATTGCTGGTCGGCGATCTCCAGCTCCACACCCAGATCCGCGGCGATCTGGCGCGCGAGGTCCATCTCAAAGCCGGCGGCGTATTCGTTGCCGTTCTCATCCGGATAATAAAATTCAAACGGCGCGAAGCTGACGCTCGATCCGACGACCAGTTTCCCCTTCGCCTTGATGTCCTCCAGCCTGTCGGCGAGCGCCGACGCCGCAAACGAAGCGAGCAGACTTACAGTTAGTATAATCCCCAATAGTTTTTTCATTTTTATTCAACCCCTTCTATTTTTCTTCACTAAGCAATACGGGGATTATACGATGTTTCCTCCCATTCGTCAAGCACATTTTTATGTTTATTCACTTTTTGTGCATTTTATTTCATTTATTCATACAAAAATCAGAAATAAAAATGCAGCCGGATAGACCGGCTGCAGACCTGTTCATATGTCCTCGAAGAAAGGCTCGCCCGACGCTTTATCGCACAGGGTGCCGTATTCATCGAACGTAAGGAGCGTCGGTTTGGCGTGGATGTATTTCATGATTTCATCCAGGCGTACGCTCTCGCGGAAATCTGCGAACGAAAAGCTTACGCCGGACTTTTTGGCGCGCCCCGTGCGCCCGATCCGATGTACGTAATACTCGTCTTTTTCCGGCAGGTCGTAATTGAACACAGCCTCTACATCATCCACATCGATGCCGCGGGCCGCGATGTCCGTCGCCACGAGAATTTCAAAACGCCCCTTGCGAAAACCCGTCATCACCTTATCCCGCTGGCTCTGGCGGATATCGCCATGCAGGCACTCCGCGCTGTACCCGGCCTTTTGCAGGCGCGTGCAGAGGCGGTCGGTCATATCCTTCGTATTGCAGAAGATCATGGCGCGTTTATATCGATCCGAATCCAGCAGGTAAAGCAGGTGTTCGTATTTATCCTGACGCGTGGACTCGATGACGTATTGGGTAATCTGCGGCTTGTTCTCCCGGGTAGCCTCCACCACGATCTCGACGGGATTGTCCTGATACTTCCACGAGATCGTCATAACGTCCTGATTGGTCGTCGCGCTAAACATGACCAATTCACGATCCGGCTGCGTTGCCTCGATAATGCGGCACACGTCCTTGACAAAACCCATCTTGAGCATCTCGTCCGCCTCGTCGAGCACCAGCGTATGCACGCACGAGAGGCTGATATTTCCCCGTTGCATGTGATCGAGCAGGCGGCCCGGCGTGGCCACAAGGATCTGCGGATGGCGCTTGAGCGCCGTAATCTGCTTGGATATCGGCTGACCGCCATAGATGACGGCGATGCGGATCTCCGGGATAAAGTGCGCTAGGTTCTTCAGCTCCTCCGCAATCTGCTGCGCAAGCTCGCGGGTTGGCGCCAGGACGATCTCCTGTACGCGATCGTCGCGCAGGTTCACATATTCGAGCATGGGTACGCCAAACCCCAATGTCTTGCCCGTTCCGGTGGGGGCTATGGCGATGATATCCAACCCCTGCATCATCATGGGAATGCAGCGCATCTGAATCGGCGTCAGTTCCTTAAAGCCCATGCGCGTAAAGGCCTTTTGCACCTGCAGACTGATGTCCATCTCCGATAGCGGATGAACGGCTTTCTCTTCGGTCACGAATACTTCTCCTTTTATCGTCGCCCCTGCGGCCTCGCGGCCGCGACACAGCTTGATATATCCAGTATAACACGCCGTCTGCGCCGGCACAAGTGCCAAGGTCTATGCGCCCGCAATCCGGCGCGCAGCCCCGTGCGCTCACGCATCCGCCTTGTGTGCATTGGCGAGCGCAATCGCCCGCACAACCTCCTCGTCGACCGGCCGCACAGCCAGCGACGGCCTGGCGATCAGATAGCCTTGCAGATAATCCACGCCCAGCGCGATTACCGTGCGAAGCTCCGCGTCTGTCTCTACGCCCTCGGCGACGACAGCGCTTCCTTGCGCATGCGCATATTCGATCAGGTTGCTCACGATCAGCCTTTTGCCCGGTTCCGCGTGAATATTGCGGATGAAGAGGAGGTCGATCTTGACGATTTGCGGCTGTACGCTGAGCAGCAGCGCCTCGCTGGAATAGCCCGAGCCAAAGTCGTCCAGCGCCACGATCCCGCCCATGCGTTTAACCGATTCGCATTTCCAGTCGTTTTGCTGTGGGTCGAGCGGCTCGCCCTCGGTGATCTCCATGACGATACGCTCCGTCAGGTCCGCGAACCGTTCCTTCAACCGCGCAAAATCAGCTTCCGACAGGCTTTCGCTGGCGATGGAGTTGATAAACACGCGCGCGCCGGGATCCGCCAGACCAGCCTTACAGCACGCCTCAAATGCTTTCAAGCCCTCAAACCAGGTCAATTCCTCGATCTGGTAGAGCTTTGAGTTGGCCCGTGCGAGCTTGAGAACGTCTAGCGGCGTGGAAATACCTTCCACGCGCGGGCGCATTAACAGCTCGTAGCCGTACACAGCGCCGTCCCGCGCGCTGACGATGGGCTGTAACGCAAAATCGACCAGGTGCCCCTCGATGAGCGCATTGATCTTCTCAGGGCCGTTTTGCATAAACAGATCTTCTTGATAGATCGCGCGGTTAAAGTTGAGGATCGTACCCTTCTTGCTGTGCTTGCTGCCATACATCGCAAAATCCGCGTAGCGGATCAGCTCCTCGAGCGTCTGCGCGTCCTCCGGATACCAAGCCACGCCGGCCGAGACGCGCAGCTTCATCTCGGTTCCATCCGGCATCGTCAGGGTGGAAGCGCCGATACGCATCCATGTTTCCCGAATGATCTCCTTGACTCGTGCGGCGTCCGCGTGCCCGTACAGGAACGTGTAGAATTCATCGCCGGACCTGCGGGCGACTAGGCCGCCGTAACAGGTCTCAAAGTCGCTCAAGCGCTGAGCAAACGTCTTGATATAGCGATCGCCCCATTCATGGCCGTACGTATCGTTGATGAATTTCAGGTTATCCAAATCCCACATGATGACGCAGGCATGCCCCAGCTTATCCGGATGGGTGAAAAGCGCATCGACCCGTGCATGGAATGCACGCCGGTTGAGCAGATCTGTCAGCACGTCAAAGTCACGCTCGTATTCGATTTTACGTTTCTCCTCCACCTCGCGCGTGACGTCCGTCACCGTGCCGAGCCGCCCCGAGCGGTCCGTAATTTCATTGAGACGGATGTAGCGCATGCCGCCGGCGGATTCTACGCTGTATATGTTTTCGCGCGCGTCGTAAAGCCTGTGTTCAAACGCCCGCATGCCCTCATCGAACGTCTCCCGGTCAACGTAATGGGCCCTCCAATCCATACCGATCATCTGCGCGAAGCCGTCGCTGCAATAGACATGCTGCTCCCCCATGCGATACTCAAACACGCCGAAATTCATGCCCGTCATCGAGACGACCTTGCCGAACTTTGAAGCGGAGTCCGCCACAGCCTCGCTCAGGTTCTCGATGGAGATCGTCAGCTCGTCGATCTCTTCGATATGCAGCTTTTCCAGATGAATCCGGCCATTGGGGTTGCTCTCCTTAAGCTGGCCCACGAGCTTGCGGATCGGGTTTGAGATGATGCGCCCTACGAAGAGCGCGGCAATCAGGCCGCCGATGATCGAGCCCAGCATGATGAGCATAAACGTCTGTTTGATCTTCTGCGAGAACGCGAGCAGATTGTCCGACCGCACGCATCCGGCTAAGACGATCCTCTCGCTTTCAAACGGCGTGTTGACATTGTAAAGCCGAAACGCCTGCACGCTGACGAAGTAGTCCTCCTCCATACCGGCGCGCCGCCCAACCGCGCGATAGATTCCCTCGTAAGCCGTTCGCTTCAGCTCAATCGGCTCATCCTCTGTAAAGTAAGTCTTAAACGTCGGTCCGCTGGCGAACACGGGCATCAACGCGTCCCCCTGCGACAGCTGCCCCATGATGTATAAACCGCCGTTCTCGGTCAGCTCTCTATACTGCATGAGCGACGTCAGATAGCTCTGGGATACCGTCACGCCCAAAACGCCGAGCACAGACCCGTCGTCGGCGATCAGCGGGATAGAATACGTAATCAACTTCGCTCCGTCGCACGGGTTCAAATACTTTCCCAGGGCCCAATATCCAAAGTTGCCGCTATCCGTCCGTTCCGCCACGCTCGCATTTTGCGCCGCGCGCAGCGGCGCAAAAAAATAGCTTTCTTCCTCCGGCTCTGCGGCAAAATCGAACGAAAAGGCTGCGCTCCAATAGCTGTCCAACGCGATCCCGAGGTCTTTGGACAGATTCGGCATTCCGCGTTCCATGAGCAAATCCGCATTGTCCACCGAGTATGTGAGCGGATCCAAATCCCGCACGTAAAGCCCGGCACGCGAATCGCCCTGCGAACGGATGCCCGGGCCGTCTAAAATGAGGAAAGCGCCGGTGACGCTGCTTTTGCGCAGCAAGTAGATGATCTCGGAGGCCGCCGCCTCGACCAGCTTTTCGTTGAGCGCCGCATCTACCGCGATGTCGCCGTAGCCCACATTCCATTCCGCCAGGGTTTCGTCGATCGTACGCAGGATATTGCTCTCGCTCTCCGACAGGCTCGACCAACGATTGACCATTTCATTTTCAATGTACGTCTTGCGGTTTGCCGTACGCTCCCCCAACACGTCGAACGCATTTTGCTCAAACTGCGTCAAAAAGCCGCCCAAGACAAAAATCGTCGGGAACAACAGCGCCTCCACGAGCAAAAGGCCCAATATGGGGATCACGATCTTTTGAAAGATCGTTCGCCGCCGAATGCGCCGCGCCATTTACCTCACCTACTTTACCGCTGTACATTGATATGGGTCTCAAAGAGCGCTCAGCTGCGATTCTAGCGCGTCCGCCCACGCCTCAAAGCGCGCATCCGTCGTGTATTCGTGAACCGCCGCTTCGCGCGGCAAGCCGCCGGCGATGCTCGAAAGCACCTGCGCACGCGCTTCTACCGCCGCATCCGACAGCGCCGTCTCGAGCACCGCACGCACCTGGGCGCCTTTTTCAAACGGCTGCGGGGTATAAAGCCTGTATTGCTCGACCGTTTCGATGCCCACGCGCAGGGATTCCCGCAGCATGACCTGCATATCGGCGTAGCGCTCCTGCAAGACCGCATCGATCTTCCCCCAGTCGTTCGCCGTTTTCGTGACCGGCAGATAGCTGGAGCCTACGCTGAAGGCTATGTTTTGCTCCGCCTGGGTAAACCACTTGAGAAAACGCGCGGAAGCATATTCATGCGCTTCATCCGACCCCAGAATGACCATTCCCGCCCCCTGTTGGACGGCGGTGGGTTCGGTCCCCTCAAAATTGGGCAGCGGATAGATTTTGCCCTCGATCGGGTAGGTGGTGCCGTCCTCCCGCGTGACCTCCATCGGGAAATACGTGGAGCTGGAGGTGGAGCCTACATAGGCGATGAGGTCCTCCGTCTTCATATCGTCCGAGCGGAAGCGACCCCGCGCGGTAAAGAACCCGTTAACATACGGCACATAGTAGCAATCCCACAGCTTGCGCAAGGCGCCGCGGTCGAGGACGACCCGTGTCTGTCCGTCTGTACGCACGAGCATCTCATGCCCCAGCTGCAGGCTGCCGATGAGCAGGTAGTTGGCCATCGCATCCCGGCCAAAGAAGGCTTTGCCGTCGTTTGGCTCCGGCGTCTTGGCATCCGTCCACTCGTAATAGGCCTGACTCAGCTGCGCGATGCCCTCCCATGTCGAAAACAGCGCTTCATCCGCACCGGTCTCGAGCGCAAACGCATCAAAAGCCGTCTGATTGACGTAGAGGGCCTCTGTGGATTTAGCAACCGGCAAAATTTTAATGGAGTCTCCGTCCTCCAGCTTGCCCTCGGCGATATACGCGTCGATATACGCGTCCTGCTCTTCCTTTGTCAGATAGGCGGAGATATCCGCAAGCGCGCCCATTTCGTTGACGGCATAGGCCGTATCCGCATAGGCCGCGAAGATATCGGGCGTCTCCTGCGCGCCGACGCGCTTTTCAATCGAATCCATGACCTTCGTCTGCAACTCGTTCACGCCACCTTGGCCATACGCCACGACCACGATGCCTTCCTTCGTGCCGACGGTCTCATTAAACGCATTGACGAGCGCATCGAAACTCTCCTTCTGCGCGCCGTTATAATAATGCCAAACCGAGACGACCGTCGGGTTCTTGGGATCCAGGCCGTGATTGTTCTGCGAGCAGCCTGCCGTCAGAAGCAAAAGGGCCGCAAGCATCAGCGCGAGCATCGTTTTCTTCATATTTTATGCTTTCTCCTTCGTGATGATATATTACTGCCTATTGTAGCACACTCGTCCCTGCGCTGCAATCACCAGCTGTGCAACCTATAAGGTTCGTTTCATAAACCACGTTACAGTTGAGCGATTTTAGGTCGCCCCTACCATGTCCAACGTGATTGCCCTTACACGAAATGCAAAAGGGCCGTTCCGAAGAACAGCCCGTTTTGCGCGAGGATTTAAGGGAGGATGAGGATGTCGTCGGTGGTGATCTCCTCGTCCGGCGTTTCGACCGGATCGCCCAGCCAAGCGTACAGGATCGCGTCCGCCCAGGTCTGGTTCGACGTCGCCGCATAGTCCTGCAGCTTCGTCGT
>JAEYAR010000078.1 GCA_023404715.1 Bacillota bacterium | reverse complement strand
ATATAATCGCACTCGCGGGATTTCTCTTCGCTGTGCGCCGAAGAGATGAAGACGATGCCGTCGATGCGTCCCTCTAAATAGTAGTTGAGACAAGGAAACTCGTGCTCTTCGCTCGGGGCAGGGCAGATCGTCACCGCATAATCCCGCTGGTTGGCCGCCTCCATGATGCCGTTGATCAGGTCTAAAAAATACAGGCTGTTCACCTTATAGGTCGCCACCACGCCGATGGTCTTTGCGCTACCGCTGCGGATGCTGCTGGCTGAATAGCTGGGCCTGTATCCCAGCTGCTGGACGCATCGCAGGATCCGCTCGCGCGTCTCCTGCGAAATCGTCTGGCCCTTTGTTCCGTTCAGCACAAAGGATACGGTAGAGGGCGCAACCCCGGCCAGCTGCGCGACTTCTTTAATGGTGACGCGCTTTTTTTTCGTTTCGTTCAATCCGATTCCCCCGTGCCCGATTGTATTTGTCAATCATTGTAGCATGAATAGCTCATGATTTCAAGAAAAATCGTTTTTGTCCTCTTCATAAGTCTTAGCACCTATAACATGTGTTTTTGGGTGTAAATCAAGGGAACAGATACCATAAATGGCCTGTGAGCTTTTTTATTTATTGTACCACATGCCTTGTTAACCTAAAATAAATAACGTTTTTGTTCCAGTTTTGATTGACACGTTTGAGCATTCGTGTTATAATGCGCTCAATAAAAACGTTTTTGTTGTCTATTGATTTGGTGAACCACCAAATTGGTAAGAACGAATCTTATTTTAGGAGGGATCCCATGAAAACTCGGTTGCTTTCCGCCCTGATGCTCGCCGCGCTCCTCTGCACGCTGTTCGTCCCCGCATTTGCGCAGGCGCAGGAGCCCGTCACGCTGACCTTCGCCTTTTGGGGGAACACAGACGAAATTGCGATCAAGGAAAAACTCGCGCAGATGTACATGGACGCGCATCCGAACGTCAAGATCGAATGCACCTACACCGACGGCGGCCAGTATCCGACCAAGCTGCAGACCTGGTTCGCCGCCGGCACGGCGCCGGACGTGATGGGCATCGCCAACGACATCCTCTCCCCCTTCCGCGACGAGGGCGTCTTTGCGGACCTGGCGCCCTACATGGAGCGCGACGCCCTGCTTACGGGCGCGTGGAACCAGCGCGCGCTGGACGTACTCTCCGACAGCGAGGGCCACGTCTACGCCGCGCCGTATCTGTACAAGATTCCCGCCGTGGTCTACAACAAGACCATGCTGGACGAGGCCGGCATCGCTCACCCCACCGCCGACTGGACGGAGGAGGAGATGGTCGCCATCGCCACCAAGCTGACATCCGGGTCCGGCCGTAGCCAGATCTACGGCATGAACCTGAGCGGTTGGCCCTACAACCTGTACCGCAACCTGTACGGCCAGCCTGTTTACGACACGCAGACGCGCACCGTGCACGCGCAGGACAACGAATCCTTCAAGCATGCCCTGGGCCTCTTCGCCTCGATGGTGGGCGAGCTGAAGGTATCGCCCGACGATGTCGTAGCCGACGCGATCGGCGGCGGCTTTGAAACCGGCAAATTTGCCATGGCGATCACCGCGCCCTGGGAAATGGCCGCCTTCTCCAAGACCATCGGCGACGCCTTTGCTTGGGACGTCGTGCCGCTGCCCCGCAGCGAGCAGTACGGCCACTGGCAGGGCAACCTGTACGCCGACGGCTGGACGATGTCCGCGAGCACCGAGCATCCCGAAGAGGCGTGGGATTTCATCAAGTTCATGACCGCCACCGAAGAGGCGCAGGCGCTTTCCGCGCCCATCGGCGTGCCGATGCTCACCAGCTACGCCACGAGCGAAGCCTACCTGAACGACTTCTACGGCAATCAACCTTACAACAAGATGGCCTTCGTCGAAATGCTCGATTACGCTACCGGCTGGGAAACCAGCGGCGTATGGGGCAAGCTGAACGACGAGATTCAAAATCAGTACAAGCTCGTGATCAGCGGCAAGCAAGACGTCGACACCGCTGCCGCCAACATCCAGAAGAACTGCGAGGCGCTGCTGGCCCAGTAAGCCGCGCACCGTCCGCAGGTCCCTTCTGCCATATCCGCCGGGCGTCGCGCGGGCGATCCGCGCGGCGCCGTATCTTTCGTTAAAGGAGGGAAGCCCCATGACCTCTCGCGCGTTGCCACGCCGCCGCAAACGCCCGGCGATGGATACATCCCGCATGTTTTACCTGTTCATCAGCCCTTGGTTGGTCGGCTTCGTGTGCTTCACCGCCGGGCCGATGCTCTACTCGCTGTACGCCGCCTTCTGCAAGTGGAACGGCGTCAGCGCGCCCACATTCACCGGGCTCAAAAACGTGCAGAACATGCTCTTCCAGGATAGCCTGTTCTGGAAGAGCGTCGGCAACACGTTTTTCTACGCGCTCGTCACCGTGCCGCTCAACCTGGTCGTCGCGCTCTTTCTGGCGCAGCTGCTCAACAAACGCATGCCCCTGAGCCATTTTTTCCGCTCGATCTTCTATCTCCCCTCCGTCGTCGCCGGCGTCGCCGTTTACATCGTGTGGAGCCAGCTGTACAACCCCTTTACCGGCATCTTCAACGATCTGCTAAGCCTGATCGGCATCCAAGGCCCGGGCTGGCTCATCGACGAAAACTGGGCCATGCCCTCGCTGATCATCATGAACGTCTTCACCTGCGGAGGGCAGATGCTCATCTTGCTCGCCGGCCTGCAGGATATCTCCGATGCGTACTACGAGGCCGCGGCGCTGGACGGCGCCTCGCCCAGGCAGGTCTACTTCAAGATCACGCTGCCTCTGCTCACGCCGGTCGTCTTTTTCAACCTCATCATGGGCATCATCAACTCTTTGCAGATCTTCGCGCAGCCGCAGATCATGACCGACGGCGGCCCGATGTACGCGACCTACGTGTACGGTCTGCACATCTACAAGACGGCGTTCGTGTACATGGACTTCGGTTACGCGTGCACCCTCGCCTGGGGGCTGTTCATCCTGATCCTTCTGCTCAGCCTCTTTATCTTCCGTTCCTCCAGGCTCTGGGTCCATTATCGTGAGGAGGTCGATTGATATGGCCATCGTTCAAGGCGCTAAGCGCCGGCGGGCGCTCTCCACGCTCCTTTGGGAGTGCGTGCTCGCGCTGTGCAGCATCCTGTTCCTCCTGCCTTTCGTGTGGATGGTCAAGACCGCGCTCATGACCCCGCGCCAGATCGTCGCCTACCCGCCCGAATGGATCCCCAATCCCTTTACCGTGCGCTCCTTTCAAGAGGGGCTGGCCGTCTCGGGCTTTGACCGCTATTTCGCCAACACGGCGTTCATCACCGTCATGACCATCGTCGGCACGCTGCTCTCCAGCTCCATGGTCGCCTTTGGCTTTGCCCGGCTGAAGGCGCGCGGCAAGGGCCTGCTCTTCACCGTCCTGCTGGCGACGATGATGATCCCCGGCACGGTCACGCTCATCCCGATGTTCGTGCTCTACTCCAACCTCAAGTGGGTGGATACCTACCTGCCCCTCATCCTGCCCGCATTCCTGGGCGGCGGCGCGTTCAACATCTTTTTGCTACGCCAGTTCTTCGCCTCGATCCCGAAGGAGCTGGCGGAGTCCGCGATGATCGACGGCTCCTCCTGGCCCGGCATCTTCGCCCGCATCTATCTGCCCAACGCCAAGCCCTCCTTGCTCGTGGTCACCATGTTCACGTTCGTAGGCGCCTGGAATGACTACTTCGCGCCGATGATTTACCTGGTCAATCCAAAAAAATTCACGCTGGCGATCGGTCTCAACACGTTTAAAAGCCAGTATGGCGGCGCGCAGGATTTGGGCCCGCTCATGGCCATGTCGCTGCTCACCGTGCTGCCGGTGCTGGCGCTTTACCTCTTTTGCCAAAAATACTTTGTGCAGGGCGTCGTCACGTCCGGCGTGAAAGGATAAGACAATGGAAATCTTTCGTCCTAACAAGGTCCTACAAGCGCGCTGGGCTGACTTTGAAAACCCGCTGGCAAGCCCCGGCGCAGGGGCCCACGAAAACGCCTGTGCCAAGGGGCACGCTTTCAGTGCCCTCGCCCCCGGACAAACCATCACGCTCATGCAAGCCAATGGCAGCGGCGTCATCCGGCGGATTTGGATGACGTTATCCGATCGTTCGCCCCATACGCTGCGCGCGCTGACGCTTCGCATGTATTGGGACGGCGCAAAGACGCCAGCTGTCTGCTGTCCTCTTGCCGATTTCTTCGGTCATGGACTTGCACGGCTGCGCCCGTTTGAATCCGAGCTCTTTTCTTCTCCCGAGGGCCGGTCTTTGAATTGCTTTATGCCGATGCCTTTTTTATCCAGCGCGCGTATCACGATTGAAAACGAATCCGACGCGCACATCAAGAGACTGTTTTATGATGTAGACTTCACGCTGGAACCGCTTGCGCCGGACAGTGCTCTTTATTTCCACGCCTTTTGGAATCGAGAGACGCCCACAAAGCTTTTAAATGACTATACGCTTCTGCCTCGCGTGCACGGACACGGTCGGTTCCTGGGCGCAAGCCTCGGCGTATTGCTGGACGAGCAATATCAACAGACCTGGTTTGGCGAGGGCGAGGTCAAGATGTACCTGGACGGCGACGAAGCGCTGCCCACGCTCGTGGGCACGGGCATAGAGGATTACATCGGTACCGCCTGGGGACAGGGCGTCTTTGCCCACCGCACGCAGGGCTGCACCGAGTCGGATTTACAGGCCGGTCGGTTCGCCTTTTACCGGCTGCATACCGTCGATCCCGTCTACTTTCAGCACGATCTGTGCGTTCGCGTGCAGCAGCTCGGCGGAGCGCCCTGCGCCGTAGCCCTAGCACTTGCGCACGCGCATGTGCCTTTGCGGTTCGTCAGCGCAGATTCCAGTCTCAGCGGCTTTCATAAGCTCTTTGAAGACCCGGATTACCGGCTAAACGAGCAAAACGCCATCTGGGACGCATGGTACAACTTTTATCGGGAGGACGACTACGCCTCCACCGCCTACTTCTATTTGGATCGACCGGAAAACGGCCTTCCAGCCCTTCCCGGCGTTTCCGTCCGCCAATTGGGCATGGCACAGCAATGAGCAGAAAGGATGATTTTTATGCTGGAAGGAAACGCACTGGATACGCTTTTCGTCCTGCGCGACAGCAAAACGCGCCGCATCTCGAGCGGGGATCCGGCGGGTAGCAACGACGACGCCGTGCACATCGCCCCGGGCGCGACGCATGACGCCGCCCAGATCGATGGAAGCGGCATCATCCGCCACATCTGGTGCACGCTCAGCAGTAAGGATGAGGATATCCTGCGCCGAGCAGTGCTTCGCATGTATTGGGACGGCGAGGAGGTCCCCAGCGTCGAAGCACCAATCGGCGACTTCTTCGGCATCGGCATGGGGCTTACGCGCAATTTCGTCTCGGAGCCGCTCTCGATGTGTCCGCAGGACGGGCGCGGCTTCAATTGTTACTTCCCCATGCCCTTTGAGCGCGGCGCGCGCGTCACATTGCAAAACGAATCCGCCCTGCCGCTAAATTTCTTCTACTATGTGGATTACGAGCGCACAGCCGTGCGCGCAGACTACGCGCGCTTTCACGCCCAATGGCGGCGCGAGGCGGACACGGACGGCGTCGCCAGGAAGCTGGGCGACAGCCTGTTACAACCCAGCCCCCGGGCCGGCGTCGACCGCCCTGAGGACTGGCCCGCAGGCTGGGACATCGAGAACCCGGACGGCGAGGGCAATTACACGATCCTAGAGGCGACGGGCCGCGGTCATTACGTAGGCTGTAACCTGAACATCTTCAACTTTGAAAAACAGATCAACGACTGGTACGGCGAGGGCGACGACATGATCTTCATAGACGGAGACCCGCGCCCTACCTTGCAGGGCACGGGCACGGAGGACTATTTCAATACTGCCTACTGCCCGCGCCAGACGTACAGCGCCCCCTGGCACGGCCTGACGGTCTACTCCGGCGACGAGCTCGGCCGCCCCTGGAAGGGCGCCAACAGCATGTACCGCTTTCATATCAAGGATCCGATTCGCTTTGAGCGCTCCATCCGCGTCACCATCGAGCACGGCCACGCGAACAAGCTATCCAACGACTATTCCAGCACCGCCTACTGGTATCAGCAAGAGCCGCACGACGCGCGCTACCGGCTCCCGCCCGTGGAGGCGCGGCTCCCGTGGCGGACGTGCGAGGGATAACACGATTAAAACGCAAAGAAGCGAGGCCGATCCGTTGCGATCGACCCCGCTTCAGACTGTTGGAAAACCCCAGTCACTTCGTTGAGGATGCATGAAGGGGAGGACTCCCCTTCATTGGAATCGTATCGACCGGCTCTGCCGGTCGGGCGGGGCGTTTTCCGTAGTCAAATGCGCAGCATTTGCGGAGGAAAACTTCTCCCGTGTTCTTCGTGCAAAATGATCCTTCATTTTGCACGAGGCCGTCGACTTTGTCGACGGCCAGGAGCGGGGCCGATCCGTTCCGATCGACCCCGCTTCTTCTTTTGGCGTTATGCTTTTTCCTGCGACAGCAGCATGCATCCCGTCCCACAGGCGGCCGCGAGCAGCCAGGCTGCGGGGATCAGCGCAACATGCCCGCGCGCGACGAGCGCCCCGACCCCCACGCTGCTGACCGCGACCCCCAGATAGGAGCAAAAGTCCATCAGTCCGGCGACCGTGGAGCTTCGCCCGTAGACAGAGCATTTGAGCGGCAGGAAGGAGAGCAGGATGGAATTGGTCCCGTGGCTCATGCCCGACGCAGCAGCTACGAGCAGCGCGGCCGCCAAAATGCTCGCGCCGCCGGCCCGGACGACCGCCGCCAGCAGCGCAAGCGTCAAACAAAAGAGCAGCGCGGACGTACGCCGCTCCCGGTAGCGCATTCTCCGGTTCAGCCAGCTCGCAAAGCACACGCCCAGCGCGTTGAAGACCGGGATGAGCAGGATAAAACCGATCGTATCCGAAAACGACATGCCGAACAGGGTTAGAAAATACATCGGAGCCCACAGGCTAATGCCGTCCTTCACCATGCCCTGGCAAAAGGATGCGCCCAGGACGGGCCATAGCCTCGCCTTCGTCAGCATGTCGAGCAGCCCGATCCGCTGCGGCTGCCCGTGCGCAGCGTCCGCGATCTGCCCCGCATCCGCCCGTAAGGCGCCGACGTCGCCGATGCCAAAGAACCAATAGATCGCATATGCAAAAAGCAGAGCCGCCGGTACCCACATCGCAAAGCGCCAGCTCCATAGCGAGGACAAGACGCCGGATAGCAGCCAGGCCGCCAGATACCCCGTTACCGTCGAAAGCATGAGCACCGGCGTTACCCGGTTGTATTCCTCTGCGCTGTATATACGCGATACGATGCGAATGATCGGACCCCAAAGCATCGATTGAAAGCAGCCGTTGAGCAGCCATGCGCCCGCCATACCGAAAAATGTTTGCGCGAACCCGAATGCGGCGTTGGCCAGCGCGGAAAAGAGGAGCCCCAGAAAGATCATGCGCTCCGGCCGCGTTCTGTCCCCCAGATAACCGCAGACGAGCTGCCCGCAAGCATAGCTGAAGAAGAAGCAGCTGCCGATCACCCCCGTGCGCTCGGCGAGATGGGGCAGATCCGCGCTGATGAACGGCATGGCCATCGAATAATTCATCCGGCACATGTACGCGAGGGCATAGCCGATCCAGCACATCATAAAGCACCGGCGCACGCCCCTCGCATCCTTCGTAACGCTGACCAACGGGCACTCACTCCTTTAAAACGGAAATACCGACAGAGGCTGCGCCCAATCGACGGGGATCGATAGCTGGCTGCGCGCGGCCTCGACGGCGCCCTCGCGCCTGGGGAGGATCGTATGCGTAAGCAGCAGGCGTTTTACGTTCGCCTCGCGCGCCGCACGCGCCGCCTCCTGCGCGCTGGAATGCTTGCAGACCCTGTTCTTTTCGGGGTCGATCGGACCTGCCCCGAAGGACGCCTCGTATACAAGCAGATCCGCATCCTGAAAAAAGGGACCGAACGCGTCTCGATAGCGGGTGTCGCCCGAGAAGCACGCCGCATGCCCCGTCTCTTTGTGCGTAAACCGATAGCACAGCCCCGGACAGGCATGGTCGGAATCGACAACCTGCGCGCGGTATTCCGGCGTCTCAAACGCGTCCCCGTCGTGCAGCTCGAGGATGCGCGGCATGCCCGGCACCTCGCTCGTAATGTCATGGGAATCATGGAACACATATTCAAAGGCGCGGTAAACCTGCATGCGCACGCTGGGCGCGGGCCCGGCGATCGTCAAGCCCTCGAGCGAGCCGCGCTTGATGCGCCAATAGAGCAGCAGCTGCAAAAGCCCGATACAGTGATCGGCGTGCATATGCGTAAAGCAGATTGTCGGCAGGCTCACCGGGTCGATGCCCTCGTCGATCAGCGTCAGCCCCGCCGCGCTGCCCGTATCGATCAAAATCCGGTCGCTCAGCGCATAGCATGCGCCGTCGTTTCCGGGCGTCTGCATCCAGTCCGCAGAGCCCAACACACGTACAAAGGGTTCGCTGTTCATACTACGTTTTCCTCCTGATTGTGGTTATCCTTTGATGGCCCCGATCATAACGCCCTGGACGAAGTATTTCTGCAAAAACGGGTAGAGCACGACGATGGGCAGGATGGTCACGATGATGACCGCGTATTTGAGCTGCTCCACCACCAGCGCGCGGGAGTAACCGGCCGACCCCTCCTCCGCCAGCGCCTCCGAATTTTGGATCAGCACGCGGATCAGGTAGACCTGCACGGGCTGCAGCGCGGGCTTGGAGATGAAGAGCATCGCCGGAAAATAGCTGTTCCAGTGGCCGACCGCGTAAAAGAGCACGAGCACGGCGATGATGGCCGCCGAAAGCGGCAGCACGATCGAGACGAGGATGCGCAGGTCGTTCGCCCCGTCCAGCCGCGCCGACTCCATCAGGCTCTCCGGGATGCCCTCGAAGAACGAACGGCAGACGATGAGATTGTACGTAGAGACGGCATAGGGCAGGATCACCGCCCAGCGCGTGTTGTACAGCCCCAGGTTGTTTACCATCAGGAACAGCGGCACCAGCCCGCCGGAGAAGAACATGGTGAACGTCACGAGCATCATCAGGGGACGGCGCAGGAAGAAGCTCCTGCGCGAGAGCGCGTAGGCGAGCGTGACCGTCAGGACGATGTTGACCACGGTGCCGACGCCGACGATCCACAGGGTGTTGCCGTAGTTGGTCCAAAACACGTTGTTCTCCAGCACCAGACGATAGGCGTCCCACTGCACCTGCTTGGGGATGAGGAAGATCTCCTGGCGCGCGACGAGCAGCGGGTCGCTCATCGACATCGCGATGACGTGCAGGAACGGGACGAGCGTCACCAGCACGGCCAAGATCCCTACGCCGTAGATCAATACGTCGCCCAAAATAGCGCCGGCCGGGCGGCGGATGGCCGGGTACTGCTTTCTTTGCTTTACAACCATGTGCGCCCCTCCTTTACCATAGGCTGACGTCGCTCAGGCGACGGCTGACGGCGTTGACGCTGACCAGCAGCGCCATGTTGACGACCGAGTTGAACAGGCCGACCGCCGTCGCGAAGCTGAACTGCCCGCTCACGATGCCCCGGCGATAGACGTAGGTGGAGATCACGTCCGCCGTCTCGTAGGTGGCGGGCTGATACATGAGGATGATTTTCTCGTAGCCCACGGACATCGTTCGCCCGAGCTGCATGATGAGCAGGATGACCATCGTCGGCAAAATACAGGGGATGGAGACGTGCAGCGTCTGCTGCCAGCGGTTTGCGCCGTCGATGCGCGCCGCCTCGTACAGCGTCGGGTCCGCGTTCGTAAGCGCCGCCAGATAGATGATCGAATTCCAGCCGAAGCTTTGCCAGATGCCCGAACCGATGTAGAGCGGACGAAACCACTTGTTCGAGCCGAAGAAGTTGATCACCTCGCCCCCGCCGGCACGGATCAGGTTGTTGACGACGCCGTCCGTGGTGGAGAGCATGGTCTGCAGCATACCGACCACGACCACGACGGAGATGAAGTGCGGCAGGTAGGAAATTGTCTGCACCACGCGCTTGAAGCGGCGGCTGCGCGTCTCGTGCAGCACGAGCGCGAAGAGGATGGGCAGCGGGAAGCCGAAGATCAGGTTGTACAGGCTGATGATCAGCGTATTGCCGAGCAGACGCCCGAAGTAGATGGAACCGAAAAACTCCTGAAACCACTTGAGGCCCACCCAGGGGGCCTCAAGCATGCTGGTGCCGCCCTTGTAGTTCTTGAACGCGATGATGACCCCGTACATGGGCGCGTAGTGAAACAGGAGGTAGTAGAGGAGGCCGGGCAGCGCGAGCAGGATCAGATACTTGGCCTGCACGCATTGCCGCCATATCGAGCGCTTTCGCGCCCGCGTCGCTGGTGCCATGCGGGATCGCCTCGCTTTTCTCAAGGTATGGGCGGGGGAAGCAGCGCTCCGCCCCGCCCGCTGCGGACTACTTCTGGTAATAGCGGTCGAGCTGGTCCTGATAGATCTGCGTCAGCTCGTCGCCGCCCATGCCCTTGATCGTCTGGATGAAGGCGTCGAACTCCGACAGCGGCGCCTGCCCCATGATGAACTTCTGGATCATCTCGTTCTCATACGTCTCGATGTCGGCGTTGAGGGAAGCGATGCGATCCAATTCATCTGACAATCCCATGACCTGCGGGAACGGCTGAATCATGTACTGCTGCAGGATCTCGCCCTCCTCCGCCGCGGCCTTGGAGACCATCATCCGATAAAACTCCACCGTGCGGTTGGTGAACTGCGCCGGGAATGCGCCCACCGCGCGCAGCGCTGTAGCAATGCTCAGCCCGTCGGGGTTGTTCGCGATGCTGTCGACCCAGACCTTGTTGCCGTCCGCGTCCAACGTATAGGTGAGGCCTTCCAGGCCGTAGAGCAGGGTATCGCGGCCTTCGTCTGACCCGTAGATGTAGTCGAGCCACTTGATCGCCATGACCGGGTCCTTGCAGTCGCGGGTGATGCCGTAGCAGAAGCCCGTCAGCGCGCGGCTGATCAGACGAACGTTTCCGTCCGCATCGGCCGGCGAGAGCACGAGGTGGTACTCCGCATCCGCACTGTTCGGATTGCCCGCTTTGGAGGCAGTGCCCGCCCACAGCTCGGTCTTCGTGGCAAAGTGCGCGCTGGCGCCCACGATGTCCTTTGCGAACATGGCGTCCAGCTTCGCCTCGTCGCCTGTAGAGAACTGCGGGTCCATCAGCCCCTCGGCATACAGCTTGTTTAGGAACGTAAGGAACTCCTTGAAACCGGGCTCCTCGTACTGGTTGACCGCCACGCCGTTTACGTCGATGTACTTTGTCACGGGCGCCGCGAGACCGAAGGCCGTAGCGAGATAGCCGTATTCGCCCAGGCCGTTGCCGGTGCCAAAAGCCGCAAACGGGATCTCGTCAGCCAGACCGTTGCCGTTGGGGTCGCCCTCTTTAAAGGCCTTAAGCACGGTATACCAATCGTCGATCGTGACCGGCATCTCGAGGTTCAGCTTTTCAAGCCAATCGGTACGCAGGATCAAGCCCTTGACCTCGACTTTGTTGCCGCCGTCATAGTTTTGGGCGATATGATAGATATGGCCGTCCGGCGCTGTGTAAACTTGCCCCAATTCCGGGATATCTTCCCAAATTAGCTTAGCAAGATTCGGCGCATGCTCTCGAATTAAATCGTCTATCGGGATCAGAATACCCTGTTGTGCATAATTGAAAACTTCCTTCAGCCCACCGGGGATCTGCACGATGTCGGGCAGGTCCTTGCCCGCGGCGAGGCGAACGCGCATGATCTCGTCGTATTGGCTGGGGACGACGACATCCCAGTCGATCTGAATGCCGGTCCTCTCCTCCACCCATTCCAGCACGGGCAGCGGGTCGGCATAGCTCGCGGCCGCATAATAGTTGTCGTACACGGCCACATTTAACCTATCCGTCTCGTAGTTGCCGATCGGCAGGTCGATCGGTTCGTTCGCCGCCAGGGCGAGTGTGGGCACGAGCAGCAGCATCGTGAGGATCAGGCATAACCCTTTTTTCATGGATATCGCTCCTTTTTCACCGTCGTCTTTTTGGGTCTACATTAAAAGCCGGGCATCGTTTCAGAACCAAAAGAAAAAAACGGAGCATGAGGATGTCCGTCGGAAGCAATTCGTAGGCATATGGAG
>JAEYAR010000197.1 GCA_023404715.1 Bacillota bacterium | reverse complement strand
CCTGTAGATATGCTCTCTATTACCGTAGGCCGTCGCGTCGATCGTGTGGTCGTCGCCGTCCGGGTAACGCTCGATCGGCGCGCCGGTCTTGTCCCGCGCGTACTCGTAAGCGGCAAACTCCCGCGCCGCGTTGGGGCAGGTGACCGGGTCGATCACGATCCGATCGAGATCCCGCAGCCAGTCATAGCCGGTATCCCGGCTGTTTTTGCCCTTCGACACACCCGCGATGTTGATGCCGTATTCGCCGCGCAGGTCGACGATCGTCTGCTTGCTCGCGTTGTCGGCGCGTATCAGTTCTCCGTTGCGGGCGATGCGCTTGCAGGCCGCAGCGATTTCGCGTGTGTGCATCTCCGATCTGTAAAACTCCTCATAGATGTAGAGCGTCCGCAGCTCGCCCGCCTCGTAATAGCTCTTGACCAACACATTCGGATCGACATAGCCAAAGTCCATGCCGATGTTCGGCTTGAGCTCAAAGCGCTGCCGGTCGTATGCTTCGATCGGTTTGATTTGCAGGTTTGTAAAGACTGCGCCGCCTTCGCCGGTACACTCGCCCAGATACGTGTGCCGGTAGGCCGTCTCGTCCCGTCCCTTCAGCTCACGCGCGCGCCGGATAAACGTCTCGCCCAGCCATGCGGCGGGCACCATGGTGTAATCGCTACGATGCACGTATGTGCTCGCATCCGGCGCATTCGCCACCTTGTTGACCCAGTTGTTGGCCGATTTGGGCGGGTTAAACGTGCCGATCATCATGCTCGCCGACCGGCTGCCGCGCAGCACCGAGTCGAGCACGTTGTCGATCTGCGCCATGCCCGCAAATTCGTCCAATTCCTCGAACCAGGCGAACTTGAAGAAGAACCGTCTTTTGAGCTTGATGGACTTGATCTTGCGCGGCTCGTCCAGTCCGCGAAACACGATTTTCTGCCCTGTGATCGTGTTTGTGATCTCCATCGGGCTGACCGTCGCCTGCCAGTGCTCGCCGACGCCCAGCGTGTCGATGGCCCATTGTATCTGCTCATACACCGTGCCGCGCAGGTTGTTGCCCTCCCGGCGCAGCACGATCGCGCAGGCGTGCTCGTCGCGCTCGAGCTCGTTTACGATAATGAGCGACGCCGCCGAGCTTTTACAGCTTCCGCGACCGCCGCCCATGAGTATTTTCGTATAACCGCCGCTCCGAGCAGCCTCGAGCACCTCGTCGAAGCAGCGTGCCATGTTGTCATGCATCCGCTGCTCGATAAGCTGCAACTCATCTTCTCCGCGCGTCGGCTTACCCAGCAGCGCCGACAGCGTCGCTTTTTTCTCCATCGCCAACCGTCGCCGCCTCCTTGTGACACGTAACGCGCGCCGCTATTTGAGCTCTGATCTATCCTAACGAGATGCAGCTTTGCATCTGTGGATGAGTTCGAGCAAAACATCCTTTTGAACCGGTATCCATTCATTCCCGTCAACATCCGTCATAGGCGGAATGAGCAATGCTTCTTCTTCCAGCGTTAAACCAGCAGCGCGGCCTATCCTCCCGCGCGGGCATCCCTGATATTCGACAAACAGATAGCCGAATTTTCCCTGTCGCTCGATAGCGTTTTTATATTCCTCGACAGGCGTGAGTCTTTTCTGTGGGCTATAATCGTTGCAAAACATTTTGATCTATGCCTTTCTTGAAAATCTGTGTTATTATATTCAAAACGAATTGGAGGGGATGATATTGGCTATACTGATTGATCGGAACGCTTGGACCGCTTCTTTGCGCCCGGACCTCGAAGAAGTATTGAAGTCAATTCATCAGCTTTTCGTTCCTTGCTTTGAAATCGTTCATCAACGCCCTCTTATCGTTACGAAGATTGAAAGCAGCCAAAGTCCATGTTGTAATCGAGAAGCTGGCATTATATATTTGAGTGCTGATGGGACATATTGGTGCCAATACGCCTACCAATTTTCTCATGAATATTGCCATTTTCAAATAACTCGCGATGTAGCGCCGCCATTTCGATGGTTCGAAGAAACGATATGCGAACTTGCCTCTTACTTCTTCTTATTTCTGGCCGATATATCTTGGTCCGATTCACCGCCCTATCCACACTGGCGTTCATATGCTAGCTCATTTTCAGTGTATGTAAATAATGCGATGATGAAAGCGGAGCCCTTTGATACAAATTTTACGGATGAAAGTAATGATATATTATTATATTTAATGGGCAATTGCGAAGATCGTTGTAAAAATGCTTACATCGCTAAATTACTCCTGCCGATCTTTCAATCAGATCCGACGCTTTGGAGTGTTGTCCCTTTGCTTTGCGAAATACCGGAAACATTATCATTCGAAGACGCCTTGCATTTTTGGTGTGAGATTTCTCCAGTCGTCCATAAGAATTCAATAAATCAAATCTCTCAAATATTTTTCAAGAATATTTGATTTTACTTAAGGGGCAGGACGATGGCAAGTCCTGCCCCCAGGGGGAGGGGTCCCATGGCGGCCTTGTGGGTGCGTATCCACTTGGCCGCATAATGCCGGGTTTGCCCGGCGCGTCTCTCCCCAGACACGCCGACCCGGTAAAGGTACGCTTCGCCACCCGCGCCTTTTGCAAGGCCGGTGCGATGGCAACCATCTAATCGCACTGTCCAACGTGGGGAATATCACCCGCCGTCTTCGCCGTGCTGCTTGTATTGTGCGTAAAGCCCCGGCTGTGCCGCATCAAACCGCGCATGCAGCGTAACCTCGCGTGCGCCGCCTGGTAGATTGAGTTCGACCGTTACGCGCCCCTGCCGAGGCTCTGCACAGGTCACTCGATGGGGCACCTCGATCAGCGGGCCGCTTGTGATCCGCGTCACGCCGTCAATTCTTACGGCGCGCGTACCGCTGACGCAGTGCCAGTAGAGCGCCATCACCGCCGCCATCTGCTCATCGGGTATCGCCGCATAGTACGGCTCGCCGAGGATGCCGATCACGTTTTTCGCGTGCCGTAGCCGCTGCCACATCGCGGGCGTCATGATGGCGCATACAAACACGTAACCCGGCATCAGCACCCGCGTGCGCTCTCGTCGGCCTCTCTGCGTCACGATGGTAGTCGTCTCGCTGGGTGCCAGCGCGTCCACGTCGCCGATCTCGGCGATCGCCTGCAGCACGCCCGTCTCGGTGCCGCTGCGCACGTGCAGCGCATACCACTCACGTGCCTCCTTGTTCATTCGCCTCCACCACCTTTTCAGCGGCCACCTGGCTCGCCATCTCAAGCTGGGCGACCAACTCAGGATTGTGCTGTACCTGCTCCGCAAGTTCAGCCATCAAGCCCGCACGGATCTGTTCGACGTCCTTGGCATAGGCACGCACCATGCGCTCCTTGTACACCGCGTTTCGCTGTTGCTTGAACGCCAGTTCAATCAGCTTAGGCAGAGGCATTTCGCTGTAATCCTCGACCGACGCGTCGCTCAGCGCTTGGATCAGGTTGTCCATGATCAAAGCTGTTGCCACCTCGCTTAGCTCCAGTCCTCGATGCTCCTTCATGGCCGCGATGATCGCATTGGCGTTCTCGCGGATGTATTGCATGCGCTGCAGGGCTTTGCCTGTGCGCTGTGCATACCGGGCGACTGAGCTCTTGCTGATGGGGTATCCCGCCTCCGTCAGCCCTTCCGCGATCTCCTTGTAGCTGATGGTGACGTCTGCGAGCATGGCGTCCGCTTGCATGCGCATCTCGATCGGCAGCTCGTCCATGCGGCTCGCGACGCGCGTGCGCTCTCGTTTGCGCATATCCTTTAGTTACGATCCGGATCGCCGAAGAGCACGCCTTCATCGTCCACGGTGCCCTCCATGAGGTCGATTCCGTCAGCCGTGATCCGGACGAGCGCGTCACGCTGGATGCTCATGCTAACAGGGATCGCCACATCGCCGCGCATGTCCTCGCCGTTGGCGTATGCCCGGATGTACCCCTTGTCGGCCAGATAATACAAATGCACGCCGATCTCGCTCATAGCGTGATCGTCTTGGCTGGTCAGCGCCATTCCCAGCGTGCGCACCAGCATAGGGGCGCTTTGGTTGTCGTAAAGCAGCGCCATGATCGTGCCGCGCGCGCTTTTCTTTCGGGCGATTTCGAGCTTGTTCATGTGTCCTCCTTAATTGTCCGCGCGCATTCCCTGCGCGAGTACTCGGTCGAGCTTTGAGTTGATTTGATCGAGTTTTCGGTCGTTGTTGGCCTGCGCGCGGATAAAATCTTCGCGCAGGGTATAGAGAAAGGGGAGGTCGTTGATTGTTTTGTTGAGCTTATCCTCCTGCTCATCTATGCGCTTTTCCATTTTGTCGATGGCACGCTTCACGAACCACGTCAGCGCACCGACCAACAATCCAACCGCTGTGGTAATGATCCAGAAAACATATTTGTTATCTAACACGTCGCTCACCGCCGTATAAAAAATGACCGCAGCCGTTTTGACTGCGATCATTGTCTCATAGTCCGTGCGCACAGGATACCCCGAAATGTTTCGTATGATCTGTTTCTTACAGCATTCCAAACAGATCTGTTTGCCCGTCAATTTCATCAAGCCTTCCGGATACGATCTGCTGTATGCGCCTCTCTGTCAGGCGATAGCGCCAAGCCAATTTGCGCGTGTTGTACCCATTGTATTCCTTACGTATGCGGCGGTTGCGAGCCTCCACGAGCGTGTCTTCCAGCTTTGGAATATAAGTTCCAGACCCGCCTCCGTATTGCTCCATCAACCGCAGTGCGGGCATAACGCCGATGACCTCGGCAATTTCCCGCGCGCCGCCTTTCAGCTCGTCAAGCTGCACGTCATTGGCCCATTCCGGTATCATCCATCCCGCACCTCCTTGCGCTCCGCGCGCCCGCCGTCGTGCATGCTCTTGAGCACATCGATGCACTTGCCAGCCTGCTGCGGCGTCAAAAACCGCACGTCGTCGACGTTGTACATCTTGCGCAGCCAGCCGCGTAGGCGCTCGGGTTCGTCGGCCCAACCCATGGCCCGTACCTGCGCCAATACCTTGCGCTGCTGCGCGCCCGTGGCGCGCGCCGGGCCCGCGTCCCGCCGCAGCCCGCCGCCCGGCTCCTGCCCGAGTAGCTCCTTGAGCCGATCGATCACCCGACCTGCGCCGTAGCCCGTCATGTCGGCGAGGCTCTCGCATCCCGTCAGGCCGTGTACCAGTCCGTGCAGGTCGCCGTCGTCCAACCCGGCTTTTTTCGCCAGCCCATAGATCATGCGCAGCTGCGCCGTCGACGCCTTGTACAGTGCCATGGTATCCCTCCGTCCTTATCTTGCGTCTAATTTCGTCTCGTCGATTTCATACGAAAACTGATCCGTGACCTCGAGCGACGCGCCAATCGTCGCGATTTCGTCTGCGGTATATTTGCCGAGCGCGTTTTTATCGACTTTTGCGGGCGGTTGAATTACGCATTCGTTCATACCGCGTTCAAAAAGCCGATCAATGATCGCCGAGACCTTAGCGGCGGCGGTCGGCATTTTGATGCGTTTCACCAGCCGGTAGCTCACCGCGCCAAGCGTCAGCCTCCGCGTTTTACCCGTCATGTCTTTGCGATTTCTGGCCGTAAAATCTTGCAGCGCGTTCTCTTTCATCGCAATTTCCTCTTTGATCGGCTTTGCCTTGGCGTCGGCCTCAGCCTTCGCCGCCGCGATCTTCTCGTTGAGCAGGTTCTCGATTGCCAGCAGATCGCGGCGATCTTCCCCAATCTGCCGCAGCGTCTCGTCCGCGTCGTCCCAGGAATCCAGCTTGAGCGCGCTGGTCGTCTTGTACCGTCCCATCATTTTGTCTCCTTTTTCTGCGCCCCGTCACCGCTTCGCGGCGTCGGGGTAGGCGTCGGCGATTTTACAATTCACGCGCCGCTAGTCGGCCTGTCGGCCTCCCTTGGTCTGCGCCGATCGCGGCCTGTACTGCCGCTGGCTCTGCCGTTCCAACGTCGCGTTCATCCCCCCGAGCAGCTGCGCAAGCCGGTTTTTGACGCCCCCATTGGCAATCATCCACTCGACCAGCGGTTTGAGCAACTCCGCCTCGTTTTTGAGCGCCCGCCGCTCCTGCCGTACAGCGCGCATACGCCGGTAATACTGCGCCGCTCCGGTGCGGTCCTTGGGCTCGCCGAGCTCGGCCTCGTGCATCAGGTCCTGCAGCTCGCCGCCGATAGCCTCCAGGCGATCGGCGCAATAACCGTAGCTACTCAGCACTTCATCCCAAAACTTCAAAAACTCACGGATACTCCGCGCCGGTTCATCGCTCATCTCCGTCACCTCTCTATGATTGCGGCGATGATACAGATGATCAGCACCAGCACCCAAAGCAAAGCCGTTATCCAGAGTGGTGCCAGCACCCACACCCAGCGCCATTCAATAATACCGATCAGTTTCAGCGCGATCAACGTGATTGCCAACGCGCCTGTAAACGTGATGCCGCCTGTCACTTTGTTCATTTATGGCTTCCTCCTTTCGTGACCATAAGCGCCGCGCCGACCTTCCGGTCGGCGGCCCCGGCTTGCACGGGGCTGGGCCTGGCGGTCGTTCTAAAGCCCTTCCTCCCATAATCATACGGCACGCTCCATGCGCCGCTCGGCCTCAATACGGGCGGTGGGGGTTGGCACCCACCTAAACCCATAATGCCGCTCAAATCGCTCTTCACCGAGCTGTAGCAGATCCATTGCGAGCCGTACCGCATTATGCACGCTCGCCACCTTGCCTCGTTCGTCCCGCACGTACACCAATCCGTCGCACTGCCTAGCTTTCATGCCCGTTTTACCTCCTTCAATTTTTCCCCGCACATCGGGCAGTACCTCAGCTTTCCGTAGCATAGTGGCGCATAGCTGATGTTTCTTCCGGTTGCACTGATCCGACGCTTTTCGACGCATACCACGTCGTGCGTGATCGTCGCCCCGACGATCGTCCGTTGCCCCCGGCTGTCCTCTTCCTCTTCCATCGCGATATAATGACCCTGCTCACAATACTCGCACATTTGCTATCCCTCCTTATCGTCCAAACGTCAGCTGATACGCCTGCGTGCCGCCGACTACATCCTCGTCTATCGCGCCCCCGTCCGCCAAGATAAGGCACAAGTTGAGCCGTTTGACGAGGCTTCGCAGCCCGCCGTGACGCGCGTCGCGCGCCAGATCGACCAGCATGCCTCGCGCGCCGGGCGTAATGTTGTAGTCGGCCAGGATGCTTTTGACCTCGTCAATTCCAATATCCCCGATTTCGCCTGCGAGGTTCCGGCTATAGAGCTGCGCCATCTCCTCCTGCGTCATCAATTTTTTTAATCGATGCGTGCCGCACAGTACGGTCGGCGTGCTGGTATCGTCCCATAATTTCCGTAACACCTCGATCGATTTCATGCGCCAGCCGGTCAAATTTTCCGCTTCATCAAATATCAGCATTACATCGGTATGCGCTCGCAGCGCCATGTCGAGCTGCATGCAGCGGCGGTGCAGCGTCCCGCGCAGCGTCACACCTAAGCCCGCCGCAATCACGTCCAGCACGTCGGCGAGACGCATCGTCGGCCAGCAATCGATGTAGATGGCAGCTGGGTTGATCTTGATGTACTCGCGTAGCAGCGTGGTTTTGCCAACGCCAGGATAGCCGGTCAGTACGCCCATCGCCCGCATACGCAGGATCATCTGCAGCCAGCCCATTCCTTGCAGATAAGCCTCGGTCTTGTACAGCTCCACGCTCGTCTTATAACCTTGCGCTGCCACATTGCGCGATTCCTTTACCGGCGTGGAGGGGAGGCTCTTTTCTAGATAATCCGCTATCGCATCCAAGTACATTGGCTTGAGCTTCGTGTTCTCATTCGCAAACTGGCTGATGACGCTCCGGCTGATCTTGCAGCCGCCTGCCGTGATCGCATCCGCGATGCTCTGGTAGGTGACGCCGCTGCGCTGGAGGCGCTGCAGTCCGTCTATCAGATCGCGGTCCCTGTCGTTATAATCGATCATTCTGCTGCTCGTGTCATTCCTGATCGCTTCCATGTCGTTCCCTCCCTGTTTGCTTTTCTATCGCGCTCTGCGCCGCATAAACGCGGCTCCCCGGCCTCCGCTTTCGATGACGCTCATAAACTCGCTCGCCGCCGTGGCGTTCGCGCCCATCTGCATGCCATCATTTACGCCCTGCGCGTAGCTCTCGTCTACGGCGCGCGCCTTGTTCATCTCTACCAGCCGTGCCCGCGTGTTTCGCAGGTCGAGCGCCTGCTCCGCTTGATCCCGGCGGATCGCCTCTTCGCGGGATTCCGCGCGCCGTCGTTCCGCATCGCGCACTGCCTGCACGCGTTTGTGGTGCTGATCCATCAGCGCCGCCCCGATCATGGCCCCGCCGCTAACCATGCCCATGCTGCATAAGGCGATTTCTAATAGCTCCGTCATAGGCCGCCCACCTTCCTGACGTCGCGCACACGTTTCGTTAGTCGCGCGCCGCGCAGCGTAATGTACTGCTCGACAGCTCCACACCCGTGGCCTCCATCCTCCAGCACGAACATCATCCAGCGACCAAACTCGTTGTTGTAGCGGACGACCGCCTTGCAAACCCGCCCAATCCGCTTCACATGCACTATGTCGCCGTCATATAGCTTCGCGCCGCGTTCATCCTTCCAGCCGGTATAGCCATTCTTTTTGCTTCCTGTCAAGCGTCTTCGCTCCCTTCTTCGTTTGCCTTCATCAGCGTCGCCGTCTTAGCGATAAGACCGATTCGCTTCAAATAGATCGCGTTCGCATCCCGGCAGGCCCGGCAGTATTCGCTTTGCGCAAAACCGATAATGGCATATCTAGCTTTCAATACACCTTCCACGCTCTTTTTTTCCTCGCAGAACATTTGATACAAGCGCTGCCGGCTGCAACCGAAGATCTCAGCTAGCTTTGTGACCGTTACGCCAAGCTCGTCTGAAATTTCTTTGACTCCCATGCAATCCCTCCTTCGTAAGCTGTAAGCGCTGCGCCGACCTCTCGATCGGCGGCCCCGGCTTTCACGGGGCAGGGCCTGGGGCTCATAAGTCTGCGAGTTGGATATATCCAATCAGATTGCTGTCTGCATCGAGCTGTGGCTCCAACTCCCAAATGCGCGTCACCCGCACGTAGCACGGGGAAAAGAAATTATGTTCTATTTCGTCTATCACCGCCTCTTTGCTGGTGTCCACCGTCAGCCCGCTGTGCACCGTCATGTCGTCGGCCTCAATCAGCGAGTACATGTATACGTGATCTTTTTTCATGTTTCATCCTCCTTGACACTTAACGCGCGCCGCTCTGCAGCACTTTTTTGCCCTCCGCGATCAGCAGCTCGCGCATCCGTTTTTCACCTGCCGCCGAGCTTTGCGTGCCCACCGCCCGCGCCGTGATTTTCTGTTTCTCGCTGGCCGCCCGCCGCGCCTCGAGCGATACCACGTTCGCCTCTATCCGCGTGCGCTGCTCGTCGATGGCCTCCGCGTAGGCTTCAATTGTAAACCGCTTCGTCGCCTGATGTACCTGCCGGATGCGGCTGGTGACCTCGCGCTCCTGCGCCTTTTGTCGCGCGAGGTGCGCGCCGATGCGTTCCGGCTCCTCGCCGACCATCTGCAAGGCTTCTTTGGGCGTCGCCTCGCAGACAAATTTCCCTTCGCACATCACGGTCACGCTCGGGTTATAACCCCGGCTATAGAGCAGCGTGACCGGCTCTCTCCTGATGTAGTCCTCAAGCGCCGGGTGCCAATACGTGACGCCCTGGAAGCGCACGCCCTGCGGGTACACCGCACAGCCGTCCTTGTGCATGCTCTTGAGCAGCGCCATGGTCGCCCAATCGGGGATGTCGAGCCGCGCCTTTTCGGTGCTCCGGTAGATCTCCTGTGGGCTCTTTCCGTCCTCGCCCTCGAACGCCCGATACTTCGGCAATACGTCCTCGTAAAAGCAGCGCGCGAACGTCTCGAACGTCATGATCTCGCCGCGCTCCAGCGCGGCCTTGAGCTTCCTGCTGCTGTCCTCGGGCCGCTCGGCGATCGAGCCGCCGATCCAGCCTGGCATCAGGCGTATCCAGCGGTCGAGCACCTGAAACGCCCGTTCGATGGTCTTCGACCAGCCGCGATAGGCTTTGGCGTGCTTCGTCTGTACGCCTAACGCCTTGAGCATGCCGTTGCCGTAGAACTTCGCGTTCAGCTTGCCGACCTCGTATTCGCACCATTGGTCGCCCTCGAAGCGTTTCGACCGGTAATCCAAGCCGTTGTCCATGTAGGCGAGGGTCGGCAGGCCGCAGATGTCGCTCCCGACCGTGTAGACGGCGGCCCGCGCGAAGGATTCTGCGATGGTGTCGCTGTTCGGGTGCAGCGTCAGGTAGGTGCCGACGAGCTCGCCGCTCGTCGCGTCCATCCATGCGGTCAGCCAGGGCCGCGCGAGCTTGCCGTCCTGCGTGAGCACCACCAGGTCGAACATCTTGTGATCCCCAAACCACGCCGTGTTGACCAGCTTTGGCTTTTCGCGTATGGCCTTCTGCATGTATTTGGCCTCCCAGGCCCGCTTGCCGTACCGCGCGTAGTGTACCTGCGCTTCCGGTATGCTCCTCACAAACCGGTTGACCGCGTGGCGGTTTTCCGGTATCACCAGCCGACCCTCGGCCTGATCGCATTCCGGGTATCGCGCGCGCTCCTCGGGCCTCATGCCCTCCCGCAGATCCGACCAGGGGCAGTAGGGGCATTCGTTACAAGCGCCGTCCGCGTACGCCTCCGCAATGCTGCGCATGTTCTCTAAGATGAGATTCTGCGGCAGCTTCCGCTCGTCGCACATGTACGCCTCGATCAGGTTCTGCGCGAGCGTGCACAGCGTCTTGGGCTTGCCCTTGTCCTTGCGCTCGATCCTGTCCATGATCGCCGCCAGCCCGCCCTCCGCGTAGGCCGCGTGCCAGCGCCGCAGGGTGCGTGTGCTGACCCCCAGCTGCGCGGCGATCTCGTCCAGCGCTGCGATTTTCCCGCGCGCCGCGCCGCCAAGCACGCCGTCAACCGCGAGCACCGCCTGTTGCCGCCGCGCCAGCACTTCCAGCGCCTCCGGCCCCAGCCGCTCCGCGTAGGTCGTCAAATCCGCCCCGGTCACGCTGACCCGCATCCGCGATTGCTGCTCGTACCACCGCAGCCGGTTCTCCACCGGCGCAGCTTCCAGCGCCTCGTCCAGCGGCACCAAATGCTTGATCCCACCGCCGCCAGCCTGGCATCCTGTTAAACAAGAGGCGCTTAGTTTCCCGCTTTCGACTCGCCTTCGGACGGTGCTTTCGTGTATTCCTATCAATTCAGCTGCAGCGATGCTGTCGATATATCTCCGTTCCATCTTTACACCGCCTCTTCCAGGGCAT
This sequence comes from Bacillota bacterium, assembly GCA_023404715.1. Classification (GTDB taxonomy): domain Bacteria; phylum Bacillota; class Clostridia; order Christensenellales; family Aristaeellaceae; genus Beduinella. Next base: position 33,447 of record JAEYAR010000197.1, on the reverse strand, counting down.
CCAACACCCGGCTCGTTTTCACGCCAAGCATTTTCGCCATCTTCCGAATAACTTCGATGCTCGGGTTTTTGCGGCGTCCATTTTCTAGAGCGCAAATATAGGCCTGTGACACACCACAATAGGTGGCCATATCCTTTTGCTTGATTTTCCGAGACTGCCGCAGTTCTCGTAGCTCTGACATTGCTCACCCCTCCAATGTTCTGACAGTTCATTTTGCACATTCATTATATTACGGTTAGATCATTTTGTCAATGAGAAATGAACTCTCCGTAACATGATTTTGCTGTTGCAATTTTGATTCAAACCTGTATAATATAACTGTTAGTTCATTTCGGAAGGAGGGGAACCCGTGCAGATAGGCGATTTTCTCAACGCTGTTTTAGATGAAAAAAGCATATCAAAAAAAGAACTGTCTACGCTGACAGGCCTCACACCTTCCTATATAAGTCAGATTTGTCTCAACAAAAAAGTGCCGACGCTGGAGACCGTGCAAAAGATATGCGATGTACTGTCCATATCCTTGCGTGATTTTTTTTCATTTTCTCAGCCCGATGACGACACAATCCTGCTGACACCCAACGAGCGCGCATATATCAGAACCATCCGTTCTTTGCCTAAAAATGAGCGCGCAGCGGTTTGGGCGATGGTGTCGGCGTTGTCCGGCATAACGCCATTGGTTTCAGCGACGCATAAGGCGCTGGCATTCCCACAGCGCTCTGTTGATGGTTATGCGGCGGCGGGCTCCCCGTTATTCGATGACACCAATCGCGACGACACCGTCCAAGTTCCCGAGAAATATCTCGATCGAAATCGCTATTTTATTGTCCAAGCACGAGGCAACAGCATGGTACCTCGCATTAATGATGGCGATTATGTCGTCGTTGAGAAGGAGGCCGAACCTGCGCCGGGTGAAACTGCTCTCGTTCGGATAGATGGCATCGCCTCCGATGAGTACACCATTAAACGGTTCTATGTGCGTGGAGATCAAATCGAGCTTCGATCCTTCAACCCCGATTTTTCACCTATGTGCTACCCGCTAGAAGAGCTAAAAAGTGCTGAGAAGGTCGTTCATGTCATCCCCGGCACCGGGAAGGACTGAGTATGCAAAAACATGAATTTTTATTCAAAATTATGCATAAGCCCCGTTTGCCCATAAAAATGCCCGAAAACCGTTGATTTATCTACATTTTTCAGGGGTTTTCCATTGCGCGAAATATGCGCGAAATGGTTCCGAAATGGTTCCGAAATCGCCTCGCCGTCCGCGTTTCGCGAGCGTTTTTTGTTTGCCGCCTAAAATCCCAAAAACCCGCCATTTTCCTAGCAAAAACGCGCGTTCAAACGCGCAAAACGCAAAGACTCCAAAAAACAAAAAACGGCCCTGCAAAGGGTCGTTTTTCAAATCTTGTGACACGTTCGCGCGCCAAACGCCGTTTTTCGGGTCATGCGTCGCCTCCTGCGCCCAGACCCCCGCAACCCGCCATTTTCCTAGCTTTTTCCCGCCTCGTCCCGCCGTGTCCCGCCTCGTCCCGCCACCTCCCTTGTGTGACACAGAGAGAGAGCCGTTACAATTTTCTACCTGTCGACTTTTCAAAGCCCGCCTCCCTGAGCATGCCCATCTGATTGAGCAGCGGATAGCCGTTGCTCGCGGGAATGCCCTCCGCTCGCAACGCTTCCACGAAAGCGTCCCGGCTCATCCCTCCCTTCCATTGAAAGGAGAAGATGTAACCGTTCCAACAGGTGATCCGATCATCCGCAGGGAGCACCGAAACGCCTGGAATCTTTGCAATCTCTGCGTTCAGCCAGCCCGCATTCTCCTGACGCCGCGCGCATTGTTCGTCCAGGCGATCCAGCTGAGCATCTAAAATCGCCGCTTCCCATTCAGCCATGCGCCCGTTCGTACCCACCAATACATTGCCGCCCAACAACTGATCGCTGCTAAGCGCGCGACCGGAGTTATGATAATGCCAGCAGCGTGCAAAAATCTCTTCATTACTGGTGACAATCATACCTCCCTCACCGCCAGTCAGCGCCTTGCTGGACTGGAAGCTAAATGCAGCAGCGTCTCCTAGCGAACCGCAGCGCTTGCCGCGCCAAGAGGAGCCGTGGGCGTGCGCTGCGTCCTCCAGCAAAAGCAGTCCGTGCGCCTGCGCCACCTCGGAAAGCGCGTCCATGTCGCATGGACGTCCGCCCACATGTACAGCCAAAATGGCTTTCGTACGGTCCGTAATCCTATCGCGGACAGAATACGCGCTCAGGCAGCCCGTAGCTGCATCCACATCTGCAAAGACAGGCATTGCGCCCACATAAGCCACGGCGGAAATCGTCGCTGCGAAGCTATATGGAGGAACGATCACGTCGTCGCCCCGTCCAATGTTCGCGCCTCTGAGCATCAATTCCAGCGCCTGCGTTCCCGTATTGATCGCGATGGCGTGCTTCGCGCCGATGTATTCCGCGAATCTGTCCGCGAAGCCCAACACCCTTTTGCCTAACGTGCCCCATTCGCACGCATCCAACGTTTCCAAAAGATTTTGTCTTTCCCTTTCTCCCCACTGAGGCCAACGAGGGAATTCTCCTGTGAATACCGGCGCGCCGCCATCTCGTGCTAATGTTGCCATGCTCATCCCTCCTGTCAAGTCAGCGACCGCCTAAGCTGTTCGGCTCCGGCTGCTACTCGTTCAAATCCCTCAACAATCCGATCGGTATCCCGATCCGTGCCCAGCAAACTGCTATGATACAACCAGCAGCCCTCTACACGCGCCGCACGTTCGTTATAGGGCAGCATATCTTTGGGGTTTTCGAACCGGCATCCCGTCATACGACGGTAGTCCTCGGTGTACAGCATCTGCATATCATAGATGGGTTCGCTGTAGCCAATGGCCGGCATACAGACATTTTCCGCATCCAGAGCGCGAATGAACAGATCGCGGGGGAGTCCGCCTAGTGCGTCGGCCTTGTATTTGAATGTATACAGGTGCAGCGCGTTACGGGTGATTCTGGGATCCTGACGCATCACCTCGATGAACGGCAGTTTGCCCAGCGCTTCGTCTAGGCGGGCCGCGGCATGCATTCGGGACTCAATATCCTGGTCTATACGATCCATGCGTGCGGATAGCACGGCGCACTGCCACTCTGCAAGGCGCGCATCGGTTCCCAGCAGCGGATGATCATAGCCGCCATCGCCATAACCGCGCCCGTTGTGATGCAGGCTCCACAGCCGCTCATAGAGTTTGGTATTATTAGTCGTGATCGCGCCGCCCTCGCCGCAGCTGATGTTCTTGCTGGCTTGGAAACTGAACGATCCTGCCTCGCCCAGCGATCCGGTACGCTGTCCACACCACTCAGATCCGTGAGCATGCGCCGCATCCTCGATTAAATACAGACCGTATTTACAGGCAATTACGCCCAGCGCATCCATATCGACGGGGCGGCCACCCAAGTGAACGCCCAAAATGGCCTTCGTGCGGCTCGTGATGTTTTCTTCTACGGATTTGGGGCAAATGGTGTATGTATCTGGCTCGATGTCCGCAAACACCGGTGCCGCACCCGCTAAAATAATACCGTGCACCGATGCCGAAAAGGTGTACGGCGGAACGATCACCTCGTCGCCATAGCCAATTTCCAGCGCTCTGAAGATTAATTCAAGACTAACCGTGCCATTGAGCACCGGCAGCGCATGCTTTACACCGCAATACTCTGCATAGCGGCGGGCAAACGCAGCGTTTTCCTCGCCCAGCGTTCCCCACACGCCGGAATCCAGCGTTCTAAGCAAAGCTTCCCGTTCTAAGGGTCCGCCCGTCGGCCATTTCATGTAGGCAGGCTTCTTTTCAAGAATAGGATGTCCGCCGAGGATTGCCAATTCGCTCATTTCTCTTCCTCCCGTTTCTCAAGCCCGGCGCATCCAATGCTACTTGTTCGCACGGGCCGTCATTCCATTGATTCGATCCAATACTTTTCCAGCGCCTTCACCGCGCCAAAATACTGCGCTTCCATGTTTGGCAGTCTCGGGCAGAACCTCGGGATCCTGCCAAGCGATGTGCGTTTCTCCAGATTTTCCTCTACTGCCTGATAGAATTCTTCCTCCATCGCGGCCACAGCCGCGTAGGGACAGTCTATCACCACCGCGAAGGGATCTAGTAACCACCCAACGATATTGAGAAGCTCCGCCACATCCCGTGAAACGTCGGTAAGCGCCCGTCGGTAGGTATCCCGCTGGTTTTGCGCCAGCTCTGATAAAATTTGAAGTCCTCGTTCAATGGCTATATCGCCGATTTTCTCGCCGCTGAGCCTACTTACGAACGACTTTATGGATAGTCGCTGTTCGAAGTTCAAGTTGCTACCCGCAGGAATCTGGCTAGGATCGCCAGCCACCGCATTGAGACTCCGAAAAATCCTTCCCTCCTGCGCAAGCGCGCCGCCTATGCCCACTCCGATGTAGAGATAATAGAGGCTTGGCGCATCGCTGTAAAACTCCGCATATGCCCGCGTGGCAAACTTGACATCCTCATCCACATACACGAACAATCCGCCCAGCAGCTCGCCCAATGTCTTTTTTAGACAAATCACGTTCAGTTCTGGGATGCGCATGTTGCTGACGCAATCCGTATCGGGATCATACGGCCCTGGCACCACAACCGCTACGCCGATGATGTGCGGCGCGCGCTCGCGAATATACACGGCGCATTCCTGGAGAAATGCCCTTAGGTTCTCCTCATAGGTCTTCTCGCGACGAAACGGCCATGGCTGACTGTTGAATCCTGCGCTTCGATCCGCATAGAGCGTAGCAAATCGGAAATGCCGGTCCGTCAGCATGATAACCATCCACAGTTCATCGCGCACGTCCAGCCGAACCACGTCCGCCTTTCGACCTACCTGCTTCTTCCCTTTCTGGGCCGGCGCAGACAGCACTTCGATAACGCGGTTTCGCAGCAGCTGATCCACAATGTTCGTAACGGACATCAGGCTCAGGCCCGTCCTCTCGGCAATATTCTGACGGGTAATAGCGCCATCTTGACGCAGGACATCCAATATCGCGCGAATATTCTGAAGCCTGATTTCATTGAGATCAATTTTCTTCATTTGAACTACCGCCTTGCCCATGTATTGCTTCTATTATAGAATACATAGGTAAAAAGGGGAAGTCCCTCTTATCGTAATGTTCTTCGTAGTCTTTCACCTATTTCTTCACCCAGCATTTCCGCGGCTCCCGTACGGATCGGCGCGCGCATATATAGTAGCGCCGCATCCAATGCTGCGTAGCTGCCTTTCGCCCATTCGTCCCGGGTAGGGAGATATCCTTTGACTCCGTCAGAACATCCCAGTACGGCCACATTGTAATCAGGCAACGCCTTGCGGACAATATCTCCGATGGTTGTATACCCCTCATAGGGAATCGCGCAGAACAGCAGGCTGTTCAGGCGCATCGTCTGAACGCAAATAGGTTCCTCCACATCCACAGGCGGGCACTTTTGCATTTTCTTTTCCCACGCGGCGGCAACCTGTCGCTGTGTGCCTGCAGCGGCGATTTTATGAACCTGCACTTCGTCTATCGGCTCCAGCGGAATAGCTGTTTCAAAGCGCTCTGTACCCAACTTGATTTCCTGTTGGGAAACGAGTCCCTTGTTGAAGCCATCGATGATCCGTTCCGCATACTCCCACAACGTCTCCTTGGTGCCCGATCCCCAGGCGATTAGATTGCTTACAGGATCAATGTCGCCGCAAAGGCCATTTAGGAATATTGCGCACATCCCCCGCTCGTCAAAGCACTTACAGACGGCGCCGGGATAGTCTGCGGAAATTCGGCTTACCCGTCCCAAAGTCACGGGATGGCAGCCGTAGCTGACAAGCGCGACAGGCCTGTTTGCGCCGCGTCTGATCAGCGCTCCACGCACATGGTCGTCACAGGGACCGGCCCTCTGCGTGCGATTAAAGCCGATGGGATCGATCGCCTCATCCGTCAACAGGAGCTCCGTCACACACTTTTCATCCTGGATGGCCCGCTCGGCAGCCTTTACAAAAAGCTCGGGCAACGTAGCTTCATAAGCGGGATCCTCGACGCCGCAGCCTTCCAGATGGTTTGTCGCAGGCCCGGTGTGCGTATGGGTGCTCACCAGCAGGATATCCGATTGTCCGTAGCCGAAGCGTTCGCAAATCGCCGAACGAATCTGCCAGGCTATCGATTCGCTCAAGCCGATCAGATCCGCAGACAGTAGCAGGCACTTTTCCGTCCGCGTGCGAAGCGCCGTGCAGCGCACATGCAGATCATCCAACACGCCCGTCGCCCGCCGTTGCAGATAATAGCCATAACCGCAAAGCTCCACGCCCATTGGCGGCGTAATGACCATCTTTGCGTATCCGGCCCACATGGCCTTCATTTCCCTCACCCTTTCAAACCGGTCATTACAATGCCTTCGATAAAATACCGCTGTGCGAACAGATAAACAACCAAAATTGGCATAACCGAGATTACCGCACCGCACATCAGCAAATTGTATTTGGTTGCATATTGTCCCTTGAACATTGCAAGACCCACGCTCAGCGTCATTTTGTCAAAATCGTTTAAATAAATGATCGGCCCTAGCAGGTCATTCCACTTCCCCATAAAGGTAAAGATGCCCAGCGTCGCCAGCGCCGGCTTAGTCAGCGGCATCATGATCTGAAAGATAATCCTCAATCTGCTGCAACCGTCAATCTTCGCCGCATCCTCAAGTTCTGTCGGAATCGTCGAATAGAACTGACGAAGCATAAAAATACCATACGCTCCACCAAAGAACATCGGCACTATGAGCGGCAGGAATGTGTTGACCCAGCCCAGCGAACGCATAACCAAGAAAATCGGGATCATCGTCACCTGACCTGGAATCATCATACAGGCCATCAGCACTGCAAAAATAAACTGTTTACCCGGAAAATGCATCCTGGCGAACGTATAGGCTGCCACCGACGACGTCAGCAGCATACCGAACGTACCGACTCCGGAGATGAACAGCGTATTCCATATGAACAGGAAGAAGGGCATAGCCTCAATTGTTTTGGCGTAATTCCCCCATTGTGGCGGATTGGGAATCCACTTCGGCGGGAAGTAAAACATCTCAGCGGAAGTCATCAAAGAAGAGGAGAGCATCCAGACAAAGGGAGTCATCATGATGACCGTGATCAGCATCAACGCAATATAAAGGCATGTATTTCTGATCGCAGTCGCGCAGTTTTTATTCATGCTTCTCTCCTTCCTCACACATAACGAACCCATTTTTTCTGAAAATACATCTGAATAAACGTGAATGCCATGGTCACCGTGAACAGAACCCACGCCATTGCGGATGCATATCCCATGCGGAAGTATTCAAAGGACTGTTGATAGGTGTAATAGACCATCGATAAGGTTGCGTAATGCGGGCCACCCTTTGTGAGCATATAGGTCTGCTCAAACACCTGAAACGAACTGATCATCGTCATGATTAAGACAAAAAACGTAGTCGGCGAAACCAGAGGTATGGTGATGTAGCGCAGCTTCTGCCAGCTGGTCACACCGTCAATACTCGCGGATTCGTAGAGATTTTTCGGAATTCCCTGAAGTCCCGCAAGGAAAATCACCATGTTATAGCCCGCGCTCTTCCAAACGCTCATGATAATGATAGCGGGCATCGCCCACTGTGCGCTTCCCAGCCAGTTCGGGCCTGCAACGCCAAAAATCTGATAGATCAGTAGATTGATCAAGCCGAAGTCAGCATTGTAAATCCAAAACCAAACCGTCGAAACTGCTACCGTCGAAGTGACGACCGGCATAAAAAAGCAAGTGCGAAAGAATACCGTGCCTCGAATTTTCTGATTCAGCATAAGCGCGAGCCCGAACGGAATCACTATCAACAGCGGCACGCTGACAAATGTGTAGTAAAACGTATTTTTAAACGCCGCCTGAAACAGGGTATCTGCAACCAAAGTTCGATAGTTTTGAAAACCAACAAACTGTGCATCCGTTAGAATGTCCCAGTTTGTGAAACTGATGACGCCCGATGCGATGATCGGCACAAGATTGAACAACACCAATCCAATCAGTGTGGGGAGCAAGAACAAGTAGGCCTGTATAGTCTCCAGCTTCGGAGGCCACCTACGGCGCCGCCGACACGCAAATTGTCCATTCATGGGATCCCTCCATGATTTTGTTTGGGTATCCCGGGTCTGCCGCTGCAAACCCGGGATACAACGCGTCGTTACTGCACTTCCGCCAGGATCGCGTTAACCCGCTCCGTAGCGGCGTCGCATGCCTCCTGAATGGTTATATCGCCGTTGAAAGCGCTGTTCAATTCATTCGCAATGATCGAGGATCGCCACTCAGACCACTTGTAGCAGAAATCCGCGCCCTTCAGGTATTCAGCAGATTTCAGCAGCGCAATCTTGTTCGAAGGAGACTGACCCGCTTCAAGCCATGCCTCGTCCTCGTTGATTTTACGGACAATCGACGCCTTTCCGCCCATGAAGCTTTCCACCTCACGGCCGCTCGCGCAGTAATACTCCAAGAACTTCATCGCTTCTTCGGGATGCTCTGTGGTCGCAGAGATCACTAGAGAGTCGGGGCCGCCGTAAATTACGCGTTTCCCAGTTTGGGCATTAAAGGGGACCATCACGCAATCCCACTCAAAATCGGTGATCTCGCGATAGGACTCGATCGCGTAGCTGCCCGCAACGGTCATGCCGACCTTGCCTGTCAAGAAAGGATCCGGCTGACCTTCCATGTTCGCGATGGAGGGGCAGACTCCTGCGTCGATCTTGCTCTTCAGTTCTTCAAGCGCTGCAACCGCCTCAGGCTGGTTGATGAGGCACTGAGTCATTTCGTCGTTGAGCACATAGCCGCCAGCTGCGTTGATATACGCGTCCAGCAGCTCGTGGCTGGTCCAGACGCGGAAGCCATACTTCTTTGCGGGTCCCTGACCGGAAACCAGCTGCTCGGCAGCCGCCCACAGGTCATCCCAGCTCCAGTCGTCGGTGGGATAATCAAGGCCTGCTTCTTCAAACATCGTCTTGTTGTAGAACAGCAGCGAACCGACCCATCCGTAGGGCATCGCGTACAGATCCCCGTTCGAATCAGGATAGCGTCCCACGTCCATCATGTTGCCGTACAAATAATCCTCGCCGTGTTCGGCGATAATCTCATCATATAGCGGCTGGAGATTCATCAACATGCCCTTGTGCGCGAATTCCCACGCATAGGCAACAGACATCGCGAACACGTCGTAGGAATCTCCGCTCGCAATACCGACCTGCATTTTCTTCCAATACTCGTCCCATGGAAGCGCCGACAGTTCAACCTTGATGCCGGGGTTGGCTTCTTCAAAGGGCTTGATGATCTCTTCGATTTCCTTGTCCTTGATTGAAGCGTCCCACATCGCATAGCGAATGGTCACAACATCGTCCTCCGATAGTACAGGGACCGCAAAAGAAACAAGCAACGTTAGGGTAAGTAATACAGAAAAGAACCTCGTCATAGAAATAACCTCCACTCATTTATTTTCACTTCGCAACCTCGTTCCGAAGCAAAATTTAAGTCACCCACTGTTCGTTCACAAAAACTTAATTCTCGGCCGGTATTTCTCAAGAATCACTTCATTGATATTGTCGCCCTCATCCACGTTGCTGGACGCGAACACATCGATCATCTTTCCCAGTTCAAGCGCCAGTTCCACGCATTGACAAACAATGGCTTCGAGGATCGCCGCACCGACGACGGTGGAAGTCGCACCTACTCTGCGCCCATCCGTCATCTCAACCGACGCGTCGCCAACACAACCGAAGTTGTCCAGCACGACATCGGATACTTCCATCAGTCGACGCTTCATTTGATTGCGCGGCTCACAGCTTTGGCTGTGGCGAACATTGGTCAGCGCCACCACAGTCGCTCCGCGCTCGCGCGCCAGCATTGCCAACTCCACAGGCACGGCATTTCTGCCGGAGTTGGAACAGACGATCAACATGTCTCCCTGCTTCATCGGGTAGCGCTTGAGCAAATCCTCCGCATATCCGTGCTCGCGCTCCACTTGCGAGCTTCTCGAAGCGCTGACATGCAGCATCAATCGCTCTTCCAGAATTGGCGTAACTGCCGCCAAGCCTCCCGCCCGATAAAACAGTTCCTCCGCAAGCATGTGCGCATGCCCCGTACCAAACACATACAGCATGCCGCCGCCGGTGACGCAATCACACATTCGAAGCGCCACATCCTGCATCTTTTCACGCTGCTGTGTAAAGGCGTTGGCCAGTACCTCACGCACGTTTACCTCAAAGCGATCCATGGCCGCCATGAGCAACCACCTCCCACGTTTCCTTTAAGCGTCTGATGACGCTCTCCGACAATCGGCCCGTTCGCTTCAGGCGAGAAACAACCGCTCCCAGCTCCGGCGGGTATTTTAGCATCGCCACGCTTGCGCCCGGCACTAACTCCGTCATGCGGTTGTAAAACGCCTTTCTGATCCATTCATTGTGCTCAAACATGCCTCCATAGAGGTTCACGACCTTTTTCTCAGGACAATGTTGAAGCATTCGCGCGGTCTGCACTGCCAGATATTCGACATTTTTGTCTACCACGTGCTTTGCTGTGGCGTCGCCGCGCAGCGCCTGACTTAAAACTTCCCGGGCAAACTGGGCGATTCTGCTCGGCTCGCAGTCCGGGGCATATATCTTTTCTAGCAACTCTCGTTTCCCGTCTGCATGAAAAAAGTTTAACGCGCTGTCCGTCATGGCGGTCGGCGTTCCGTTCCCCTCCCAAACGGCCATGACTGCTTGGATCCCCTGAATCGCCACGCCGTAAGCGCTGCCTGGATCGCCCAGCCGATAACCCCAGCCGGCGCTGCTATGGATGCGCCCTTCATGATCCAGCACCACGATCATCGCGCCTGTTCCACTGACCACCATCACGCCAGGGGCGCCCATGGTAGCGCCTATCAACGCCATGTAGACGTCACTGTCCATCTCCAAACGTTCCGGATCGAATCGATCGGCCGCGAACGCGTTAATCAATTGCTCGTCCGCGGGACCATCTAAAGCGGACATGCCCAAACTGATTGCTTCGTACTCCGTTTCTTGCGCCTGCGTCAGAAGCGCACACACCGCGTCATATAATCGTTCTCTGGCAATTTTCATGCTAATTGCATTATAATTGACTCCACCGCCCGTGCCAGCAGCCACTACCGTACCATCGGTTCGAACAGCGATCAATCTGGAATGCGTTCCCCCGCCGTCCACACCAATAATCAATCCATTTTTCATCGTTTCCTCTTGACACCCACTTCCTGGGACAGAGATTTCCAAGGAATCTCCAATTCCTAAAGTCTGTTTATATTATATGTCGTCTATTTTATTTAGTCAAGTTATTTTATAAATATTGTTTAAAATTATTTATGTAAAAAATAGGCATTAACCAGAAGAAGGCAGGTTAAAAAACCGCCTTCTCTCTTGATCAATGCCCTTGCGAGACTAAGGTTCTTATCCTCAAATTCATTCGCTAAAACACCATGCCCGGCAGCCACATCGAAAGCGCCGGAATGAACGTGACGAGCAGCAGGGCAAAGATCATCACGCCGAACATCGGCAGCATCTTCCTCGCCGTGCGCTCCAGCGGCGTCTTGCCGACCGAGCAGCCGACGAACAGCGCGCTGCCCACGGGCGGCGTGCACAGGCCGACGGCCAGATTGAAGATCAGCATTACGCCGAACTGCACCGGGTCCATGCCTACGATCGGGCTGGTGACGACGGGCAGCAGGATGGGCGTCATGATCATGATCAGCGGCGCCATGTCCATAAAGCAGCCGAGTACGAGCAACAGCGCATTGATGATGAGCAGCAGCAGGTACTTGTTCTCCGTCAGGCGAAGTAGGGTGTTGGTGATCAGCTCGGGGATGCGTAGATCCGTCATCATATAGGCGAAGGCCTTAGCCGTGGCCAGCAGCGTCATGACGATGGCGAGCGTCCTGAGCGAGTTCTTGAGCACCTTCCCAAAGTCGCGTAGCTTCGCCGAGCGGAAGAAGACGTAGGTGAGCAGGAATGTGTACACACACGCAATTGCGGCGGACTCCGTCGCGGTGAAGATGCCTGCGGCGACGCCGCCCATGATGATTACGAGGGTGAGCATCGGCGCAAGACCGTTGAGGATGACCTTCGGCGCTTCCTTTCGCGTGAACGTCATCCCCTTGGGGAAGTTAAAGCGCTCCGCCATGAAAAAACACAGCGTCATCAGGCACGCTCCGAGCAGGATGCCGGGGATCGCGCCCGCCATGAACATGCTGCCGATCGTGACGCTGCCGCCGGCGGCGAGCGCATAGATGACCATGTTGTGACTGGGCGGAATGAGCACGCCCTGACAGGCCGTGACCACGGTCAAGCCTACGGCAAAGTCCTCGTCGTAGCCCTGCTTCTTCATCATCGGGATGACGACGGAGCCCAGCGAGGAGACGTCCGCGACCGCGCTGCCCGAGATGCCGCCGAAAAACATGGAGTCCAGGCAGTTCACGTAGGCGAGGCCGCCCTTAAAGCGTCCGACGACGAGGTTCGCGAGGTCGACGATCCGGTCGGAGATGCCGCCCGCGCCCATGATCTCGCCCATCACGATGAAGAAGGGGATGGAGAGCAATGAAAAGTTGTTTGCGCCGTCCACCATCTGGCGCACCATGGCGGAGAGGTTGGTGCCCGAAACCAGCGCGCTGCTAAGCGTAGCGAGCAGCATCGCAAACGTCACCGGCACGCGCAGCAGCATCAGCAGCGCGAAGCCGCCAATCAGAATAAGGGTTGCAAGCGCCGCGGTATCCACTTATTTAGCGCCCCCTTTCGCTATCTTATGATCGTGCATGACGCCCTGGGTATAGTCGACCTCGGGCTCAGAGTAGAGCAGGTCGTCGGGCTTTAAGACGCCGGTGAGGAAAAAAATTGAATCCATGCTCATCACAAAGCCTGCCAACGGCACGGGCAGGTACTGCCAGGCCGTGTTCCAGCCCGTAATGGGCAATTCGCCGGTCATGCCAAATAGCTTGATCGTGCGTTGCGCGCCGTAATAGAGCATAAAAAGGCCGCAGATGAGGATGCAGACGTCCGTCAGAATTTCCATAAAGCGGCGCATCCTTCCACCCTTCGGAAACAGATTGTAGACGACGTTTACGCTCACGTGCATGTGATCGCGCACGCCCATAGCGCAGGCCAGAAAGGCGAAGAGCGTCACCAGCAGGCGCGGGACCTCCTCCGCCCAGCTGAGGCCTGTGTTGAAGCAGTAGCGCAGCACTACGGTCAACGTAACGATAGCGATCATCAGGATCAGCGATACGTCCGCCACATAGAGCATGACGCGGTGAACCGCACGGTTGGCCTTCACCAGCGTATTGCGAATAGAATCGGACACAGAATTCACCTCCATTTTTCAAAAGCGGGACGGCCGAAACCGTCCCGCCGTTCATTGCGTGCTCGCTATCAGTATTTCTCACCCAAAGCTTTGATCGCGTCGATGGTATCCTTGTATTCCGCGCCGAACTCTTCATATAGCGGATCCATCGCCGCCTGGAATTCCGCGTATGCTTCCGGCGTCAGCTCGATGACCTCCGCCCCCGCCGCGCGCACGATCTCTTCGGAGGACTTCTCCTTGATCGCCCACTGCTCGATCTCGTACGCCTGCGTCAGCTTCGCGCACTCGCGGATGATCGCCTGATCTTCCTCAGACAGGCTGTTCATAACGTCCTGCGATGCGAGCAGGATTTCCGGCACGCGCGTGTGGTGATCGAGCGTATAATACTTGGCGGCTTCATAATCGCCCATGTTCTGATACGTCGGCCAGTTGTTTTCTGCGCCATCCACGACGCCCTGCGTGATCGCGGAGTAGACCTCGTTGGGGCCGATGCCGGCGACGCCCGTGCCGCCCAGCAACTCGACCATGCGAATCATCATCTGATTATTTTGCATGCGGATCTTGAGGCCCGTCATGTCCGCCACGCTCTTCACCGGCTTGGTTGTGTAAAAGCAGCGAGATCCCGCGTCGTAGTAACACAGACCCACGAGCCCGGAGCCCTTCGATTCCTCGATCCCCGCGAGCAAGCCCTGGCCAATTTCGCCGTTCAGCACCGCCCACATGTGCTCGCTGTTCTTGTACAGATACGGCATCTGGATGGCGTTGATCGCGGGCACGTAGCTGGCGACCGGGGAAGCGGAGACGCGGGAGAAGGCGAGGTCGCCCATCTGAAGGGCTTCGATTGCGCCGGTCTCTTCGCCGTACAGGGTGCCGCCCGTGTAAACCTCGATCTTGATGCGCCCTTCCGTCTTCTCCTCCACGAGACGCGCAAATTCATAATCGGCGAGCGACGTGGGGTAGCCCTCGGCGTGAACCTCAGACAGCTTGAGCGTGGTCGCCGCCAAGGCGGACGTGGCCATGCATAGCGCGAGCGCTAAGGTGAGTACGAGTGCGATGCACTTCTTCATGTGGAACCCTCCTGTTTTTCATCCAATGGATTTTGTTCAAACCGTCTGATGTCGCACGACGGTTTTAGGATCTTTTTCTTTATACCATATGGAAGCTTTGTCCAACAAGTGGCTTGAAAGCATCTGTATGCCGCCTTTATGTCGTTTAAATCTTTATTTATAAGCCCTTTATTTTTGCGTTGAAGCGCAGGTCTATTGCTCCGGCCTCATGAGAAAAACAGAAAAAAAGAACCGAAGCGCTATGCTCCGGCCTCAATCTATCTGTTCATGCTCTGATTTTCAGTCCCCCTCGATCATTCGGTATCCCACGCCGATTTCAGTGGTGATGTACTCCGGATAGGAGGGGTCCTTTTCGATCTTTCTGCGGATGTTGCCCATGTTCACGCGCAGGATTTGAGCATCCGAATTCGCATAAGGCCCCCAGATGCTCTTGATCATGAAGTCGTACGTGAGCACACTGCCCGCATGCTGGCATAAGAGCGCGACGATCTTGTACTCGTTTTGCGTCAGGTGGACGGTCTCTTCCTCCACCTTGACGATGCGCTTGTCCAGATCGATCATCAAGGCGCGCGCCTTGAAGACGTTGCGCGTCTCCATGCCCTGGCCGCTCTCGCGATAGCGCCCATTGCGCAGCGCCGCACGGATGCGGGCCAGCAGCTCCGCCGTATTGAAGGGCTTGGTGATGTAATCGTCCGCGCCGCCGTCGAGCGCCATGACCTTGTCGCGCTCATGCCCGCGGGCGGAGACCACGACGATCGGGCGCTGCGTCCACGCGCGCAGGCTGCGGATGATCTCCTGCCCATCGCGATCCGGCAACCCAAGGTCGAGCAGGATCAAATCCGGATTGTGGGAGGCCGCCATGGTCAGCGCGCACTGGGCGTTCGCCGCTTCCAGCACGTTATAGCCGCCGGAGGTTAGCACTGTCGACATGTAGTGGCGGATGCGGGCGTCGTCTTCCACGATCAGGATCTGCATGTTTTCCTCCTTGTTTTGGAGCCCTTCGGCCCCCTTCAGGCGCTTTTCAACCATTATAGCATGCCCGGCATCCAAGCCCTATAAAGATTTTATAAAATTATTTTGATGTGCTTGCTACCCGGAATCCCCCTCCCTATAATGGAAGAACCAACTTTAACAGGGGGAACGCATTTTATGGCCTCATTCTTATCCGACCTCTTCGGCAATGCACTGAACATCACCTTGCCCATGGTCGTGATGTGGTGCATCGGCGCGCTGCTCATCTATCTGGCGATTCGCAGGGATATGGAGCCTACGCTCCTCTTGCCGATGGGATTTGGAGCGATCCTCGTCAACCTGCCCATGTCCGGCGCGGTCACGCAGATCGTGGACGGCGTGCAGGAGCTCGGCGTGATCGACGTCCTCTTCAACGCCGGTATCGCCAACGAGCTCTTCCCGCTACTGCTGTTCATCGGCATCGGCGCGATGATCGATTTCGGCCCGCTGCTTTCCAACCCCAAGCTGATGCTCTTCGGCGCGGCAGCGCAATTCGGCATCTTCTTTACGCTCAGCATGGCGTCTCTCTTCGGCTTTGAGCTAAAAGACGCGGCCTCCATCGCCATTATCGGCGCGGCGGACGGGCCGACGGCCATCTTCGTGGCGAACTTCTTCCAGTCCAACTACCTGGGCGCGATCATCGTGGCGGCCTATTCCTACATGGCGCTCGTGCCGATCGTACAGCCGCCCGTCATCAAGCTCATCACCACCAAGGAGGAGCGGCGCATCCGCATGCCCTACGAGCAAAAGAGCGTCTCCAAGGCCACGCGCATCCTCTTTCCCATCCTCATCACGATGATCACCGGCATCGTCTCCCCGCGTTCCGTAGCGTTGATCGGCTTTTTGATGTTCGGCAACCTGCTGCGCGAGTGCGGCGTGCTGGACAGCCTGTCCGACACCGCTCAGAAGGTGCTGGCGAACCTAATCACGTTGTTTTTGGGCATCACTATCGCCGCGCGCATGCAGGCAGACGCCTTTCTGAACCCGCAGACGCTCCTCATCCTCGGCCTGGGCCTGATCGCCTTTGTGATGGATACGGTGGGCGGCGTGCTGTTCGCCAAGCTGCTCAACCTCTTCAGCAAGAACAAGATCAATCCCATGATCGGCGCGGCCGGCATCAGCGCCTTCCCGATGAGCGCGCGCGTGGTGCACAAGATGGGCCTCGCGGAGGACAACCAGAACTTCCTGCTCATGCACTCCATCGGCGTCAACGTCTCCGGGCAGATCGCCTCCGTTATCGCGGGCGGCCTGATCCTGAACTTCTTTGGTTGAGGAGGAAAACAGATGAACGTTTCGGCATTTCTCTATACGCTCCCCTACATGCTCAAGGGCATGGTCGGCATCTTCCTGGTGACCGCCGTCATCGTCCTCACGATCCACCTGCTGGGCAGGTTCACGAAGGATACGAAATAACGGGTAACAATCGTCCCTCGTGTCTTATACACGTTTAAACCGCCTTATTCAGCGTATGATTGCTGAATAAGGCGGCCTTTTTCTTTTGAGTTTCATAGAACTCCAAACTCCTACCAAAACTATTTCAACCCACGCATAAGTCATTTCTCCTTAGACTTATGTGACTCCATTATTATAAATGTCTTGCCTTGTTTCTGCAAGCAGAAAAATAATTCATGCCTGATCCGCGATTTCAATTTTATGTTCCGCAAATTCAGTTTTGATAAAATCTTTGAGTCCCTCAACATTATTTTTCAGTTTGTATAGAAGTTAGAGTTAATGAAATTAATTAGAAAATATTTTCGACAGTACTCTTGACAGGGACCTTTAGGCGGGCTATACTATCTTACATAGGAAAGACAAAAAAGCCAATCGGAAGTAGGATTCCGAATTGGCTCATGCAGGGATATCGTGTTTTTTCAAACTTGCTCCCAGACAAGTCAAGTATACTGAAAAAATTACGAAATGTCAAGTCGCTGCATTTGCTTCGCTATCCAGAAAGGAGGAAACTGTCGCCTATAGCAAGCAATGTTTTTCCTTCAAAAAAATTTGAAGGGAAAGATGTATATGATGTATGCCACAAGGGTTATAATGAAACCAGGCTGCAATGCCTCAAACAACGCGATAGAGATCGATCAAATCTTTATCGAAGGCCCCAGGTGTAATACCTTCTACTCTAAAGGTCAGATCTATGACCACCTAAAAAGGTATCCTGGAACGATCCGTGTTGGGTTATCACCCTACCCTGATCTAATCCCCGCTGTAAGCAGGTACGGCGAAAAGTATGTCCGGTCCGAGTCAAATGACACGGTCTATGACAATTTGTTGCGTCTCCCAAGAGATTAACCAAGCGAGCTGCAAGGCCATTCCGCCTTGCAGCTCGCTTCATCTATGCCCGATACGCGCGCTCGAACTGGCGCGCATGCACGCGCAAAGCCTCCAGGGCCTGCGCCTCCTCCCCCTCTGCGCCGTCGTAGCGGCAAAGGAGCAAAAAGATGGGGCCGTAAAACTGCATCGCCATGGCCCTGGCGTCGCCCTCTCGAAAGTACCCTACGCGGATCATCTCTTGAAAGAGCGCTTCCTGATAGGCGATGGGCGCGTCCACGAACAGTTGGCGGAACACCTCGCCCGCGCGCGTCTGCGAGAACTGTTCGATCGTCAGCATGCGCCGAAAGGCGCCGGCCGTCTCATCGCGCAGCCAGAAGAGGAACATCTGCGGGCAGATCTTCTCCAGCAGGCCCAATCCGCCCTGTGCGTACCGCAGGGCATCCCTCTCCGCGCCCGCGTCCGGCAAGCGCATCTGCGCCGTCGCGGCCTCGTAGCGTGCCTGCATTTCACACAGCAGCGTATCAAAAATCGCCTGCTTGTTTGCAAAGTGGCGGTATAGCGCGCCTTCCCGCAGCCCGACCGCCGCAGCGATATCCCGCACGGAGACGCCCTCATATCCCCGCACCGAAAAGAGGCGCAAAGCCTCTTTTAGAATCCGCCGCTTCGTATCGCCGCCCGCCATGTCCATCCGTCCTTTATCTTAGAAATGTAACAATGATCCGCGATGCCTCGATAAAGACCATCTTGCAGAGCAGACTGCCCGACATCACGAAGAAAAGCGCCTGCCGGGCATTCCTCAGAAAGATGGACAAAATCGCGCACATAACCGCGACCAGCGCCAACACGCCGCCAATGATCGAAGGAAGGCTCTGCACTGTAAAGAGCCCGGGCGCTACGCTGCCGTCGATCGCATGCTGCACGGACAGGTGAAAGCCATCCCGCATCGCCGCCGCGCAGCACAGCGAGAGGCCGAGCAGGAGCATCAGCAGCGTTCGGATGCCCCAAGCCTGTATCGCGTCCCTGCGTACAAAGGAGTAAAGCGCAAAAGCCGTCATCACACACAGCAGCAGCGTCGTCCGTAGGGCCCAAGGTCTTTCCAAATACAATTTCGCCATTTTCTTATCCATCCCTTTTTTTTAATTGTGAACAATCGTTCACGCTTATTATAGTGAACGATTGTTCACCTGTCAAGCCCAAGGATTGTGAACTCTTTGTGTACTTTCGTTTTTCGGCTTGACGTCGCCCTTTCAATGTGCTAAATTAATTAGCGTGCTAACCATTATCGATGAAGGAGATGCTAACGTGGAGCAAATTCCCCGCATCAGCCTGCTGCTCAAAATCGCGCACCACACGTTCGCGCGCCGCTTAAACCGCAATATGGAGTCCGTCGGGCTGACCAAGGCGCAGTGCGACGTGCTCGGCTACCTGCACCGCCACCAGGACGGCCCGGTCTACCCCGTCGACCTGGAACGCGAGCTGCAGCTCAAGCGCCCCACGGTCACCGGCCTCGTCAAGCGCCTGGAGGAAAAGGGCTTCCTATGCTGCGTGCCCAGCGCGATGGACCGGCGCTATAAGGAGCTGCGGCTCACCGAAAAGAGCCGCGCGCATCACGACCAGATGATGCGCTTCATCGACGAGCAGGAGGAGATCATGCTCCGCGGCCTCGATGGCGGCGACCGCGAAACGCTGCGTCACCTGCTCACCGTCATGCTGCATAACATGCAGGAGTAATCTTTTTAGGCTTCAATGGTTAGCTAGCTACGTTTCAGGAGGTGCCTATGGTCAAAACGCTTCTCGCCCAGGTCAAGGAATACAAAAAAGCTTCACTCATCACGCCGGTCCTCATGGTCGGCGAGGTACTCATGGAAATTCTAATCCCCACGCTGATGGCCTTGCTCATCGATAACGGCGTCAGTAGCGGCAACGTCCGCTACGTGTGCATCGTCGGGGCGATTATGGCCCTGATGGCGCTGCTCTCGCTCACGTTCGGCGTGCTCGCAGGCCGCTATGCCGCCAAGGCCAGCTCGGGCTTCGCGCGCAACCTGCGCAAGGGCATGTTTGCGAACATCCAGTCCTTTTCCTTCCAAAACATCGACAAATACTCCACCGCAGGCCTCGTCACCCGCATGACGACGGACGTGACCAACCTGCAAAACGCCTACCAGATGATCCTGCGCATGTGCTTTCGCGCGCCGATTACGATGATCCTCGCGTTCTTGATGTGCGTGCGCATCAGCCCGCGCCTTTCGCTCATCTTCGTCGTCGCCATCGCCTTCCTCGCGATTTGCCTATACTTCATCATCGGGCGCAGCCACTCGCTCTTCCGCCAGATGTTCAAGAAATACGATGCGCTCAACGCCAGCGTACAGGAAAACGTCAGCGCGATCCGCGTCGTCAAGGCCTACGTGCGCGAAGACCACGAGGTCAAGAAGTTCGACCGCGCCTGCGGCGACGTGTACGACCTGTCCGTCGGCGCGGAGAAGCTGCTCGTGCTCAACAGCCCGCTGATGCAGTTCACGGTCTACACCTGTATCCTGCTCATCTCCTGGCTGGGCGCAAAGATGATCGTCGGGGGTACGCTGACGACCGGCGAACTGATGAGCCTGTTTACGTATACAATGAACATCCTCATGAGCCTGATGATGGTCTCCATGATCTTCGTCATGATCGCCATGTCGCGCGCCTCCGGCGACCGCGTGGCGGAGGTGCTAAGCGAGCAATCCAACCTTGTGAACCCCGAAAAGCCCGTCTATACGGTGAAGGACGGCTCCATCGACTTCGACCGCGTCCGCTTCTCCTACAAAAAAGAGGGCAAGCCCATCTTCGACGGCCTCTCCTTCTCCATCCGCTCCGGCCAGACGGTCGGCATCCTGGGCGGCACGGGCAGCGCGAAATCCTCACTGGTGCAGCTCATCCCCCGTCTGTACGACGTGAGCGAGGGCAGCGTGCGCGTCGGCGGAGTAGACGTGCGCGACTACGACATCGAGACGCTGCGCCGTGACGTCGCGATGGTGTTGCAAAAAAACGTGCTCTTCTCCGGCACGATCAAGGAAAACCTGCGCTGGGGCGACAAGGACGCCACGGATGAAGAGCTCGAACGCGCATGCCGACTGGCTCAGGCGGACGAGTTCATCCAGGCCTTCCCGGATCGATACGACACCTACATCGAGCAGGGCGGCACGAACGTCTCCGGCGGGCAGAAACAGCGCCTGTGCATCGCCCGAGCCCTGCTGGCGAAGCCCAAGATTCTGATCCTGGACGACTCCACCAGCGCGGTCGATACGCGCACCGATTCCCTGATCCGTGAAGCGCTGCGCACCGAGCTGCCCGGCACGACCAAGATCATTATCGCGCAGCGCATCGCCTCGGTAATGGACGCCGACCAGATCATCGTCTTAAACGACGGGCGCATCGAGGACATGGGCTCGCACGAAGAGCTCATGCGAAGGAGCGAAATCTACCGCGACGTCTATGAATCCCAGATGAAGGGCATCGACGCCGGGGCGGACGCATCCGTACAGAAAGGCGGTGAGGCGCAATGATGGGTCCCCGTAAAGGGCCGCGCGGGCCGCGTCCCAAGGTCGAAAACCCCGGCGCCATTTTAAAACGCCTCTTTTCCGTCATCCTCTCGCGCTACAAGGCGCAATGCCTCCTCGTGCTGGTGCTCATCGTCTTCGGCTCTTTGGCCAACGTCGCGGGCAACCTGTTCCTCAAGACGCTGATCGACAGCTACATCACCCCGTTCCTCTCGCAGGCCGCGCCCGACTTCGCGCCGCTGCTGCGCGCGCTGCTCATCATGGCCTGCATCTATTACCTGGGCGCGCTCTCCACCTACGGCTACAACCGCATCATGGTCGGCATCACCCAGGGCACCATGCGCAATATCCGGGAGGACCTCTTCCGCCATATGGAAAGCCTGCCCATCCGCTACTTCGACACGCACGCGCACGGCGACATCATGTCCATCTACACGAACGACATCGACACCCTGCGCCAGATGATCAGTCAAAGCCTGCCACAGCTCGTCTCCTCCGTCATCACGGTGATCAGCGTCTTCTTCTCAATGATCGCGCTGAGCCTTCCCTTGACGCTCGTGATGCTCGTGATGGTGGCGGTCATGATCCGCGTGACCGGCCTTGTCACGGGCAAATCGGGCCGCTATTTTGTGGAGCAGCAGAAAAACCTCGGTGCGGTAAACGGATACATCGAAGAGATGATGGAAGGGCAAAAGGTCGTCAAAGTGTTCTGTCACGAGGATGCGAGCATCGAGCGGTTCAACGCCCTCAACGACGCCCTCTTCGACAGCGCGGACAACGCGAACCGCTACGCGAACATCCTCGGGCCGATCAACAACAACCTGGGGCACATCAGCTACGTCGTGATCGCGATGCTCGGCTCCGTATTGGCGATCTTCGGCGTGGGCGGCTTCACGCTCGGCGGCCTGGCGGCGTTTTTGCAGTTCAACCGCAGCTTCGTGCAGCCTATTTCGCAGATCTCTCAGCAGATCAACTCCGTGGTTATGGCCCTGGCCGGCGCAGACCGCATCTTTCGCGTAATGGACGAACCCGCAGAGGCGGACGACGGCTATGTCGAGCTGGTTAACGCGGTGAAGGCGCCGGACGGAACGCTCGCCGAGGCTGGCCGTCGCACGGGCCTGTGGGCGTGGAAGCATTACCATAAGGCCGACGGCACGGTCACCTATGTGGAACAGCGCGGCGACGTGGTGCTCGACGGCGTGGATTTTGGCTACAACCCGGATAAGCTCGTCCTGCACGACGTCCGGCTCTACGCGCGCCCCGGCCAGAAGATCGCCTTCGTCGGTGCGACGGGCGCGGGCAAGACGACGATCACCAACCTGCTCAACCGCTTCTACGATATCCAGGACGGCAAGATCCGCTACGACGGCATCAACATCGGCAAGATCAAAAAGCCGGATCTGCGCCGTTCCCTGGGCATCGTGCTGCAGGATACGCACCTATTTACCGGCACGGTCGCGGACAACATCCGCTACGGCAAGCTGGACGCGACGGAAGCGGAGGTCCGCGCGGCAGCCGAGCTGGCGGGCGCGTCGTTCTTCATCGAGCATTTGCCCGAGGGCTACGACACCCTGCTCACCGGCGACGGCGCGAACCTCTCGCAGGGCCAGCGCCAGCTGATCGCCATCGCCCGCGCTGCTGTCTGCGACCCGCCCGTGCTCATCCTGGACGAGGCGACCTCCTCTATCGACACGCGCACCGAGCGCATCGTGCAGGAGGGCATGGACCGCCTGATGAAGGGGCGTACGGTCTTCGTCATCGCGCACAGGCTCTCCACCGTGCGCAATTCGGATGCGATCATGGTGCTGGACCAGGGCCGCATCATCGAGCGCGGCACGCACGACGAGCTGATCGAAAAGAAAGGGCGTTACTATCAGCTGTATACCGGCAAGTTCGAGCTGGATTAAGTGAGCGAAAAGAAGCGGGCTTTTGTCCCGCTTCTTCTGCGTGTCGACAAAGTGGCGTCTGCCACTTTGTCGAGTTTACGGGTGACTTTTTCCTCCGCAAAATGGCATTTTGTTGCGGAAAAATCCCCGCCCGATAGGGGAGCGAAGCGACTAGGCGCGAGGACAGCGCGGAGCGCTCCGCAACGCCGTACCCCGCGCAGCTTGCGCGGGGCGTAACAGGCAGAGCCGGCGGATACGATTACAGTCTTGCAGACGGCTTGGGGTTTATCTGACTTTGATAGGTTTGTCGACAGTCTGAAGAAGCGGGCTTTTGTCCCGATTCTTTGCCAAGATACTGCATGATGCAACCAGCTTACATAACTTTCCTAACGGGATTATTGCCATCCGTCAGGATCGCTCTGGTCTGAGCCAGAATGTCCGGCAGACCGATCAGCCGATCCCCCTGCCACCAGTGCTGCCAAATGCCGCTGGTGGTTTCTTCGCGAACCGCTTTGATCCGCTCCAAAGCCCGGATCGCTTGGGTAATGGCCTGCCGGAAATCCACAGCATTCTGGCTGTTACGCCGAACCGCTGCAGCCCTTGCCAAGCCGTTCACCCATCCGTATAACCCCCGGATGGTCTCGATCTGCAAAATCATGTGGCTGCGGAAGTAGGCCCGCCGCTCCTGAGGGATGCTCTCCCCCAGTTCCTGTGCCATCGTCATGACCTTGGCGAAGCGCGCCTCGCCTTCCTTTGTCGCCTGCTGATAGAATGCGATGAACGCATCCGTATCCGTAAAGTTGAACAGGCGCTTGTTTTGGATATCCGCCTGATGCAGCTCGTCTCCGCCGATAATCTTCATCAGCATCTGTGCCACCCGCTTGCACATGCCGTCCATCAGCAGCATCCGGCCGGGCAGGCGGCGGTCATCCAAGTGGGCGAAGGCATCGTAGTAAGCCTTCATCATCGCGATCCCTTGAGTGCCGTCTGCTGAATGATACGTCTGTTCACACCATGCCCGGAACTGGCCCTCCTCCGTCATGCCATCCAAATTCCAAGTGGCCTGAGCTACGCAGGCGATACCGCTCACGTGCTCGCGAATGTTGGACACATTTAGCACCGAATAGGTCGTATCTCCGTACGTACGTGCCTGACGGTAATTGTAGAGGATCTTCTCCGGCCGAGTGCCCTGCACCAGATGTGGCCCGCAACCCCAGAAGCACACGTGGTAATACAGACCGTACTCTATGCCAGGGAACCGGGGCGTTTCATAGTATTCCTCACCCCACATCTGGTCGGGGCCGAAGTCCGAGAGGATCACCATCGTTCCCTGGGGGAACTTCAGCGCACCGGCCCGGTACAAGGGCATCCCTTCCATCCACAATGTGGTGCTGGAAAGGAAATCCCGGCGGCCGGTCTCCTCCGCGATGATGTCCCATTGTTCCTGCAGGGCCTTGGAAATCAGCGCTCCCCGGGCTTCTGCCGTGTCTGGTACCCGATCGTTCTGATACCATACCGGCCGATCTCCCCGCCCACGCAGGCCCAACTGCCAAATGACATTAGGGTACTTGGCCCACTTGTGAATGAAGTGCCGCCAGATTTTACGGTACTTGTCAGGCTGATCCACGTAATTGATATTCTCCGTATCGTCACCCTGCGCCTTGTACCACTGATCCAGGCGCTGCTGATTCACTCCTACCGGCTCTTGATGATGCATGGAGATATACATTCCCCGACGGGTCACAAGCTCCACCAACCCTTCCTGCTCCGGCTGATCCATATCCACATGGGAGCAGGGAATCAGCAGATTCTGTTTGAGTCGCAGGGCCGTCTCCACCACCATGGCTATCAAGGGACAGTAATCTTTGTGATAATCATAGCCCTTTTCCGGCACACCTCGGCGGCAGAAACCCTCGAACAGATCCTCATCGTTGATGAACCAGCCTCGGAACCGGTAATCCTGAGGCCCATCCACCACCAGCATGTCTTTCACGACGACTTCTTCCTGATACTGCGGGACATGCTCCGTCCACAGGTACAGAGGGTTCACGCCTAGCAAACGGCGGCTGCACTCGTAGATGGCCCACATGGCGCCCCGCTCGTCGCTGCCTACCAAGTACAAGCAGTCTCCGCACACCTGTAAAATGTAATGCTCCCACTTGCCGCGGATGGCCTCCGTATACACATCCTCGGGCAGTTCCGACGCAAAGGCTTCATTTGTCAAACTGCCAATAACGATCCGCCCAGTCCCCTGACTGCCCCATTCCGGCACATGATGGCTGACCTTCTCTATATCCCGAGCCAAATCCTGAGCTGCCAGACGGACACAGCCCGCCTCCTGATCATGGATGTCCAGACGAGCCCTTGTTTGAGCATCAAATAGTTTCATCGGCTTCTCCTTCGTCGCTTTTTCGTTATACCCGTTCCAGCACCGCCAAGCCGCTCCGAGGGATGACGATCTCTTGAAGCCCCGCCGTCCGCTGGATCAGGCCATTTTCCACCTTGCTGCCCATGCAGTCGTATACCATGAATCGGTGTTGACAATTTTCTTCCACCCGCAGCACCAAATAGGGCTGCCATGTGGCGTTGATCAGCTGCGTCCTTTGCTTGCTCCAGTCCGGCGCAATAACCCGGTCGTTCCCATAGACCCCGATGATCTCTTCCTTATCATCACAGGCGGTGATGACGGGGTACATGGCCTGGGGTTCTGAGGGGCGTAGGCCTGAACACTGCAACACCTGCAGGTTCTCCCGCTGGTAGTTCAGCCAGAACGCCAGTATTTTGCGATGATCGGGGCGGAGCTCCTTGAGCCGCTTGGATACTTGTGTCACGCCAAAGAGGGTGTTCAGTATCTGCAAAGCCGCGTCCTCCGGCGTCTCCTGATCGTTCCAGGTGATCATATCCGAATGGACAGCCCGGTCGCCGCTGAGCATCCGCAGATCCACGATGCCCACCCGGTTGGTGGTAATGTCTCCGGGGCAGTCCGCCACCCGGAACATATTGCCGTACTGGCGCATGCAAGGGCCCACATAACGCTGGCGGAACTCAATGAGCACCTCTGGATTGATGGCCCGTAGCCCCTCCACGATGTCCTGAAGCAGCCGACAGGCGGCATCCTGAACGCAGATATAGTCCATCCCCGACCGAATCATGTCCTTCTCCGGCTTGTGGAAGCGGTCGATGAAGTCCAGCTTAAAGCCATCCAGGCCGTAATCGCGCATCGCACGAGTGAACACCCCCACCAGATATCTGCGCACCTCCGGGTAGCGAGGGTCCAGAATGCCCGTGTTGTTGCGATCCTCCCGATAGAGAATCATGTTCTTGAACCGTTCCCAAGGCTTGGAAAAATACCCCATGAAAGGGACGCTATACCACAGCATTACCTTCATGCCCAGTCTGTGCACCTGATCTACAAAGGCCCGCATGTCAGGAAATTTTTCAGGGCATGGCGCCCAGTTGCCGGTGTGCCCATATCCCCCGCCGTTATCGCTGGTCTGCCAGCCGTCGTCCACGATAATAGCCTCCATGCCCAGCTCTTTGGCCAGTGCGCACTCCTGTACCAGCTCCTCTGCGGTGATTTCCTGATGGAAATTGTACCAAGAGGAGTACATGGGAAGCCGGGCCGCATAGGGCACGGGCAAGGGCGATAGGCTCAGCACCTGCTCCCACCAGCATCGCACCGCCGCCAGAACTTCGTGGTAGGGCAGAGGACGGCGATCCACCCGAATCCGCAACAGGGTATGGTTCCGGCCCTCGAACTGCCGCATCCCCAGAGTCACCTTGGCCACGATGCAGTCACGGCCGTCCTCTTCCCCGCATTCTACGCTGGTCACCTTGCGAACCTCGTCGATGGCGATGGCGTAGGTGTTCTGCCCTGCGCCGTTAAACAACATGGCCACCGGGGCAGAAGCCGTCAGCATGGCGTGAATATTCAGCCGCCAGTCTGCGTCCAGCACCCGCCGGGCTCTGGATTCCGGATGCCACATGTACTGCACATCCACACACGGCAGGGTAAAGATTACCCCCACCTCGCCGTCCGTCTCCTTGGCCTGATGCTCATCCCAACGGAGGGTCAATGCATATTCCTCCACACATGTGGTGGGGCTTTGCTTGCTGACCTCTACCTCCACGGGAAGGGTGGATACCAGTTCTCCATCTATGATGGGGGTGTGGTAAGCCCATTTGCGTCGCATGTCTCCCGCCGCCTTTCCTGATGATACAAAGAAGGCGGGCAAGGGCTACTGCCCCTGCCCGCCAGTGAGATTCCGATTACTCACCGAAGATGCTGGCCACGTAGGGCGCATAGGCTTCGGCGTAAATCGCGATATACTCCTCGATGCCCAAGCCCTTCAACTCCTGCTGATAAGCATCGAACTCATCCAGGGAACGGGCGCCGGTAATGAACTTGGGCGTTTCCTGGGTGATGTAGTTCTCGATCACGGTGCGCAGGTCGATGATGATATCCTCCTGCTCACGCGTCAGGTACACGTTGGGAAGCTTAACGAAGGTCAGGTAATGCTCCATGGCAGCCGTCTGGCTCACGCGCCAGTGGCGATCCCAGTTATCGTCCTCCCAGATGCTAGGATCCGCCACCGGCACCTGCACTTCTTCGCCAGTGATCACGTCCACGATGGGGCGGTACATCTGCTCGTGCTCCACGCCGGCGTACTCATAGCGATAAGCCTCGTAGTTGTCGAACAAGCCGTTAATGTAGTAGTTGGCGGTATTGCCGTTGGTCAAGGTGTAGGTCGGGTTGCTCTGGATCAGGTCATTGGTCACTACACCGTCCTCTGTGATGTACCAACCGTTGCCGTCCTGCTCCTCGGGGGTTCCCTTCATGGGGCCACTCTGGTAGAACATAGCAGCCTCATCGGTGTACATGTAGTCCACGATAGCGGCCACGATTTCAGGATACTTGGTCTTGGCGGAAGCATAGGTTCCGAGGGAATACACAGCGTTGATGCTGGCCACGCGGGTCTCGTTCACGCTGCTGGACAGGGGCGACATGGAGTCCCAAGCCTTCCAGTTGTTCTCGGCGGGCTGTAGGGTAGAGTCACCGAAGATACCGCACACACCAGCGGAAACCAAACCGCGATTGGTGGTTTGATCCAGCGTGAAGTAGTCCGGGGAAATCAGGCCCTCGTCATAAAGGGTCTTCATAGTGGTCATGAATTCCTTGGCTTCGGGCGTGTAGGCGGGCAAAACAATCTTACCATCCTTGATGGAGAACTGGGTGCCATAAGCCTGAGTGCCGCATCCATAAAAGCCCAGGGCATTCCAGATATAGTCCTTCACCTTGTTTTGGTTGTCAATAATGGGCACAAGCTGCTCGCCCACATTGCCGGGGTCCTTCTCCTTAAAAGCTCTCGCCACAGCAATGAACTCGTCCAGCGTGGCGGGCTTCTCCATACCCACAGCCTCCAGCCATTCCTTGTTGATATTCATGCGGATGCTACCGGAGAAAGCGCCGGTGTTGTTGGCATACACCGGGCCACGGATATAAGGCATGCTGTACAGGCCACCGTCAGGCGTTGTGGAGGCCACGAAAGCTTCGGGATACTCCTGCTTTGCCTTCCAGGCATTGGGCATTGTCTCCTCGTTTAGGTACTGGTTCCAGTCCAGTAGCATACCTTCGCCAGCACCGTAGGTCATAGCGTCGGAGTTGCTCAAGCCCAGCCAGACCAGGTCAGGCAGGTCGTCAGCCAGCAGCAACTGGCTCTGGCGTTCAGCCTGGGCCTCATTGGTAGTCGCTTCTAATTCCAGTTTAATGTTGAACTTGTTCTCCAGATGCTTGAAGAACCAGATGTCCTCGATAGCAGCAGTCTGCTCGCTATGCAGTAGGGTCAACAGACGCAGGGTCGGCTTTTCCTCTGCTACAGCGACCGAACCAACAAGGCTCAGCATCATCGCAGCAGCCAGAACCAGGGATACGATGCGTTTCATAGGATCACGTTCCTTTCTTTTATTCTGAACACCTTCACCGGTGTATCAGCCCTTGACGGACCCGATCATCATACCCTTGACGAAGTACTTCTGCACAAAAGGATAGGCGATCAGCATGGGGGCGCTAGAGATTAGAACCAGCGCGTACTTCATGACCACTGCCAAGTTAGCTTTTCGAGCCATGTCGGCAATCAACGCAGGGTCCAGGTTGCCGAGCAAATCATCGCTCAGGGCGCTCTCGTTCATGATGAGGATGCGCCGCAGCACCAGGGACAAGGGATGGTAGTCTTTGTTGGTCAGGTACATCATGGCGTTGAAATAGCTGTTCCAGTGCCCTACCGCGTAGTATAGCGCGATGACAGCCATAATGGGCATGGACAGGGGCAGGGCAATGCGGAAGAAGAGGCCAAACTCGCTGCTGCCGTCGATCCGCCCGGCCTCATACAAGCTATCGGGAATGCTGTTGGCGAAGTAGGTACGCGTTACGATCATGTTGTACACGCTCAGGCCGCCGGTAATGATCATGACCAGTGGATTGTTCAGTAGCCCCAAGTCTTTATACAGCAGGTAGGTGGGCACCATACCGCCAGAGAAGTACATGGTGATCAGGAAGTACCAGGTCAGTACACCGTGGCCGAACATCTTTTTCTTGCTCATCACATAGGCGGAGGGAATGGTCAGAAACAGGTTAAAGCCTGTACCGAACACCGTATAAATGATGGTGTTCATATAACCTTTCCAGATATCCTTGTTCTGGAATACCGCCTCATAGGCCGTAAGCTGGAACCCCACCGGCCAGAAGGACACTTTCCCCGTCGCCACAGGCAGATAGTCGGAGAAGGAGGCGATCACCGTATAGTACATGGGATAGAGACAGATGAAGGTGAGTATCAGCAGCAGAACAATATTGATGCCGCCGAACAGGCTGATGTGATGCCGCTTTTTCGCGATGTCCATAGTTCCTCCTCTCAGAACAAGCCCGTGTCCGTCATGGTCTTGACCACCTTATTGGCCATGAGCAGGATCAGAATGTTCACAATATTATTGAACAGATTGATGGCCGTGGAGTAGCTAAACTGAGAGCCCTCAATGCCTACGTTGTACACGTATGTAGAGATCACCTGAGAAGCGCTGAGGTTCAGGTCATTTTGAAGCAGAAAAATCTTCGAGTAGCCAACGGACATCAACCCGCCAGTGCGCATGATGAAGGTGATGGCGACTGTGGCCATGATACCGGGGATATACACATGACGAATGACCTGCATCCGGTTGGCGCCGTCGATCTTGGCCGCCTCTACAATTTCCGGGGAGACAGCCGCCAAAGCGGATATATACAAGATGGAGTCCCAGCCGATGTTCTGCCATACGCCCGACCATACATAGATGGAGGAGAAGGCATTCGGGTCGCTGATGAAGGCTGTTCGGGTGCCGCCCAGCATGGCAATCAGGTTATTAATAGGACCATGGGCACGATCCAGCATCATCAGCACCAGAGAGCACACCACCACCTCGGACAGGAAATGGGGAGCGTAGGTGATCATCTGCACGGTCTTCTTTAGCTTGATCTGGCTGACCTCGTTGAGCATCAGCGCAAAGATGATCGCACAGGGGAAGGTGGCCAGCGAATACAGCGTAATGGACAGTGTATTGCGGATCATCTTCCAAAAGTCAGGATAATTCACGAACCGAATGAAGTTCTTCAGCAGCGGATCCAGCCATTCACTGCCGCTCACCCCCAGGGAGGGCCTGTAGTTCTTGAAAGCGATCTGGATACCGTACATAGGGCCGTAGCTGAAGATCGCTACATAGATGAGTGCGGGCAGGAGCAGCAGATACCACTGCCAGCTTTCCCCCAAGCGCCTTTTCACGTGCACCCAGTTGACCCTTTTCCCAATGGTTTTTTCCCCTATGGTTTGGAAGCCTGACATTTCCTCTCCCTCTTTCCTGAGCAGCATGTACTCCCTCTCTGCCACTCGACGTTCTCTTGTTGTGGGCCATTCTAACATGTCATTATTGGGCAAACAAGGCCCAAAAAAGCAAAACAGCACACAAAAACCCGGGAAATCCCGTATTTAGGGTGCTGTTTTTCGTCTTTTTGGCTATTGTTTTGTCAATTTATCCATGCATTATTTCATATGGGAAGGGAGTGTTCCTGTAAGCTCCTTGAATTTTTTGCTAAAATTTGAAGCTTTTCGATATCCTACCCGAAGGGCCACATCGCTCACCATCAGGCTCTTGTCCTCCGCCAGCAGCCTCTGCGCCTCGCTGATGCGTAGCATGGTCAGGTATTCCTTGAAGGCCGATCCTGTCTCCCGTTTGATCATGCCGCTGATGTAATCCGCGCTCAGGCCAAAGGATGTTGCGATATCCTGCAGGTTAAAATCCGGGTCATATGCGTTGGCGATCACATACTCCACGATCAGCCGAGCGGTATCGTCCCCAGAGAGTTTATGGGGGGGCGTCTGACGCACGCCCGCTATCAGGTGTCTTTTCAGATCATTGGTGATCATGGTCACGTCCGGAAGAAGCACCAGCGCGTTGACCTCGGATTTGTTTAGACAGATGTCCGCATCATCAGCCTTGTGGATGATGCGGCTGATCAGCTCATACACGCGATGTCGAGTCAGCACCCCGTCCGGAGCGCTTTCCATCAGGTAAGCGCTGATGGCTTCACCCGCCTGCTCCACCGCTATCTCATCCCGGTTGCGAACAGCTGTGATCATCCGGTCCGCCAACAGATCCACGGAGATCAGGCTTTTATGCTGAGCGTGGGCCTCATAATGTCCCGCCGTTAGCGCTGCCATGTAGGACAATGGGAGCCGCTTGGGGGAATCCACCGGTCGCCCGGCCACAACGGTCAGTCCTGCCTGATCCGCCACCTGGTTGATACACCGCTGCATCGCCTCGTGCCCCTCGCCACCATCGTAGTTGGCCACCACGATCAGTTGATCCGCCGTCTCGTCTTCGGTGGTATAGATATGTTGACGGGATGTTCCCAAAGCTTCAAGCTTTTTCCAAACTTCTTCCTTCGCCGCTCCATCGCCCTTCACCAGGAACACGCAGCACACCGGCTGATCAAAGGTGATCCCCAGCATAGACCAGCGCTGGAGCATTTGCTGGCTATAACTTCCTCGCAGTAGTAGCAGCAGCAGATGATTACG
This sequence comes from Bacillota bacterium, assembly GCA_023404715.1. Lineage (GTDB taxonomy): Bacteria > Bacillota > Clostridia > Christensenellales > Aristaeellaceae > Beduinella. The sequence goes on along the minus strand of JAEYAR010000197.1, from coordinate 1,191 downwards.
CAACTGCTGGCATGTGTTAATTCGCAGCTGATCCATATGGTGTAGGATCTCGTCCAATTGCCGAAATTCGCTATCGATACCCACATCGTTGGGCATGTACTTGCGAAGCAACTTGTCCAAAGGCCGCAAGCTAAAGTGCGCCATGCCTAGCGCTACCAGACAAGCTACCACCAGTACAACTATCGCACCCAGGTACAGCAGCCAAGAATTCTTGGCAAAGAGAAGCTGCCAACCCTTCAGGGCCAGCACAGCCCGCAGCTTCACCCGCCCTCCGGCAGACATTACCTCCATCATCTGGTTTCTTTCCGCGTCGCCAGTCAGGTCAGCTGTGGTAGAGAATACATCATGTCCATCGACAGCGAAGGCATATTTCTCCGGCAGCCCTACGCTAATGGAATCCACATAGCTACGGATATCCGCCTTCCGAAGCGCGAAGCACAGAGCAGCTCTATCCCGATCCGCCATATCATAGCCGTAGAACCGCAGGGGGAACACCAGCAAGATATTCTCCCCCATGTCCAGCGCCGTCTGCTGCGCCATACCCAAGATCTCCCACAATATCTCTCCCGTAAGTTCATAAGGAACCTGCAGCTTCAGGGGTGCGTAATAATCAAAGTAGGAAGTATGGCCCGTTGAGGTATAGATTTTGTTCACTGAATTATACACGATGAAATATTCCTGGGCCAAGGGCGAATAGTTGACATACTGCCGGAACTTCTCCAGGAGCTCAATGTCATAGATCGGCCCCCGATTGATCATATTGGGTCGGTAAGCCGGTGTCATCCCAATCCGAATAGCAATACTTTCCAGTGTCTGATGCTGCTTTTCCAGCATATCTGCCAAGCACAGCATGCTCTTTTCCGTATTTTGTGTCTCCAGCGACACCACCTCCTGCGCCGAAAACCACAAAACACTCAGCAGCAGCGTCGCCGACAATAGAAAAAGCACTACAAAATAGATCGCCGCATATCGGTAAAAGATTCGGGTTCGCTTCTTGGCCTTGTACACGGGTATCAACCTCACTCTGCAAGATCATCCAAAATAGCCCGCAGATCTTGCCTTCATCCTCCCAATTATCATACCATGCTCCCCCAACAATGTCTACAGGTATGATACAAGCTTCCAGAGCAATCGCTTACGAAACCAAAGAATTGCATGACTTGCGCTATGCCCGCATGCTTGGCATACGCA
>JAEYAR010000149.1 GCA_023404715.1 Bacillota bacterium | reverse complement strand
ATAATATCTATTGTTGTCGCGGGGTCGTAGCTCAGCTGGTCAGAGCGCTACGTTGACATCGTAGAGGTCGTAGGTTCGAGCCCTATCGACCCCACCAACAAAAACCGTTGTAAATCAACGGTTTTTTCTTTTTGAGAAGAGCGGGCACAGACATCCTTCGTAACAATGGGCACAAAAGTGGGCACGGCCCCTCCCTGTTTTGTCGGTCGTTACCGCCACTATAGGTTACACAGCGCCGCGCCGTCGGCACAAAACCGCCTTACAAACACAAAGGCGGCATGGTATCATAACGCTGTAGGCAGGAAGGGCTACGGATGGCACGCCTTAGCACAAAGTTGCCGAACCGCAAGCCCGTAAAAGTAAAACGGTAGGAGCGGTGGGCCCTTTTTTATTGTCCTAGCAGCTTTTCATCGCTGTCCTCCGGCAGCGCCCGCTTCTCATAGCATCGCCACAGTGTCTGTGAAAGGCCTGGCACCCAGCGCAGATCGTCCGTCTCCTGAATGGAGCTCTCTGGGAAAGGGGTCGCCTCGGGTTGATATGCTCGCATCTTCTCCACCGCATCCACATGCCAAAGCGCGCTTTCGCCCGGGCAGCCGACCGGCACATCTCCCCGAATGGCGTCGACCATGTTCCAAAGGTTCTCCATATACCCCTGGCCCACCGCCCCGTAATCCTTCTCCCGGCCGTCTACGAATTGCGCGGTGAGCCGCTCGCCGCGCGTGCCCACGCCGCCGAAGCGTATCGTCGCCTTTTCGTAGACGTATTCAAACATGGGCTGCTGTTCATGTGCGCGCCCCGCGGCATGGGAGACCGCGATGAACAATTCGGCGCCAGATTTTGAGACAGCCTTGAGCACCGCCGTATCGTAGGTCTCGATCGGATTGGCCCGATACGTGGCGCACTGCACGCTAGATACGGGCGCGCCCGTCATGTAGAGCATGTTCATCAGGTAATGCGCCGTCGCGTTGCTCAGCACGTTGTCAAAGACCGGCCGTCCCTGTGCGTCGTATTTCTTTCCGGCCCATCCGCAGCCGCGCCGGTAGTAGGCGCGGTCCCGCGGCCACAGCACGATCGCGCGCAACGAAACGGGGGCGCCGAACAGGCCTGCCCGCGCGTCCGCCTTCAGCGCCCGCATCGCCGGATCATAGCAAAGCTGAAAGCCGACGGACAGCTTTTTGTTCGCCTTGTCCCGCGCGCGCAGGATCTCGCGCGCCCCTTTCACGCTCGCCGCCATCGGCTTTTCCAGCACCACATGACAGCCGTGCGCAAACGCGTCGATCGCCTGTTCGACGTGGAAATGGATGGGCGTCGCCACGATCACGAGATCGGGCCGGTGCGCCGCGTACAGCGCGCCGGCCGTCTCGTACACCGGGCACAGCGCGCATTCCCGGACGAAGGGATCGACCGCGCCGACCAGCCGCACAGCCTCCCTGTGCGGCTTTTCCATCGCGTGCAGGTAATTGGCGGCGAACCCGCCCACGCCCAGCAGCGCCACCTGGATTTCCTTCATGCTCCTATCCTCCTGCCGTTCATGCCGGATCGCTCACGATGACGCCGACCCCGTCCGGGATGACCGCGACGGACGCGCCCTCGCCAAGCAACCGGCCCGCCGCATCCAGCGCCTCCTGCAGGCTCTCCGCCCAGCGCATGTGCATCGCCTCGACCGTCCGGCGGTTTTCAGCGCCCGTCACGATAAAGCAGGTCGCCTTCTGTTGAACCCTCGCCAGGATCTGCGCCTGCCACTGGTCCGCCCGCGTCTTTTCGGGCGGCACGTGTTCGATGTCGCGCGTCACCTCTCGCGCGTCCTCGCGATCCGCGAACCAGTGGAAAAAGGCTTCGCCTCCGTGTCCATCCTGCAGCGCCGCGCACATGACGATGGCTCCGCCGGGCCTCACGCACGCCTCCGCGGTCGTGAGGCCCTTCACCGCCTGATAGAGGTTCTGATCCAGCGGGTATCCGCCGTTGGACGTGACGACGATATCCGCTTGCGTCCCGGGCACGCGCGTCCTCTCCTCGCACAGCCTGCAGCCCGCCGCGTGCGCCGTCTGCGAATCGCCCGCGAACGCGGCGACGATCCGCTTCTCCTCGTCCAGCAGCACGTTCAGGATGAAGGCGAGCCCCGCCGCCTGGGCGGCAAACGCCATGTCCTCATGAATGGGGTTCCCCGCCAGGCTTCCCTGCCTTGCGAGGGGGTGCTGGATAAACCCCGCGTTGTGGTTGTACAGCACGGTCTTCTTCCCCGCGACGCCCGGCAGGATGCTCTTGCGTCCGCCCGAAAAGCCCGCGAAGAAATGCGGCTCGATAAAGCCCTCGGAGACGACCAAGTCCGCCTCACGTATCAGCCGGTTCAGCCACAGCTCGCCGCCGGAGGGCAGCAGGCCGAAAAAGGCCATGGCGCCCGCGTCGCCCGCATCGTGGACGAGGATCTTTTCCCTGCCGAGGAGGACGTCCCCGAATTTTGCGCGCATCTCGTCCGCCGTCGGCGCGCGATGCAACCCCGTCGCGATCAGCAGCGTAATGTCCGCGCCGGGGGTACCCCTGCGGATCTCCTCCAGGTAAAGCGGAAGCGTGATGCGGCTGGGAAGCGGCCGCGTGTGGTCGCTGGTGATCACGACGATCCTTTTTTTGCCCTTCGCCAGCTCGCTCAAGCGCTTGGAGCCGATGGGATGCAGCAGCGCCTCCCGCACGAGCGCGCCCTCGTCTATCCGCTCCGCGCGCTTCGTCCGGGGCGTAATGCACGCGCGCAGCCGCTCGCGCGGAATCTGCAGCGTCTGCCGTCCCGTCCCATAAGGGATCTCGATCACCATGCCGTTCCTCCTCCCTGCGTCCCGAGCGCGCCTTCACGTCAGCGATGATCCTCGCATACCGTCGTTCCCTTGAGGGTGACGATCTTCCCCACGTCCGCGTAGGAGTCCGCGTCGACGTACAGCTGAAAGTCGTCGTGCGTCTTCAGCATGGTCGCGGGAATCCGCGGGGTCAGCTCGCCGGACAGCGTCTGCGCGACGGCCCAGGCCTTTTCCGCGTGCGGCACGGCGGAGATGATGCGCTTGCACTGCATGATCTGCCAAACGCTCATGCTGACGGCCTGCCGCGGCACGTCCTCGATACCGGCAAACCAGCCCTCACCTACCTGCTGCTTACGGCAGGCCTCGTCCAGGTTGACCACCAGGTAGGACGCCCGGGTGTCGAAATCCGCAGGCGGATCGTTGAAGGCGATGTGGGCGTTGCGCCCGATGCCGATCAGCCCCACGTCGATGGGCGCCTTTTGAATCTCCGCCGTCAGGGATGCGATCCCCTCCGGCGTGCCGTCGACATAATGGACCTTGTTCACGCCCGTCGGCGCGACGAAGCGTTCCTTTAGGTATTTGCGAAAGCTGGCCGGATGCGTCCGGGGCAGATCCACGTATTCGTCCAGGTGGAACATCTCTACCCGGCTCCAGTCCAGGTCCTGCTTTACCAGATGCGTTAGCGTCTCAAACTGGGATGCGCCGGTGGACAGCGCGATGCGCGCGCAACCGTTTCGCTCGATCGCCGCGCGGATATGCTTCGCCGCCTCAGCCGCGGCCCGCATGCCCAGTTCGTCCGCCGTCTTTGAAATGACGATTTTCATTATAGTATCCCCCTTTCAAGCGGTTACTTTTGGGGCCCTTCCAGCTCGGGGTAAAAGTCCCCGAGGAACTCGCTCAGGTAAACCGCCCGGTCCTCCGCCATCGATTTGTTGGCCGCGATGCCGATGCCGATGGACATGGCGCCCGCGCGCGTGTCCGCCATCTGGTGCAGCGGATCGCCGGCGTAGCCGCGGAACAGGTTGTCGCGCAGCGCCGGGTCGGATCCTCCGTGCCCGCCGGGCAGCGGTTTGACGTGCGTCCGGTCGTAGTTGACGCACTCCCCTTTGCGGTTATAGAACTTGATGCTCTGCCTGCCAAAGGCGGTATCCGCCTCCAGACGGCCGTTGACGCCATTCAAAACGATCTTCATGCACTCGTAGGGCGAATGCGCCGTCAGCGAGTAGCTCATCACCGCGCCCTTGGCATAGCGGACATTGACGCTGACGCTATCCTCGATGTCGATGACGTCGGCGAACAGGCAGCGGTCGCGAATGTAGCCGTCTACGTCCTCGCAGTCCTTGTAGAGCTTCTTGAGCATGCCGCCCTCGGCGGTATCGATGTTTTCATAGAATTCGCAGCCGCGCTTGTACGGGCAGGTCAGGCAGCGGTCGCCTCGCTTCTCTCTCGTATGACCGTAGAAGCGGCGGGTTCCGAACGCATTGACCTTCACCGGCTCGTCGTCCAGGAACCAGTTCGCCAGGTCAAAATGATGGGTGGATTTGTGCACCAGCAGCGAGCCGGAGTTAGCGCGGATGGAGTGCCAGCGGCGGAAGTACTCCGCGCCGTGAGAGGTATCCAGCAGCCATTCATAGTGCACGCTGAGGATGTCCCCCAGAAGCCCCGAGGCGATCAGCTCCTTGATGCGCACGTAGAAAGGTTCAAAGCGGCAGTTAAAGGTGACGACGACCTTGTGCCCGGTACGCTTCTCGGTCTCCAGAATGCGCGCGCACATGGCGTCATCGGTCGTCATGGGCTTTTCGGTGATGACGTCGCAGCCAAACTCCAGCGCCGCTACGATATACCGTTCATGAAAACAATCCTTCGTCGTCACGATGACCACGTCCGGCCTGTGGTCCCTGAGCATCTGATCGAAGTCTGTGTAGGCGGGGATCTGCGTTTGCAGATGGGTAGAGACGAACCGTGCGCGCTTGATGTTGATGTCGCATACGGCGGCTAGCTCTGCGCAGTCCGCGTATTCCTTGACAAGCGGCTCCGCATAGGACTGTAGCCCCCGTCCGCCGGTGCCTACGATAACATATTTTTTCATTTTGCGCCTTCTTTCCCTGTTCTTGCTGCGTCTGCGTCCATCCGGGCGCTGAGCGTTTCAGCCCTTCGCCGCGTGGCCGGCGAGATACCCTCTGTAATCGTCGAAGAACGCCTCCGCGTTCTTGGTCATGAACACGGTGAGGTCCTCGCCCACAAATGTCAACTGCATTTTCAACGTGCCCAAATAGTCGTCTACGGCGTAAATTCGCCCCAAAAGGGTATTTTCCCGCTCCCACGCGCCCGCGCTGACGCAGCGATAGCGCGTATCCGCAACGCCGATCTGCCGTCCAAAATACGCGTCGGGGAAGATCAAGTCGCCATATGCGCCCATATATAGCTTGAGCGAATGCACGCCCGTGCGCTTTTCATACGTGAGGGTGCAGGCGTCCTGCGCGACGTCTACGCGCATCCACTTGAAGCCAAAGAGGTTTTGCTCAAAATCATATCTTACGCCGGATATTTTCGATGCCAAGGCGGTGGTCCGGCTGCCGCAGGGGAGCGGAAGTGTCAAGGCTTCAAGGCGGGCGGAAAGCCCCCCGCGCGCCTTGGCGTCCTCCGGCAGCGGCTCCTCGCGCAGCGCGCCCAGCATACGGTAATGCGCCTCGCGAATCACATCGTCGGCGTTGTTCAGGGCCTGCGTATCGGCGGTGACGACCGTGACCGTATCGTACTTGGGCATCATGAAGGCGAACTGGCTTCCCATGCCGCAGCAGGCAAAGCCGCCATCCTTGAGCATCCAGAACTGATAGCCATAGCCGCCGGGGCCCAGCCCGCTGTGGCTAACCGTCGTATCGATCTGATAGGTGGTCGCCTCTTCCATATACGCGCGGCTCACCAGCTGTTTTCCGCCCCACGCCCCGCGCCGGAGGCAGAGGAGGCCGAATCTGGCCAGGTCGCGGGGCGTGCAAAGGATGCCGCTGCCGGTCCAGGAACGGCCCTCGGGCGTCTTCACGCAAAAGGCATCCTTAGAAAAACCGATTTCATCGAGAAGCGGGCGCATGTACGATAGCATCGGTTTGCGGCTGAGTTTCTCTACAATGCCGCACAATGTGACGGTCGCGGCGGTATCGTAATGAAATACCGCGCCCGGCTTATGCTTGGGGTTAGGGTTGTCGAAGAAGGCCCGCACGAAGTCCGGCGATTGAAAGTCGTAGGCGGTCGTCTCGTTGAAGGTGGCCATGGTCAGCAGATGGCGCACCGTGGCCTCCAGCAGATAAGGAGATGGGTTCTCCGGAATGTATTCAGGGAAGAAATCCGCCACCTTGTCGTCCAACGATAGCTTGCCCTCGGTCACGAGCATGCCGATGGCGACCGACGTAAAGCTCTTGCTGACCGAATACATGCGGTGCTTGCGCCCCGGGTCGAACGGAGGACAATAGCCCTCTGCGGCGACCTTGCCGTGGCGCAGCAACAAAAAGCTGTGGATCGGAAAGCTAAGCGCCCGCATTTCATCCAGGAATTCGGCGATCGCCTGCGATGGAATCCCCAGGGATTCAGGCGACGCACAAAGAAGGCTGTTTTCAAGGCTGTTTTCTGGCATGCGAGGACCCTCCCACAAAATGAGTCTGTTACGATGAAAAAACAAAGGGGCATTGGCGGGGGACAATCCCAGCCACGGGCCATGGATGGAACTGCCCCCAGAGAATCATACTATGAATGTAACTTTTTGTCGAAACGGCTTATTTGTCCGCCGTACCCGGCTTATTGACCGCGCGCCAGGCGTCCAGTTGGGCCTGTGCTTCGGCGATGATCTTGGAAGCGCCGGAGGCCTCCAGCTTGGCGAGGAACTCGTCGAGGTTGGCGTCCACCTCTTCCTCCGGGATGAAGCCGAACTTCAGGTTCTTATCATACTCCTCGATCACGGCGCTGCAGGCGGCGACCTCGTTCTTTACCGGCGCGGGATCGAAGATGAAGCCGAGGTTGGTATCGGTGATCGCGGAGGTGTTGGCGTTCAAAAGCAGGTCGACAAAGTCGGCGGGATAGCCGGCCGGCACGTAAGAATGGACGAGCGAACCGAACTGGGCGCCGTACCAATAGTAGTGGCCTCGATTGCCCGCGTCCTCGTTCTTCGTGCCGGTAAAGTCCAGCACGCCCTCCACGTCGCTCATGTTCCAGTGGGTGCCTTCAAGGCCGAAGCGCAGGGCTGTGGCGACAAACGGATCGGTGTTGACCAACTCCAGCACCATCATCGCCCGCTCCGGATTTTTTGAGGTGGCGCTGATGCACTCCACCGCGTTTTGCAGGTAGTTGGTGGTGACGATCTTGTCTCTAAAGGGGACCATCATCGCATCCCAATCCTTGCTGTACATGTCCTTGGCGACGGTGACGTAGCCGGAGCCGATGTCCATCAGGACGTACTTGCCCGCCTTATTGTAGACGCGGGAGGTGTCGAAGTTGAACAGGTCAAAGGGCAGGACGCCGTCTGTCACCATCTTGGCGATGGTCTTGCACATATTGCGGTACTCCTGGGTGGCGTACACGTTAAACACGGTTTCGCCTGCGCCCATGCCCTCGTAGTCCTCGATACCGGGCACGTTAACGACAGCCAAGCCGTTGATGACCTCATATTGCGCCCAGTCGCCAATATTGGGGAAGGCGCGGGTGATCGGCAGCTTAGCGTCCTCCGGGAACATCTCGTTGCGCTTCTCGTAGGCCTCGTAGAGCACCGGGACGATATCCTGGAAGTTTTTCACGGTTTTGCCGGTCATGTCGATCCCCAGCTTTTTGAGGAGGGTATCGTTCATGATGAGGCAGTACATCTGGCAGGAATCCTTGTAGGATGGGATGCCGTACATCTTGCCGTCCACGTACATGGCCTTCCAGTAATCTTCCGGGATCATGGCGAAGGTTTCCGGGGCATATTCCTTCACTATGTCGTCGATGGGAAGGAAGGCGCCCTTCTTCACATAATCCACATACTTGATCTCGCCGCTGGGGTTGACGATATCCACTTCCTGACCGGACATCAGAATGGTGGAGACCTTCTGGGCGTACTCTGAATGCGCGATGAAGTGGAAGTTGACCGTCGTGTTGATCTTTTCCTTCAGGTAGGCGTTGATCGCATCAAAGACCATCTGATTGTCCGGCAGCGGATCTTCGCCCACATACCATTCCAGCGTCACGGGCTCCAGGGTGCTCGCATCCGCCGCCAAGGCGACGGAGCTCGCGCTGCAAAGCAATGCGACGGCTAGAAGCAGCGAGATGATCCAAGAAAGTTTACGCATGGTGAGACCTCCTATAAGATTTATTTTCAAGCCGGACCCTTCGCCGTACCTGTCCGGCATTGAATTCTGGCGAATTGCCACGTCTCTCCTCAAAAGAGGCTTCCGCCTCAGCCCTTCACGCTGCCGACGGTTAGGCCCTGGATGAAGAAGCGCTGGAAGAAGGGATAGGCGAAGAGGATGGGTACGGTGGATAGCATCACGATCGCCATGCGCGTCTGCTCGGGCGGAAGCGAATCCAGCAACGCCATGCCGTCGGGCGTAAGGGCGGCGGCAGAATTGTTTTTGATGAAGTCGATCTTTAGCTGAATGCGGGTGAGCATGGTCTGCAACGGGACGAGCTTGGGGTTGTCGATGTAGAGCATGCCGGGGAGCCAGTCGTTCCACTTGGTCACCATCACAAACAGGGCGATGGTGGCTAAGCCGGCCTTGGCCAGGGGCAGCACGATTCGCGTAAAAATGCAAAAGTCGTTCGCCCCGTCGATCTGCGCCGCGTCCACCATCTCCCCCGGGATGGTCGAGCTGATGAATGTGCGCAGGACGATGACGTTGAAGCCGTTGACCAGGTCCGCCAGGATCAGGATGAGGAAGCTGTCGTATAGATGCAGGACGTTCACGTTGATGATGTAACCGGGCACCAGGCCGCCGGAAAAGATCATCGTGAAAAAGACGGCGAACGTGTAAAACTTTTTACAGGCAAAACGCGGCTGCGCCAGCACGTAGGCATACATGGCCATGATCATCACGCCCAGCGCGGTCGAGATGAGCGTCGTGGAGATGGTGACGATGTAGGAATCGACCAGCTGCGATCCGGTCTTGAATAGGCTTTCATATGCCGTGAACGTAACCCCCGAAGGGATGAACGAGAACCCCTTGTACGTCAGGCTTTCCGAGGAGGAGATGGAGATGCTGAAAACGAGCACCATCGGCAGGACCGTCAGGATGGCGATCAGCGAGAGGATGAGGCTGAAAGTAGCGTTCGTGGCGGGGCGCACGCGGTTTATTTTAGCAAAGGAACTTCCGTCCATTTCATGAGCAGCCATGTTTACAGCCCTCCTTCTTTAAAACAGCGCCGAATCTTCGTCGACCCTGCGGACGATCGCATTGGAGATGAGGATCAGGATGAGGCCCACCACGGACTGATACAATCCGGCCGCGGAGGACATGCCCGTATCCCCCAACGTCTGCAGCGCTCGAAATACGTAGGTGTCGATCACGTCCGTGTATTCGTACAGCGCGCCGTTGTTTTGGGTCACATTGTAGAAAAGGCTGAGATCCCCGCGGAACATGCTGCCCAGGTTGAGGATCAGCATGATGATGATGATGAAGCGCAGATGCGGAATGGTCACGTACCTCGCCTGCTGCCACTTCGAGGCGCCGTCGAGCACCGCGGCCTCATAGAACTCCTGGGAGATGCCGGAGAGGGAGGCGACGTAGACGATGGAGCTGTAACCCACGTTCTTCCAGATATAGACGAACACCAGCAGATAGGGCCAGATAGGCTTGTAGGTATACCAGCTTCGCGTCTTGCCGCCGATGTTCGAAAGAAAGTTGTTGAGGATGCCGTTGTGACCGCTGAGGAAGCCGTAAACGATGATGCCCACGACCGCCATGGATAAAAAATTCGGCATAATGATCAGGGTCTGCAGCGTCTTGGCCAGGCGCTTGAAGTACAGCTCGTTGAACACGATCGCCAGCAGCACCGACAGGGAGGTGTTGAGGGTGATGAAGGCGATGTTGTAGAGCACTGTGTTGCGGGTGATTCGCCAGGCATCCGTGGTGCTGAAGAGAAATTCAAAATTCTTGAGGCCGACAAATTCACTGCCAAAGAAGCCCTTGCTGATGTTGTAATTCTGAAAAGCGAGGGTGATGCCGAACATGGGCGCATATTTGAAGAATATGAGCCAAAGCAGGCAGGGAAGAGCCAGCACATGCAGCCGCCAATGTCGTTTCAAATGCAAACAGGCTCGCTTTGCCAGGGTTGGTTTCGGTTGAATACTTACGTTCACGAACAATAACGCCTCCCATCGATAAAATCAGCGTGCTAAAATCTCTATTCAAATTGTAAATCGCTCTTGGCGCTTTGGCAATCGCAAATAATAAGGATAGCCGAACGTTTTTATGCAAATTCGATAGCGCCCAAAATTTTACGGAATAAAATCAGATCCGTTGGCAGAGGAGGCCGAAAAAAGCGCACAAAAGAATCCGCTTATCATCAAAAGCGGATTCTTTCCTCGCCCATTTTAAAGAGGGATTTGGATCACCGCGTCCAGCCCTCCGTTCTCCAGCTGTTCGTAGTTAAGCCCGCCCTCCCCGCCGGTGAGCAACCGCATCCGCTTATTGACATTGCGGATGCCGATCCCGTGGCTGTCCTCCTCCTCCTCGCTTTGAAGCATGCGGTTGAGCGCTGCCGCATCGCCGCCCGAACCGTTGTCGGTCACATGGATGCGTAGCCGGTTCCTCTCTTCCTCGCAATACAAGCGGATTTTCAGCGCCTTTTCTCGGTGTTTGGCGTGGAAGAGAGCGTTTTCTACCAGCGGCTGGAGAATAATCTGCGAGACGCGTACGGACAGGTAGGCCTCCGGCACGTCACAGATAAAATCAAAGCCGTTTTTGAAACGTAGCTTCTGAATGCGGATGTAGTGCTGCAGGTAATCGATCTCCTCACGCAGCGGCACGCTCGTACGGGAAAAATTGACGCTGTATTTTAGAATCCGGTTGAGGGCGGTGACCATGGTGACGATATCGTCGTTGCCTTCAAGCAGGGCGCTGCAGCTGATCGAATCGAGCGTATTGTAGATAAAGTGCGGGTTGATCTGGGCCTGCATCGTCTTCAGCTCGGCCACGCGCAGCTTCTCCGCCTCCTGCGCGGTCTGCTCGGAGAGCTTATCAATTCGCTCGATCATCGCGTTATAGCTGTGATAAAGGACAGCGATTTCGTCGTGCGAGGGCGGCTCTGGCACGCGGGGTGGCAGGTGCTTGCTTTCCTGTACCTGAATCATCGCCTCGGAGAGGGTGATGATCGGCCGCATCAGCTGCCTGGATAAGAGCAGCGAGACGAGCGCGGCGATGATGAGGAACAGAAGCAGGATGGGGAGGAACATCGTCAGGGGAGTGCTCACATAGTGATATAGATCGGCGTTGGGAACCAGCAATATAAGGCGCCAGTTTCCCTGGAATCCCACGCTACTGGCGGCATAGTCGGTCCCCTCCACCTGTACTTGGGCGATTTTCCCTTCCTGCGGCAGCAGGGAGAGCAGGGTAGCGGCGTCGGCCGGCTTCCCCTCTGCTTGAGGGAAAAGGTCGGGGGCGCTGGATAAAAAGACCTGATCCTCCAGCGTCAAAAGGGCGATGGCCCCCGGCGATATCCTCGCCTTGGCCAGAATGCTCAGCAGCGACCTCTCCGGCATTACGTAGAGCACTACGCCGATGTTCTCGTTGTAGCGCGGGTCGGCGATGCGCGTGCTGCGCAGCAGTTGTGAAAAGAAAACGCTCCCGGGCTTCTCTTCATGCCGAAACGTATGGATCTGGCCTTTGAGCGAAACCGTCTCTTGATACCAGGCGCTATCCTGTACGTCCAGCGCGCTGTAAACGTGCTGCTGGGTGATGCTCTCCCCCAGCGAGAATGTGCCCTGTATCGTGCTTTTTGACAGGGGAAATTGGGGGGCCAACAGCAGCACGGCTTGCGCGCTCTGCATCAGCGGCGCCGTGGGCGTGCCGGTGTTGACGCTGAAGATGGTGTTGATCGTATCGCGCTGGAGGGCAAAATCCCTTTGGGTCATGTCTTCGCTTTTCCCGGTCGAGGTCAGCTTTGACGCCAGCTCGTCGTTGCTGCATAGAAAATAAGCGTTTTGTTTGATGTTCATCAGCAGCGTGCTCACGCTTTGCGCGGTCCCCGCCGTAGTGCGGATCTGGTCCGATTCCATGCGCTCCTTGTAGACGCTATAGAAGTAAGGAAAGAACAACAAGGAAAACGCCAGGATCAGGATGAGCATGCCGAAGGCAAAGTAACAGAATGTGCGCAAACGGATGCTGCTTCTCACGGTCGTACCCTTCCTTTCGCAGGGGAATGCAAGCCTTAGCGCGTGTCTTTCTCCCGCTCCAGGATCATCATCGAGCGGTATTGCGAGGGAGATATGCCCACGGCGGCGCTAAACAAGCGAGAGAAATAGTCAGGCGTCATGTATCCCACGCGCTTGCTGACGTTGGCCACGTTGATGGCGCTGTTCCGGAGCAGCTCCTTTGCGTGGCGAAGGCGCACTTCGTGGATGCTGGCGATGATGCTCTTCCCCTGATGCTGTTTGTAGAGCGCGCCGGTATAGACCGGAGAGAGGTGCAGCCAGTCAGAGATCGTCGCCACCGACAGGTTCGGATCCGCGTAATTCTTTTCGATGTAGAGCGCGATCTGCGTCACGTAGTTGACGGTCTGCGGCGCCCGGCGGGCGCAGAAGGCCACGCAGCGTTCACATTGTTCGCAGACGAAAAGCAGTACGTTCGACACCTTCTTGATCTGCGCATAGGCCGTAAGCGCCTCGCTGCGCATGCTCTCCATCTCCGCCTTTCGGAGCGTTATCGCCAGCGCTTGCGCGAAGAGTTCGCTCAAATACATCATCCCAAAGGGCTTCAAATTTTCCTTGGAGATCTGGTGCGTCGCCATGAACTCGAAGGCCTCCTGGCTGGAGCGGACGTCCCCGCTCTCGAGCATATCGTGCACCAGTTTTTGAATGCCGGCGTAATTGGCTTTGAGCGACGTATAGTAGCGCTTTTTTTCCAGCTCCTCCATCGCCAGGCTGATTTTCTCGCGCAGCTCCTTCAGGCTCTCCCGGGTGATCGGCTTGAGGATATAATCCTGTACGCCCACCTTGAGCGCCTTTTGTACAAAGGCAAAGTCGCTGTACTCGCTTAAGATGATCAAGCAGATGTCCACCATCGATTCCTTGAGGCGCTCGGCCAGCGCCAGGCCGTCGAGGATCGGCATTTTGACGTCGCTGATGATCAGGTCGGGCTTTTCCTCCAAGGCGATTTTGAGCGCCACCGAGCCGTTTTCCGCCTCCAATACCTGTGAAAAGTCCAAATCCCCCCATGGTATCATTTGGGCCAGACACTTTCTGACGAATACGTCGTCGTCCGCAATCAGCGCTTTCATCGCAATCCTCCCCTTCCTGCGAAAGACACCGGCCGGGCTGAGGCCGCTACTTGGTATCATTATAATCCATCCAGGTAAATCCGTAAAGCAATACGCCCCGTCCCATGTGCAGAAAAACCACATTCCTAATTCTATTGGCTTATCTTTAGTTTTTATGGTCAATTCCCTCGCTTCCGTCGTTGAACATCGACGCTGGAAAAGATATAATAACAGCGATTCCATATAAGACGGAGGGATATCAAAATGAAATTGAAGATCGCCATGATCGGCGGCGGTTCCTACTCGTGGACCTACGGCCTGTTCAGCACGTTCCTGGACAATCCGTTCTTTGACCGTGAGACGCATCTTTGCCTCTATGATATCGACGATGCCGCGCTGAGCAACGTCTTTTCCTTCTGCAGCTATTATAACGACCGGTATCCTGAAAAGGCGATTCGCCTGACCCAAACCCTCGACGAGGATCGCGCGCTCGAGGGGGCCGATTACGTCGTGGTCGCCATCTCGCACGGCGGCCTTGCGGCCGAGCTGGAGGACCACCACATCGCCAGGCGTTACGGCTTTTATAACGTCAAGGGCAGCGAATCGGGCATCGCGGGCGCCAGCCGCACGATGCGGCACGTGCCGGAGTTCCTGCGCATCGCCCGCAAGATGAAGAGGCTTTGCCCCGGCGCTACAATGCTCAACGTGACCAACCCGCTGACCGCGCTGACCCGCTGCGTGCAGAAGTACGAGGGCGTGCACGCGGTCGGCTTCTGCCACGGCATCCGCAATCATTTGGAAATTCTGCTGCCCTATTTCGGAGCAAAGAGCTTTGACGGGGTCAGCTTCAGCGTATCCGGCGTGGATCACTGCTCCTTCCTGACCGACGTGCGCTTCCACGGTCAGGACGCGCTGAAAATCATGCGGGACAAAGGGATGATCGAAGCGGCCTGGGCCGGCAAGAGCAACATCACCTATGACGATCCCTTCGCCGGGCGCGAAAATCAGCGCATCCGCTTCATCGTCTGGGACATGCTGGGCTGCATGCCGGGCCTGAGCGACGAGCACTGCGCCGAGTTCTACTATCAAACCACCGGCACGCAGGAAAACCGCGACCGCTTCGGCATGCATTACGATCGTCTGGAGGACCGTGCGGCCTCTGTCAAGCGCCTGCGGGACAGCATCGTCGCGCCGCTTCAGTCCGGCAAAATGCCGCCGCTGCGCGTCAGCGAGGAGCGGCCCGATCGCGTCATCGAGGCGCTGGAGGGGGGCCGTCCTTTCTACGACGCGATGAACTACCGCAACCTGGGCCAGGTGCGCGAGCTGCCGCCGGATACCGTGGTGGAGACGATGGTTACGTTCGACGCCACCGGCGTGCACCCCGCCATCGCCAACCCGCTGCCCAAGGCCGCGCAGGCCATCGTGCTGCCCACCGCGCTGCGCGAGGAGCTGTTCATGGAGGCCGCTATGGAGTGGGACGCGCAGAAGCTGACCGGCGCGCTTTGCGCCGATCCGTTGGTACAGGATTTTACCCGCGTCCGCGAGGTGGTCAGGGACATCATGGACTACAACGCCCGTTGGTTGCCCAAGGGCCTGTGAGGAGGTAAAACCGTGATCACAAAAATCAGCGGCGGCAAGGTCCTTCTAAGCGATGAAATCGTCGCCGGGCCCAGCGTTTACTTCGCAAACGGGGTTATTACGGACATCACCGAAGCGCCCCTTCCATACGATTCGGAAATTGCCGCCAAGGGACGCTTCGTTTCGCCCGGTTTCATCGACATCCACACCCACGGCGGCGGCGGGGCCGATTTTCTGGACGGGACGGTCGACGCCTTTTTACAGGCTGCCGCCCTGCACGCCCGCCACGGCGCCACGACGATCGTCCCCACCGCCACCTCCGGCGAACTTGAAGAGACGCTTTCCATGGAACGGGCCTACGAGCAGGCGCTCGCGCAAAATGCCGCGGGCGCCGACATGCCGGGCCTGCATCTGGAGGGGCCGTATTTTGCCATGGGCCAGCGGGGCGCGCAGGATCCCCGCCACCTGCGCAACCCCGATCCCGCGGAGTACCTGCGCATGCTGGACGGCTGCCGCCACATCCTGCGTTGGAGCGTCGCCCCCGAGCTGCCCGGCGCCCTCGAGCTGGGCAGAGAGCTCCGGCGGCGGGGCATTCTGGCTGCCATCGGCCATAGCGACGCCGAATACGCGGAGGTGGAGGCCGCGTGGCAGGCGGGATACACCCACGTCACGCATCTGTATTCCGGCATGAGCACCGTGCATCGCAAAAACGCCTACCGCTATGCCGGGGTCGTGGAGGCCGCCTACCTGATCGACGGCATGACGGTCGAAATCATCGCGGATGGCAAGCATCTGCCGGCCGAACTGCTGCGGTTTGTCTACAGGTTCAAGGGCCCGGAGCAAACCGCGCTCATCACCGACGCGATGCGCGCAGCGGGCATGCCGGACGGTCCCTCCGTGCTCGGGCATCGCGCGCACGGCCTGAGCGTCCTCGTCGAGGACGACGTGGCCAAGTTGCCCGACCGGAGCAGCTTCGCCGGCAGCGTGGCCACCGCCGACCGTCTGGTTCGCAACATGGTGCGGCTGGCCCATATCCCCCTCAAGGACGCCGTCCGGATGGCGACCCGCACGCCCGCTTGCATCATGGGCTTTCGCGATCGGGGCGCCATCGCGCCGGGCCTGCGCGCCGACCTCGCGCTGTTCGATGAGGACATCCGCATTTCGCATGTCGTCGTCGGCGGGCGCTCCGTCTTTGTCGCACCTGATTCCGACACGGAAGAACCCCTCGGGAGGATTGAGCGATGATGTTAAATGAAATGCAGCTGGACGAGGCGCTGTCCACCCCCAGCGAAGCCCTGGTGCGCGATATGGCGCGGCTCGACGGGGATCTGATGATCCTCGGCGCGGGCGGCAAGGTCGGCCCGACGCTGGCCGTCATGGCCGGGCGCGCTGTAGCGCTCAGCGGTAAGCCCCGCAGGGTCATCGCCGTCTCTCGCTTCACCGATCCCAATGCCGTAAGGCTGCTGAAAAGAAATAATATTGAAACCCTCTCCGCCGACCTGACGGACGCGGATCAGATCGCGAAACTGCCGAAGGCAGCGAACATCGTCTTCATGGCCGGCCGCAAATTCGGCACGGCGCAGAGTGCCTGCGAGACCTGGGAGATGAACGTGGCGGTGCCCGCGCTGGTCACCCGCCACTTCGAAGGCGCGCGCTACGTGGTCTTCTCCACCAGCAACGTATATCCCTTCTCCAGGCCGGAGAGCGGCGGGTGCGACGAATCGGTCCCGCCTTCCCCCATCGGCGAATACGCCGTCAGCTGCCTCGGGCGCGAGCGCATCTTCGAATACGCCGCGCGGCATTACGGCGCAAAGGTGCTCAACTTCCGTCTCAGCTATGCGATCGACCTGCGCTACGGCATCCTCTTCGATTTGTGCCAGTGGATTCTGCGGGGCGAGCGCGTGCCGCTGGGCGTCCCCGCCTTCAACTGCGTATGGCAGCGCTACGCGAACGAAGCGGCCCTGCGCGCGCTCCACCTGGCCGACGAATCCGCCCCAAGCCTCAACGTAACCGGGCCTGAGACCGTGAGCGTGCGGTATGCGGCCACCCGCCTGGCCAATCTCCTCGGCAAAGAGGCGGTCTTCACCGGCAGCGAGGGCGAACGGGGCCTTCTGTGCAATGCGCAAAGATGTGTCGAGCTCTTCGGCTATCCCGATATGGGCGTCGCTGAAATGATGCAGCGCCAGGCCGAATGGATCTTGCGGGGCGGCCGCCAGCTCGGAAAGCCCACCCATTTTGAAGAACAGGGAGGCGATTTTTGATGCGCAGCGAAGCATTGCGGCTCTTGATGCAGGGGGCTTTACTGCCCGCCATGCCCTTGGTGTTGGATGAAAATCGCAGGTTTGACGAGGCCGGCCAGCGCAGGCTCATCCGCTATTACCTGGAAAGCGGCGCCGACGGCCTCGCGGTGGCGGTGCATACGACCCAGTTTGCCATCCGCGATCCGAAAATCGGCCTCTTTGAGCGCGTTCTGCGCGTCTCCCTATCCGAAATCGAATCGTATCGCGCCCGCAGCGGTCGGACAATCCTGGCGGTCGCCGGCGCATGCGGCGAGGCGGAGCAGGCGGTGACAGAAGCGCGCCAGGCCGCGCGGCTGGGCTACGACGCCGTTCTGCTCAGCCCCGGCGGCTTGGGTCATCTCGGCGAGGCGGAGCTCATCCAGAGAACCCGCCAGGTGGCCCAGGTGTCGGACGTGATCGGTTTCTACCTACAGACAGCCGTCGGCGGGCGCGTGTTCACCTACGATTATTGGCGGCAGCTTTGCGCGATCGAGGGCGTGAGGGCCGTCAAGTGCGCCGCCTTCGACCGGTATCTGACGGTGGACGTCGCCCGGGCCATCGCCTTTGCGGGCCACGAAATCGCGCTGTACACCGGCAACGACGATAACATCGTCGTCGATTTGCTGACGGAATACGCCTTTCCGGACGGCGACGGGCTGCGGACGGTGCGAACGCGCGGCGGCCTCCTGGGGCACTGGGCCGCGTGGACGCACACGGCCGTAGAGATGTTCCGCGAAATCAAGGCCCTTCGGCCGGGCGATGCGATCGCGCCCAAGTGGCTGACGCTCGCCGCGCAGGTGACGGACGCCAACGGCGCTTTTTTCGACGCGGCCCATGATTTTGCCGGCTGCATCGCCGGCATGCACGAGGCGCTCCGGCGTCAGGGCCTGATGAAGGGCATCTGGTGCCTGGATCCAAATGAATCCCTCTCTCCGGGGCAGGCCGAAGAGATCGACCGCGTCTGCCGGATGTATCCGCACCTAAGCGACGATGCCTTTGTGGCGGCCTTTTTGGCGAGAGATCAAGAAACCGTATGACGTCCTGCGTATATGACCGGCCGGAATACCGGCGCTCCCGCAGCGCTTACCGCCTGTTTTGCATGCTGGAATACTTCATCGCGCTGCTGGTTTCCGACGTCTATCTCTTCAAGCTGCTGACCTATGTGGGTCTGAGCGACGGCAGCATCGGCATCGTCTCCTCGCTCATCACCGTCGCCTGCCTGTTTCAGCTCTCTTCCATCGGGCTTGTCCGTCACATACGGAACGTCAAAAAATGGGCAGTCACATTCTGTCTGGCCAGCCAGACGGTCTTTGTGCTGCTCTATCTCCTGCCCTTTTTGCCACTTTCCCTGGCCTATAAGACGGCATTTGCGTTCGGAGGCATTCTGCTGGGCTATTTCTTCAATTATGCGATCGCTTCCATCCTGTTTCAGTGGGCCAACAGCTATGTGGATCCCTATCGCCGGGCCGTGTACAGCGCGGATAAGGAAAGGATGTCGTTGCTGGGCGGGATGCTCTTCACGCTCGTGCTAGGCGTGGTCGTGGATCGTTTCGAGCTGGCGGATCGCCTACCGGGCG
This sequence comes from Bacillota bacterium, assembly GCA_023404715.1. Classification (GTDB taxonomy): domain Bacteria; phylum Bacillota; class Clostridia; order Christensenellales; family Aristaeellaceae; genus Beduinella. The sequence goes on along the minus strand of JAEYAR010000149.1, from coordinate 3,283 downwards.
CGTTTGTCCTGATCATCGCGGTGGGGCTGCTGATCAACGCCGCCAGCCTCGCGGCGCTCCTTCGCATCGACGGTCGGTGGGATCTAGGCGCGCAGCCCGAGGGCATCCCCCTCCTCCGCATGGCGAGGGCCCTGCTGCGCAACCGCGGCTTTATCCGGGTGGTCGTGCTCAGCGCGCTTTGGAGCTGCGCGCAGTACGTTACCCTCGGCTTCTTGGGCAGCTATAAAAGCAGGGAATTGATGCTAAGCGTGGGCACGGTACAGCTGATCAACATCCTGGGCAATGCGTGCCGTTTTCTGCTTTCCAAGCCGCTCGGGCGCTATGCCGACCGCACCTCCTACGCCCAATGCATCGAGGTCGCGCTCTATATCGCGGCCGCAGCCTTCCTGTGCGTCGTCCTGACCGCGCCCTCCTCGCGTTGGTTCATCGTAGCGTTCACCCTTTTGATCGCCGTCAGTCAGGCGGGCGTAGCGCAAAACCTGCTCAACATCGTGTACGACTACGTGCCCGCGGCGTACTTCGTGCAGGCCTCATCCATTCGCAGCTGCGTCGGCGGCCTGTGCGGGTTTGGCGCAGCCTTAATGGGCGGCTGGCTGCTGGGCTTTGTGCAGCGGCGGGGCGGCCGCCTCCTCGGCGTCCCCCTCTACGGCCAGCAAGCTTTGGCCTTTCTGTCCTTTGTGCTGAGCGTAGCGGCCGGGCTGTACGTGCGCTTCAAAATGCGGCCGCCGCCTGACGGAACCCCGGCCGCTCCCTGCGGCGCGCTGCGCAGATAAAGCGCGCCCGCGCCGTTACCGGCCTATCGCCCTGGCGACGCTCGCCACTACCCGATCCATCTGCGCATCCGTCCCCACGGTGATGCGCAGATAGTTCTCGATGCGCGGGTGGCCGAAGTGGCGCGCGAGGATACCGTCCGCCCGTAAGCTGCCCAGCAGCGCCTGGGCCGGCAGTTGTGGGTGCGAAACAAAGAGGAAATTTGTCTGCGAAGGCAGCACACAAAACCCCAGCGCCCGCAGGCGCTGCGCCGTCCTATCCCGCGTCCGGCAGATCTGCTCGACCGTGCCTTGCAGGTAGGCCTCGTCCTCGATGGCCGCCTTGGCCGCCGCGGCCGCCACGCGGTCGAGGGGATACGAGTTGATCGAATCCTTCACGCTCAGCAGCGCCTCGACGAGCGCCTCGCACCCCATGGCATAGCCGATGCGCAGCCCGGCCAGCGCGTGCGCCTTGGAAAACGTGCGGACGACGAGCACGTTGTCAAACGCGTTCACGAGCGCGATCGCGTCCTCTTCGGCAAAGGCGGCGTAAGCCTCGTCTACGACGAGCATATGCCCGGCGTCGCTCAGGCGCTGCGCCAGGTTGCAAACGGCCTCCTGCGGCAGGGCGACCGACGTCGGCGCGTTGGGGTTGGCCAGGATCACGTCGCCGTCCGCCGCGAGCAGCGCCTCTACGTCCACGGTGAAGTCCGCCCGCAGGGGGACCTCCAGGTAATCCACCGAGAAGAGCTTGGCGTAGGTCGGATAGAACGAATACGTCAGGTCCGGCGCGGCCAGGCGCTTGCCGGAAAAGAACGTCAGAAACGTAAATGCCAGCACCTCGTCCGATCCGTTGCCTACGTAAACCTGCCCGGGCCGCAGGCCGTGCGCGCGCGAGATCGCCTTGCGCAGGCTCGCGCTCGTCATATCCGGGTAATACTGCAGCCGCTCCAGCTCGGCCTGCACCGCCGCGGCCACGTTCGGCGTCGGCGGATAGGCGTTTTCGTTCGCATTCAGCTTGATATAGTCCCGGTCCGTAGGCTGCTCTCCGCAGACGTAGGGCGTCACGCCGCGCGCCGCCTTGCTTCTGAAGTCCCTCATCGTCACCGCATCCTTCACTGTAGTAAATCATTAAACTCAGGGCTCTATCATACCATAGCCGCCAAGTTTTTGCAATCCCGCAAGCACCCCCTGTTCAACCGCGCCCGCATGCGTTATAATGAAAGGGAACGATACGCTCGTCCGGAGGGAAGAAACGCATGATATCAGCGCAGGATTTTGCCGAGAGCCTCGATCTGGAGGTGTTGGTGCCCAGCACCGTCAAGGAGTGGGATTTGAAGACCACGGACCTCAACCGCCCCGGTCTTCAGTTCACGGGGTATTTCGATTACTTCGCCTTTGAGCGCCCGCAGGTCATCGGCAAGACCGAGATGGCCTATTTGGCGTCCCTCGATCCGGACGCGCAGCTGGAACGCCTCGCCCGGTATTTCTCCTATCCCATCCCCTGCATCGTCATCGCCCGCGGTATGGACTGCCCGCCGCTTCTGGCCGAGGCCGCCGCCGCGCACAACGTGCCCATCTATCGCACGCAGCTCGTGACCACGCGGCTCACCGCGTCGATGATCAACTTTCTCAACAACCGCCTCGCCCCGCGCGTGACGCGCCACGGCGTGCTGGTCGACGTCTTCGGCGTGGGCGTGCTGCTCACGGGCGAATCGGGCGTGGGCAAGAGCGAATGCGCGCTGGAGTTGATCAAGCGCGGCCACCAGCTCGTCGCGGACGACGTCGTGGATATCTGCCGCGTGAACGACAACCGCCTCGTGGGCGAAGCGCCGGAGATGATTCGCCATTTCATGGAAATTCGCGGCCTGGGCATCATCGATATCCGCACGATGTACGGCATCGGCTCGGTCGTTCCGTCCAAGTCGATCGACATCGTGATCCACCTGGAGCTGTGGCGTGAAAACAAAGAATACGACCGCCTCGGCCTGGCCGAGGAATTCATCACGATCTTGGGGGTCAAGCGCCCGCATATCGTCATGCCGGTGCGCCCGGGCCGCAACCTCGCGATCATCGTAGAGGTCGCCGCGCGCAATTGGCGCCTCAAGCGCATGGGCTTTAACGCCGCCGCCGAGCTGGACAAGCGTCTCACCGAGATGCTCCAGCGCTCCAGCGAGCCCAAGCGCGCGCCCGAGTCCGACGACGATTGAGCCGCGCCCCGCATGGCCATCCAAGCAGTCAATCAAACCACAGGAGGTTTTTCATATGGTATACATCGGCATCGATCTGGGCGGCACGAATATCGCCGTGGGCATCGTGGATGAAAGCGGCCGCATCCTCTGCAAGGGCTCGACGCCTACGCTTTTGCCCCGTCCCTACGGCCCGATCATCGCGGACATCGCTAAGTGCTCCTTGGAGACGCTTGCGCGCAGCGGTCATACGCTGGAGGAAGTCGCCGCGGTCGGCGCGGGCGTGCCCGGCATTCTCGATCCCCGCTCGGGCGTCATCCCGTTTTGCACAAACCTCGGCTGGCA
>JAEYAR010000109.1 GCA_023404715.1 Bacillota bacterium | reverse complement strand
ATGAGGCGAAAAGCGCCTGTAGGGGTGGCGCAAGGCTATGGCAGGCAGAAATCGCTTGGCAGGCGCATCGTGGAAAACCGCTGGAACTATGCGTTTATCAGCTTCGGCATCATCTTTATCCTGACGTTCTGTTACGCGCCGATGTACGGCCTGACATTGGCGTTCAAAGACTTTAAGATCAATGCGGGCATCCTGGGCAGCCCCTGGTCAAAACCGCTGTTGAAGAACTTCATGCTTATTCAGCACGACCGGGCTTTTTGGTCGGCGTTCTTCAATACGTTCCGTATGGGTTTCATGTACGTCCTGACCAGCTTTCCGGCGCCCATTCTGTTGGCCATCCTGCTCAACGAGCTGCGCGGCGCACGCTATAAAAAGGTGCTTCAGACGATCTATACTTTCCCCAATTTTCTGTCTTGGGTACTCGTCAGCGGCATTTTTGTCAACCTGCTGGCTGCGGAGGGCTTCATCAACAACATCGTGAAGCTGATGGGCGGCCAGGTATCGGACTACCTGAGCAATCAGCAGCTCATTCGGCCGCTTCTATACGGCACGGCGATTTGGAAGGGCGCAGGATGGTCCTCCATCCTGTATCTTGCTGCGATTGCGGGCATCAGCCAGGAGCTTTACGAGGCGGCCGAGGTCGACGGGGCGAACCGTTTTCAGCGCGTTTTGCACATCACCTGGCCGGGCATCAAGCCGACGGCGGTCATCCTGCTCATCCTGGCGATGGGCGGCATCATGAACAACGGCTTTGACCAGATCCTCAATATGACCAACGCGGTCGTAAAGTCGGAAGCGGAGGTAATGGATACGTACATCTACCGGATGACGTTTCAAAGTACGCCCAATTATGGATTCAGCACGGCAATGGGCTTAGGCAAGTCTGTAATCAACTTTGTGTTCCTTCTATCGGCCAACAAGATCGCAAAGCTGCTGGGAGAGGGGGGGATCATGTGAAGACGAACACAGCGGCCCGCGCGAAAAGGCCGGGCGGCCTGCGCAAGAAGGATTGGTTTGACTACGCCAACCTGCTGCTGTTGACATTGCTGATGCTGATCGTCCTGATTCCGTTTTACTATACGGTCATCAAGTCGTTCATGACGGAGCGCGAATTTGTCCAGGGCGGCTCGCTTCTGTGGCCCCGTGAATTTACGTTCATCAACTACGAGATGGTCTTCGCGGAAAAATCGCTCGTTCGCTCGTTCGGCAACACGCTCTTCAATGTGGTGGTCGGCGTCGCCTACAGCATGTTTTTGACGACGACGTTAGCATACGGGCTTTCCAAAAAGGGATACCCGGGACGCGGCTTTTTCCAGGGCATGATCATCTTTACGATGTACTTCAGCGGCGGCCTGATCCCCTTTTTCCTGTTGGTCAAATCCCTGGGGCTGATGGGTAGCCGGTATGCGATCATCATCCCGATGGGGCTGAGCGTGTTCAACGTCGTCATCATGCGCAACTTCTTTGAGCAGCTGCCGCCCGATCTGGAGGAGGCGGCGCGCATCGACGGCGCGGGCCCGGTTCGCATCTTTTTGCAAATTGCCCTGCCGCTTGTCAAGCCTGCGATCGCCACCCTCGTGCTCTTTTACGCGGTGGATCGCTGGAACGAGTGGTTCCATGCGAGCTTGTTTCTCTCAAACAGCAAACTGTGGCCGGTGCAGCTGCAGCTGCGCCAGATATTGCAGGTGACCAAGAAGTTCATGACGGACATCCCCGCCGAGGCCGGGCTGAAGCCCTTCTCGGACGGCCTGAAGGCGGCGGCGATGGTCATTACGATGGTCCCCATCATGATGGTCTATCCTTTCCTGCAAAAATACTTTGTCAAGGGTGTCATGATCGGCGCGATTAAGTCGTGACCGGGGTGATAAAAAAGGAGGGTTCTCTATGCTAAAACGGTTCCTATCTCTCTTGATCGGCGTAGCGATGTTGATTTCGTTGCTGCCCGCGGCGATGGCGGAGGATGAAGCGCTGCCGTTCATCGAGTTCACCGTGCTGTCGCTCGACTACCCCGAAGGCTTCGACGACTTCCCGCTCGTGAAGCAGGCGAAAGAGAAGTTTAACTTCGACTTTACAGTTCAGCAGGTCGCGTGGGATACGTGGGACGAGACGGTGCGCACCTATGCCGCCACGGGCTCGCTTCCGGAGGTTATCGCTTGGTACAACCTCAACTACGGCGAGTACAAGCAGTGGGCTGAGCAGGGCGTGTTCAAGGCGCTGCCGGACATGTCAAAGTATCCGCTGCTCAAAGAAAACTTGGATAAGCTGGACGTGGACGACTACCTGTATGTGGACGGTCAGCTCTACTGCAACCCGAAGATCAACAACAACCAGCCGGTTAACCAATTCAAGAACTACATGACGCTCTACCGCCGGGACTGGGCGAAGGCCGTGGGTCTTCACTATGCGCCGGTGCAGGAGGTCACCTATGAGGAGTTCGTAGAGTACCTGCACCTCGTCAAGGAAAAGGATCCCGGCAACGTAGGCGACGGCCTGATCGCCTGCGACCCGGAGAGCAGCGGCGAGGGGTGGGTCGCCATGGCGGCTTGGTGGAATCACAATATCGACCGCTACTATGAAAAGGACGGAAAGGTCTACTGGGGCGCCCGCGACCCGGAAAGCTTGGAAGGCGTCCTTCAAATCAAGGCGCTGTACGACGCCGGGCTTCTCTACCGCGACGGCTATGCGGATACCGAAGGCGAAGCCCGCTTCCGCGCGAACCGCGTCGCCGCGCACTCCGGCAACGTGGCCATCAAGGAACTCGTGACGGTGATCAACGAGCTCAAATTGGTGGATGCCGCCATTACGGACGAGGATCTGGGCGTCTTTGCGATCCGCATGCCCGACGGCAAATTTCACTGCGATCAGATGGGCGAGTACTGGGCCGCCTTTGCCTTCAGCGGGGAATGCCGCGACGAGGTAATGGATCGCTGGCTACAGGTTGGCAATTGGCTGCTCGAACAGGAGCAGGTGGAGACGTACGCCTATGGCACGTATGGCGAGGACTGGGAAAAGGATGCCGAAGGCAATGTCAATGTCTTCTGGACGGATGAGGACATCACCAAGGGCAAGCCCAAGGCTTATATATCCGACCAGCGCGTCTTCCAAAAGTTCTTCATGCTCGAAGGCGCGGACCTGTGGCTCGAGGGCAATCCTGCGCTGCGTCCGATTTTGCAGGATGACATCTACCTTGACTACTATAAATTCCTCGGCGAGGCTGAAAACAGGGAGGAAGTCGTCTATACGCCTACGAATTACGAGATAGAGTTTCTTTCGACGCCGAGCAAGGATCAGTATGGCAGCCTGACGAACGACGTAAAGAACGCGGTCATTCAGGCGGTCGTTTCCGACGAACCGGAAAAGGTTTGGAACAATTTCCTGGAAGAGAGCGCCTTCAAGGTAGATATGGTCATCGCGGAGATGGAGGAGGCGCTCGCCGCGAATGCGGAGTAACCCCTGGCGGCAACGCGGAAAGGAAGCCTTGAGCGGCCCGGCGGCGCCGGGCCGCGCTTTGCAACGAGAGAAAGTGGAGGTGCGCATATGCCCTATTCCCTGCCCAAGGTACAAACGCCGACAAATGCGCTCGTCGTCGCCGACCTGCGCGATGACCGCATGGACGCACAGATCGCAGCCTGCGTCTTACAGGGCATCGTCAACCGCGAGAGTGAAGAGAAGATCTACGTCCATCATACGTACTGCGCGGACAACCGAGGGGATTGGCGCGTGCCGCGTACGGCGTCCTACCGTATGGCGCACGTAGCGGAGCAATGGCTTAGCGAGGTCTACGGCGATATCCCCCAGACGGCGCTCGCGCCGGTTGAAGATGCCGAATGCCCGGCCTTTCTCGCGCTGCTTGATCGCTATGCGCGATTCGTGAAGGGCGTCATCATCTTCGATCCACGCCTGCCCGACGCCACGATCGAAATGGCTACGACGATCGCCGGGCAGAAGGACGGCTTGGTCGTCTCGCCCGAGATGCATGAACGCATCGCCGGATACGGATTTCCGGTCATCGAGGATTTACGGTCGTACGCGTTTGTATCCAACGTGGATTGCCTGAATGTGCTCAAGGAGAAATACTTCAAGGGGGCGAACAAGGCGGTCGCCTTTACATGGTCGCACATGACGCTCGACGAGAAAAGTTGGGGGGCTGCCAACAAGGATTACGTCGTCGCTAACCGGCTATTTACATTTTATCTGGACATTTTCGATGAAGAGGAACGGGCGCACTACGCGGACATCATCTTAGAGTACCCCATGGGCACGCCTATCCTGGGCTGGACGGACGAGCTGGTCGCGGATCAGCACTTTGCCAAGATGGGTTACGTAATGATCCCTTATATCTCCGTGGAAAACCTGTCGGTCGCTTCTTCCTTCCCTAGCGTGCACCTTCCCCAGCCAGAATTCCCGCCGGTGACACTGGAAGAGGACGCGGTGTATATCGCCTTCCACGTGGCGGACGGGGACAATCTGCTGCATTCGCTCGTATACGAACCCTTTACGATCCGGCGGGATCCGCATTTTGGCGAGGTGCCGGCCACCTGGGTGCTCAACCCCATCATGGCAGAGATCGCCCCGCGCGCGATGGCGTGGCATGCGAAGACGCTGCTCAGCGCAGGGCAGGAGCCTGCGGCGATGCTGGGCGACGGCAGCCCGCAAAGCGAGCGATACGAGGGCTTTCGGTATTACTGCGGCTTTGCAAAGCACTATATGGATTTGGCCGGTATGCGTACGATGAAGCAGATGCTGGAGGCGGAGGCCGTCGCCTGGAACGTGCGCCCCGGAGCGATCCTCGGCGGATATTCCGGCGCAGATTATCGAGGTATCGGCGCGTACGAGTACCATCTGGATGGAGATACATTCCACATCGGCTCCCGTCCCTTGGGCGAGTGCGACGTCGTATCGCTGATCGAGCATGCGCCGGAGGGTCAGCCGCTGTTCCTCTCCATTTTTAGCGGAACCGGTTCGCTCAACGTGAGCACGCGCATATTGCGTTATAGCATCGAGTGGGCGGAAAAGCTGCCGGATAAAAAGCTCGTGTTTGTCACTGCGACGCAGGCGGCGCGGCTCTATCGCGAGTGGATCGGCCGGCAAGCACAGCAGAAACGATGAGGTGAGCCTATGGGAGTCGTGACCGACATCCAGCGTTTTTCATTAAACGACGGGCCGGGCATCCGCACGACCGTATTTTTAAAGGGTTGTAACGCCCGGTGCGCCTGGTGTCATAACCCCGAGACGCTCTGTATGGAGCCGGAGCTGATGGTCCGTGCGGACAGGTGCATCCGGTGCGGCGCATGCGTCGATTTTGATCCGGCGAGGGCGGGGGAGGGCCTGCCGCCAGACCGGGCTGCGCTCAGCATAGGCGCCGCGCGCGCGTGCTTCAGCGGAGCGCTGAGCGCCGCAGGGCGCGAGATGAGCGTAGACGAGGTGATGCGGGAAGTTGAGCAGGATATTGCGTATTATGAATCGTCCGGCGGCGGCGTCACGCTCTCCGGCGGCGAATGCATGATGCAGCCGGAATTTACCCGGCAGGTGCTGCGCGCCTGCCGGGAGCGGGGCATACAGACCGCGATAGAGACGAACCTGCTGTATGGGTTTGAGCTGCTGGAACCTCTGCTGCCCGTGCTCGACCTTTTGATGGCGGACGTCAAGCTGATGGATCGCCGGGCGCACGAGGCGCTCGTAGGGCTCGGCAACGGGCAAGTGCTTGAGAACGTGCCGCTGTTGGCGTGCGCGGGCGTACCCTATATCCTGCGCACGCCGGTCATCCCGGGCGTAAACGATACGGCGGAAGAAATCGGCGCGATTGCGCGCTTCGTCGCCGCGCATGCGGAGCATTTGCTGTATTACGAGCTGCTCAACTTCAACCCGCTCGGCGCTTCGAAGTACGACGGCCTGGGTCGGGAAAACCGCTATCGCGAGACGCGCCCGCTTGACGCGCAAACCATGGAGGCGCTGCGAAGGGCCGCGGAGGCGGCGGGCATTGCGGTGCGGGCCGGATAAGGGGGAGGGTACGATGAGAGGGAGAATCAACAGGCACCGCGCGGATGCGCCCATGGGCTATCGTGAACGCATGGCGATTCTGCGCGAGCGCAAGATCGAGGATACGCGCGACAAGGCAGGCTGCCGCCCCTTCATGGACGGAGACGACTACGGGGCGATCATGCCGCCGGAGGGCTTTCATTTTGAACCGATCGCCACCCACGAAAACGGCTCGTGGTATGGGTACGAGGGCTGGAGCCGCAATTTCTACAGGCTGATGAGCGAGCACCCCGTGTTTATCGACCCTTGCGACGCGTTTCCCAACCGCTGGATGAACTGCATGGGCTGGTTGAAGGGCGCCAAGGGCTTCAACCCGGACTATGCCTATGACGACCTGAAGCCCGACCAAGCGCTTTATGGGATCGTACCCGGCATCGGGGCGGACGCGCACTTTGGCGGGGATTACCGTATCGGGCTTGAGCTGGGCTGGGGCGGCCTCCTGCTCAAGCTCGCGCGCTGCCGCGCGGATAGCCCGGGGCACGACGCCTTTTACGACGCGGAGGAGCGCACGATCCTGGGCATACAGAACTGGATGCGCCGCACCGCCCGGGCGATCGAGCGGGCGATTGAGGAGGAGCGGCATCCGGTGCTGCAAGACAATCTGCGCCGGATGCTGGAGGATACCCGCCATCTGATCGAGAGCCCGCCCATCACGCTGCGTCAGGCCTGCGAATGGATTTGCTTCTTCAATATGTCGAGCCGTACCTACAACCGCGACGGCGCGGGCGGCCAGCTCGACGAACTGCTGCGTCCCTATTACGAGGCCGACCTCGCTGCCGGGCGCATCGACGAGGAGGAGGCGAAGTACTACCTCGCCTGCCTGCTGCTGAATGACGCGCACTACTACCAGGTGGGCGGCATGGACGCGCAGGGGAGAGACCTCGTCAGTTCTTTCTCCTATATGATCCTCGAGGCCGCGGACTGGCTGGACTCCTCCTGCAACATCACCGTGCGCGTGCACGAGGGGATGGACCAGGCGTTTCTGAAAAAGAGCGTCGAATATCTCTTTAAAAACAAGAACGGCTGGCCGCGCTTCTCCGGCGATCAGGCGTTGAGCGAAGGCTTTATGCGCAAGGGGTATTCCCGAGAGCTGGCCGTGCAGCGCGTGGCGGTGGGGTGCCATTGGATGAGCCTGCCGGGTCTGGAATACACGCTTAACGACTGTGTAAAGACGAACAACGCCAAAATCTTCGAGGTCGCGCTGCGCGAGATGATGGAGGACGGCGAGGCTCCGTCGACCCGGCGGCTGTGGGAAATCTTCTGCCGCCATACGCGCCGCGCGGTGGAGGTGACGGCGCAGGGCATTCGCTTTCATTTGCAATATCAGGTACACAACGAGCCGGAGCTGATGCTCAACCTGATCAGCCATGGCCCGGTCGAAAAGGGGCTGGACATGGCGGATGGCGGTGCGACGTACTACAACATGTGCATCGACGGCACCGGTATCGCGACCGTCGCGGATTCCTTCGCCGCGCTCGAGCAGCGGATCGAGCAGGAAGGCCTTCTCACATGGGATCAGGTATATGAGGCGCTCCAAAGCGATTATCGGGGGCCGCGGGGCGAGTACATCCGGCGCATGCTCGCCGCTAGCAACCGCTACGGCGGGGGCGAAACGCGCGCGGAGGATTGGGCTGTGCGCATCTCGAAGGCGTTCTCTCAGGACGTCGTCTCGATGGACGACGAGCGCGTCAAGTTCATCCCCGGCTGGTTCAGCTGGTCGAATACGATTCAGCTGGGCGGCGCGGTGGGCGCGACACCGAACGGACGGCGCGCGGGCGAGCCGATCAACCATGGCGCGAACCCGCACCCGGGCTTTCGCAAGGATGGGGCGCTGACGGCGATGAGCAACGCGATCTGCGCCATTCAACCGGGATACGGCAACACGGCGCCGATCCAGCTGGAGCTCGACCCCGGCATGGCGCGCGATGACGAGGCGGTCGACAAGATCGTCAGCTACATTCGCACCATCTGCCGGCAGGGGGCGACGCTGCTGAACATCAACATCATCGACGCGAAGGACATTCTGGCCGCAAACGAAAACCCCGATCTCTTTCCTGACCTGGTGGTGCGGGTAACGGGCTTTACCGCCTATTTCTGCCTGCTGACGCCGCAGTTTCGCAAGCTCGTCGTCGACCGCATTCTGACGGCCGGGTAAAGGCGGCGGCGGGGGCGTAAGCCGCGAACCTCATCGGGTGTATGAACGCCCCCTGCACGTCCGTTTGGACGCGCAGGGGGCGTTTTGTTATAGCGCCAAATCTCGCCTGTCAAACATAGCGGCGCCCGCCGTGAAGAGCGCTGCTGCGATGATGAAGAGCGCCAGGCAACCGCCCATGGCGGGGAGGCCGCTTGCGACGATTCCGCGTGGGTCAAAGAGGGTGAACAGGGTAAAGTAACGCAGGAACCGGGTTGGACCGCCCATGTTGGCCAACATTTGCAGGACGAACATCGCTGCCGGAACGCACGCAGCGAAGGCGTAAGAGAGTCGCGTCTCGTCAAAACAGCAGGAGAAGAAAAAGCAAATGGAGCCCAGGCAAAGGTGCAGGCAAAGCGCGCCCAGGTTGAGGAGCAGGAAGCGCGGAACGTCGAGCGCGCCCGGGAACATCGCGGCCGACGCGCCGATGCCCAGCAGGGTCGCGTACGCGAGGAGGGCGAGAATGGACGTGAGCAGCACGCACAGCTGTGTGCGCACGACGCAGCCGCGCGTGCGCGGGGCCGCGAGCAGATAGGCCATGGAGCCGCGATCGACCAGGCGGGCGACGAGGCGGCCTGTGATCAGGATGGAGGCGATCAGGGGAAAGATAGGGACGACGAACCCGTACAGGTACGAGGCCATGAACCCCGCGAGCGTGCCGCCCGCAGCCGTCATGCCTACCATGGCCATAATCTGCGGCATCGCCTTGGTGAGCAGGTCGAGCGCCGAACCCAGCTTCGGGTCGAACATGCCGACGATCACCGTTTCGTAAAGCGTGAGCACCGCCATGACGAGCAGGATGATTTTGTAACAGGCGCGCAGACCCTGCTTATAGAGCGGTAAGCTGATCACTTCGCCGCACCTCCGTCCTTGTCCTGGCCGTAATAGTGGAGGAATACGTCCTCCAAGCTTTGGTGCACGGATTCGAGGCCTGTGACCGCATGGCGTGCGAGCGCCTGCGTAAAGGGGCGCATGTCGTCCCCCACGGAGACGGTGACGCGTTCCGCTTCGCGGCGTTCGACGCAAAGCGGCTCGGCGCAGAAGGCCTCGGCCTCCTCGGCGGAGCGCAGGCGCACGTCGTATTGACGCCTGCGTCGGCTTTTGATGGCCTCAATACCGTCCACCGCTGCGAGACGGCCCGCGCGTAGGATGCCTACGCGGGAACATGTGCGTTCGACCTCCTCGAACATGTGCGAGGACATGAGGATCGTCTTGCCCCGGCCGCGTTCCTCCTCGATCAGGTCTACAAAGCGACCCTGCATCAATGGGTCCAGCCCGCTCGTCGGTTCGTCGAGCAGCAGCACGGCGGGGTCGTGCATGAAGGCGCAGACGATGCCGACCTTTTGCTTCATCCCCTTGCTCATCTTGCGGATGCGCTCGCCGGGCTCAAGCTCGAAGCGCTCGAGCAGGAACCGGATGCGCGCAGGGTCGACGCCGCCCCGGTAGGCGGCGAGGAAGCGGATGAACTCCAGGCCGCGCATCTCGTCCATCAAGGCGATCTCGCCCGGGATATAGCCGAGCCTGCTTTGAATTTGGGCGGCGTCCCTGCGGCAGTCGAGCCCGGCGATCCGACAAGCGCCTCCATCCGCGCGGATGAAGCCCATCAGCATGCGCAGCGTCGTCGTCTTGCCCGCGCCGTTGGGCCCCAGAAAGCCGAAGGCCTCGCCCTCGGGGATGACGAGCGACAGGTCGAATACCCCTTTGCCGCCTCCGTAGTCCTTGGTCAGGCGATCGAGCAGAATCATAGCGTAAAGTCCCCTCCTTCGCTTGGCCTGCTAGGCTCCATTATAACGCGTTGAACGATGCGCGCAAGGGGGAAGTTAAAATAAAATATTAGGGATCGATCTGTTCACACATTGTTCACATTATGTCCCCGCTACGTTCCTTGCAACAATGGGATAGCGCATGGTAATATGACGCCAATTCAATATGAAGGAGGCCGAAGTCCATGAAACGATTTCCCCTGGCTCTGTTGCTTCTATCTCTGCTGCTCGCTATGAGCACAAATGTGTTCGCCGAGGATGCGGATACGCTTACTTACCTGCTGGAGGGCAAGACGACGCAGGCATTTACGGATGGCGCTATACCGCAAGAGGACCTGGAAACCATCCTTCTTGCTGGCGTCAACACGCAGAGCGCGATGAACTCGCAGCCTTGGCACTTCACCGTCCTGGACGCGGACACGATGGCGGATTTGGGCGGCACAGGAGCCGCACCGGCAAGCGCTGCGACGAAAGCGGGGCTGTCCGACGCACCGGCAGCGATTGTGATATCATGCTCGGATACGCTCAAGTGGAACGCGTTTGACGCGGGCGCAGCCTGCGCGCGTATGGCCGTGGCGGCCAATGCCTTGGGGTGCGGCAGCAAGGTAGTCGCAGGCCCTTGCGATACGATCAACGCGAGCGCTGATTACAAGGCGCTGTGCGGCATTCATGAGGATATGAACGCGATCGCCATCCTACTGATCGGCAACACGGCCGAGGAAGTCGACGGCGCGAGCGGTGCAACGCAGCGTAATCCCTTTGATGAAGTGGTGACGTATACGGCAAATTATACCAATCCTCAATAATGACGCCGATTTTCCAAATCGTATGCCGCGGTCGTTCCACTTAAGGTAAAATTGCTTCTTCACGTTCGCGGAAATAGGTGACCGTCTTTTTGACCATGAGATCCAGCACCTCCGGCGGCGTGATCGCATTTTGCGCAGGATAAGGATCGCCCCCTGGTCCGAGAGGCTCAGGCGTCACGAAACATAAGGGATTGTCATAACCGATTAGATAGAGTGCGCGGATGACGTTATCTACATCAAGGCAACCATCGCCTAGCGCACGGCGGTTGGAATCCGCCAGATGCAAGTTGACGAGCCGCGAACCGGCCTGCAAAATCGCTTCCGGAACGTGGCGTTCCTCGGAGAGCATGTGATAAACGTCTCCGTTGATGTGCTGCACGCCCGGATGCGCCAGCGTATCGATGTAGTCCTTCGCTTGCGCGATTGTATGCACGATCGTAGTCTCTGCGCTACGAATGGGTTCGATCGCTCCGCGGACGCCGCACGCTGTCAGCGCTTCTGCTGCGATACGAAGGGCATCCTGACTGCGCTGAAACTCACTGTCGTCGTACCGCTTTGACCGACCGACCGCTGCCGGGCAGATCAGCAGATAACGCGCGCCGACTTCCCTGCAAAATTCCGCCTCCCGGCGAATGTAGTCGATGGCCGCCTGACGGTGAACTGGGTGGCTAGAGGAGAGGTCGTTGTCTGCGGAGAACATGCCGCATACACCGCTGACCTCGATACCAAAATCGGCAAGCAGCTGTTTTGTAGCCGCTACGCGGTAGCCGAGGTCAGGTCCATAGTGGTTGCCGTGCAGTTCAATGTAGTGAATGCCGTTTTGTGCCAGACGACTTAATGAACGTTCAAGAGGCTCTAGCCCGAACCCCCAGTTGCTCCAGGAGAAGTTCAGACGGACGCTTCCTGTAGAGGGCTTATCTTCTATTAACTTCGTGAAGCGTCCTCGTATATCCTGATTGATCTTTTCAAAGTTTTGCATATTTCCTCCGGTTATGCTCAGTCGACCGAGAAAACGGAGCGCCGACAACGGCCTTGCAGATAAAGCCAGCTGGCATAGTGGGAACCTGTCGCCCCGGCGGTCGCAAAATCGCACAGAACTGCGCCGCTGGTTTTATCTTTTAGTAGAATTTGTGGCGGGAACCAATCCGGAGCGCCCGTATAAGCTATCTTTTCGAGCGAATCGGCATGGACGACGGGCATCGTGCCGGGCTCCTGTGCGTTAAAGCGTTGGTCGAACGCCAGTAACAGCGGCCCGTAGTAGAGTGCGTATTTTCCTTCACACGCCTTTTGACCACGCCAGGTATGCAGGCTAAAATCGAAAAAGACTTCGATCTTTTCACCGGGCACCCATTCTTTCTCAATATCAAAATAATTGCCGCTTGGAGGCGTAAACGCCTTTCCACACAGGACGACTCGCGTATTTTGGGACCATGCGGGTATGCGTAGACGGAGCTTGAACCGTATGAGCCTTGCAGGCGAGACGACGAGCTCGACATGTGTTGCCGTCGGATAGTTCGTAGACTGAGTGATATACACATAATTTCCGCCTGGCAGCGCGGTCTGCCAACAGCTGTTGCCATAATAATTCATTTCGATCGCATCGCCTCGTACGCGCAGCCCCCATTGCGCCGTCATGCCGAGGATGCGCGGCCCATTGACAGAACAGCAGTTCAGCTCAGGAGAGCCTTGCATGGACTGAAAGGCGAGAGTATGCGCGCTCGCGAAGCGTACGCCGTCCATGGGCGTGCTGTAGGTCCACCAGCGCCCGGTCGGGTGTTGTGCGCCCAGCGCAGCGTTAAAGAGCGCAAGCTCCAGTTCGTCGATCCACTTGGTATCGCCGCTAAGCTGATAGCAGCTGCCGAGCAACGCCATCCAAGCTACGACACAGCAGGTTTCGATCGCTCCCGAATCGTAAGGATCGCCGCAGCCTCGCTCTCCGGACGAGAAACCGCCGGTATTATGTCGATCGGTATAGCGGATGCCATCCGCCAGATGAAGCATGGCATTCTGTGCTTCGGCGTCTTTGCTCTCGCCCAGCGCCTGCAATACGTGCAACGCTTCCCAACGTGGCCAAGGTAGCTCATGGAACTGTTTGCCCCCTCTCGCCCCTTCGACATAGTGGCGCTGTGACTCGGCATGGCGCAATATGAGCAGCATCATCTCGCGATCCTCCGCCTTTCCGGAGACTTGATACAGCAGCGCATACCCGTGCGCCAGTCCCAGGTTTTCGGGCGCTCGGGCCTCCTCGAGCTTGACGCTGCCAGACAAGAATGCATCGCTCACCGCGTCCGCGCTGGTACGCAAAAGTCGATAGGCGGCGGGGCTGCCCGTCTGATGATACCAGTCCAGCAAGCCGATCATCAGGTGATAATACCCCCACAGCTCCCAGAGCGGAACCATCAGCCTGTCTTCCTCCCAGGCGCTTTCCCCCTTCAGCCATTCGCTGCGGGGATGCGGACTGAGCAGGCCGCTATTCTCCTGTGCGCTGGAAAGGCGCTCGATTAAGTTTTCCACGACTTTTTCCAGACGCGAATCGTTTTTGCAGGCATAAGCTGCTGCCGCGGACGTTATGTACTTACCGGGAAATTCGCCATACCAAGGGACGAGCCGATTTCGCGGCTCACGATCGTGGCGCAAGAACATGTCGCTCATGGCGGGGTTGGCGAGCGGCGCGATGAGAAGCCAGTTATCTAAATTGGCCTTCAGTCGCTCGCCCAGTATCCCCCCAAATCGCACCTGTGTTTTGTACATCTTCAAACCTCCTCGTATAATCTGTTTTCTTACCCTTTCAGAGAGCCGATCATGACGCCCTTGATAAAGTACTTCTGTACCAGCGGATAGAGGCACATCACAGGTAGGGATGAGATGACGATTAGCGAATATTTCATCAGATCTACCATGCCTTGCATCTTGCGCCGTGCATCCGCGTCCATGGAGAGGTTATTATCCAGTTGGTTGGAAATTAGAATTTCACGCAAGATCAACTGGAGCGGATATTTTTCGCGCGTATTCAGATAGATGAACGCATCAAACCAGGCGTTCCAGTGGCCTACGGCATAGTACAGCGAGATGACGGCGAGAATCGCTTTGGAAAGGGGAAGTACCATCTGGAAAAAGTAACGCGCATCCGAACAGCCGTCTACACGGGCGGCTTCCAACATCTCAGACGGAATGCTACTTTGTATAAATGTGCGCGCGATGATCATATTGTACGTGGAAATTGCACCAGGCAGAATGATCGCAAAGATCGTGTCGATCAAGCGAAGGTCGCGCATCAAAAGGTAGTTTGGAATCAGACCGCCGCTGAAGTACATGGTAAATGTAAAGAGAAACATGAAGAGGTTGCGCAGCGGCAAATTTTTGCGAGACAAGCCATAAGCGCACATCATCGTTAGCGAGACGTTTATGAGCGTCCCTAGGATCGTATAGACGATCGAATTTCGATAGCCTTCGAGCACCATCGGGTATTGCAGGACGGCCTTGTATCCCTCTACGCTCGGATCTACGGGTAGAAATACGACTTGGCCGTTCAGCACCGCGTTAGGGGCAGAGAAGGAAGAGGATACGACGTATATCAGCGGATAGAGCACGACGATCAGGAGCGCGGCCATGAGGATATCTACGGCAATATAGAAGAAACGGTCGCCTCGACACAGGCGATGCGTCGTATGCTTTGAAGCGTGACTTAGCATTATCTGCTCCTCCTTCAAAACAGTCCTGTACCGCTGAGCTTGCTCGTGACGAAGTTCACAATCAGCAGCATGGTCATGTTGATAAGCGAGTTAAATAAACCGATTGCGGTGGATAATGAGTAATCCGTCATGCCGGTCAAACCGATCTTATATACATACGTCGATATGACCTCAGAAGCTCGCAAATTCAGGTCGTTCTGCATTAGATAGACCTTTTCAAAACCGACGCTCATCAAATTGCCTGCATTGAGAATGAGCAAAATCGCAGCTGTGGGCAGGATGCAAGGCAAATCGATATGCCATATGCGTTGCAAACGGCTTGCACCGTCGATCTCCGCAGCCTCATGCAGCTGCATGTCGACGGAGGAAAGCGCAGCGATGTAAATGATGGTATTCCAACCCGTATACTGCCACACGCCCGACCAAACGTATAGATGCGGGAATGCAGCTGCCGAACTGAATAGATCGCTCGGGTAAGCGCCGGACAGCGCGTAATGTAAGGAGGCGTACAGCCCGTTTCTCGAATTGAACAACGCCAACAGCATACCGACCATTACGGTGGTAGAAATGAAATAGGGTGCATAGGTAACCATCTGCACGGTCTTTTTATACCGAAGGTTCGGCATGACGTTTAGAAGCAGCGCCAGAAGAATAGGGATGGGGAAATTCGCGATGATGCTGTAGAGCGAAAGCGCGACCGTGTTGCGTAGAATGCGTTCACATTGATAGGAATTAAAAAAGCGGTTAAAGTTCTGTAATCCAACCCATCGGCTGCCCCAGATGCCGCCGCTGATGCTATATTTGCGGAAGGCCAACTGTACGCCAGCCATCGGCACATAGCGAAAGATGATCAGCCATACGACCGGGATGAGCAGAAACAGGTACATCTGCCAGCTTTCACGCATGCGGCGCGCCAGCAAAGGCCTTTGAATGCTCTTCTTCACACCAACATCTCCTAAAAACCCCGGGGCAATATCCCCGGGGCGTGGTCATTAAGGTACGTTAATCAGCCATCATGCGGTCATAAGCGGCTTGATCTACGGCGAGCATATCCTTGTATTCCATTGCGTTCAGCTCATCGATATACGCATCCCAATCGTTCTCCACGGACATTTCGCCCATGATGAACAATGCGCGGGCCTCCTTGACGTAACTCTTAATCGCGGTACGCTGATCATTCCAGCGCTCGTATTCTTCGGCCGTATAAGTAATCTTAGATACGATGTCGTCATACGCGATAGAATGCGGGGCGTTGAGTTCATGATTCTTTGCATACATGAATTCCGGCGCATCCTCTGAGGAGGGAGCCGCTAGCTGCTGATCGCCCGTGACAATCGCGGGGAATTCGCAGGCTCCCTGCCAAATGGTGTTGTTTGGCGCTCCCCAAAGGGCGTTATACAGGTAGATGTCGGATTTATAACCGGCGGCTTTTTCATAGGGGTGTAGGTCGCTTTCCTCAGCGCGACGCCAGTCGACGCCCTCTTCACCCCAACGGAAGGTGATGCGCTCCCACTTGTCGAGCATCTGATAGTTCATGAATAGAAACGCGAGATCTATGTTCTCGCAGTCTCGTGAGATGCCCATAACTGCGTTACACGGCGGCACATACGTCGTCGCATACTGAACGCCTTCAGGCCCTGCGAGCACTTCAAGCGCTACGTATTCGTCGTCCAGGCCGACAAAACTTAGGTAATCGCAGTTCACTGCGATGCCGACGGTCGGGGGCTGCGCGGCAAGCATTGCGTTATACTGCGTGCCGTCCATCGTAAAGCTGAGCGGAGAAAGGAGCTTTTCTTCCACCAGCATGTTCGCGAAGCGCAAGAATTCGCGATAGGCTTCCTTGTCGTAGGATACATCCAGGTTACCGCCCGTGGTGGAAAGGGGCAGATAGTAATTATCAGCGTCATTATCGTTATAAATAAACGCGTTCATTAACCAGCCAGGCGCGCTGGAATGCCATACGGATTCACTGCCGATCATGGGTATTTCGTCATTGATGCCGTTGCCGTTGGGATCCTGATCACGGAAGGCCTGAAGTATGGCTACGAGTTCATCCGTCGTCTTGGGAACCTCCAGATTTAACTTGTCCAGCCACGTCTTGTTGATCCAAGCGCGCTGAGAGAGGACGTTTGGAATGTGCCAGTCATAGAACGGTGCGCCGTAAATATTGCCGTCCGGCGATGTGACGCGCTTGAGGATGGCATCCGGATCCAGCCCTGCCTCCTGGCAACGGGTGCGAAACGGTTGGCCCAAACGATCATACAGGTCGTTGAGCGGTATCAGAATTCCCTCTTGACCGTAGTTGAAGCGACGCAGGTCGTCGCCGATGCCAACCGTCAGCAGGTCAGGCAGCTTGCTGCCGGAGCTGACCATGAGATCCATTTTGGCTTGAGCATCGCTGGCAGGTAGGATGACGAACTCAATGTTCACGCCAGTCAGTTCTTCGATGCGCTTTGTATTGTAGTTGGTTTCAAAGTCTTCAATGTTGGTCTTGTCGGAAATGGCGATGCTCAGCGTTTCGGATCCGGTTTCCCTTGCAATGGGAAGTGTGCCGGGCTCATTGAGCTGAACTTCGGCCAGCGCGGGGATTGTGCCTATGCACAATAGCACAGAGAGAAGCAGTGCCAGGGGATGTTTCATGGGATCGGCCTCCTGTCGTTTAAATGTATCCACAGCCTATCACTCCGCTCTTCACATCGTCAATTTGAAAAATTTTTGCGGATTTGAACCGTTTTAACGCTTCAAATTTTTCAAACATTAAAAATTGTCCAATTGCTCGCCGGCTATTCGGTATTTGTTGGGGGATGTGCCATAGTAGCGCTTAAAGCTCTTATAAAACGTATTTTTGTATTCATAGCCTACCTGAGCGTAGATTTCGTCGATCGTCATGTCGCTTTGCTTTAGCAGCCGCATGGCCTCCTGCATCCGTTTCTCCTCCAACAGCGCGGTATAATTCCGCCCCGTATACGTTTTGATATATTGTGATATGCGGCTTTCCGACATATGGAATTCTTGCGCCAGCCATGCGAGACACAGCGATGAATTCCGATAGTTTGCATCGATATAGGAAAGGATCTGTTCAACCCGTACGGCCCCCACGCTTTGCCGCCG
The DNA here is from genome assembly GCA_023404715.1 of Bacillota bacterium. Lineage (GTDB taxonomy): Bacteria > Bacillota > Clostridia > Christensenellales > Aristaeellaceae > Beduinella. The sequence continues at coordinate 14,377 of JAEYAR010000109.1, read as the reverse complement.
CTGCTCCAAGCGGTCGCATAGTCTCATGGCGGTCGTTTCGATTTCCTCTATGCGCGATTGAAGAGGCGCCGTGGCGTCGTTGGGCATACCGACAAAATTTAATGTATCGTCGTTAAATGCCGCATGCAATACACATTGGAGATTGTAAATAATATTTTGTTTTTGCCATGAATTTAGCTCCGGCGATAGGATATGCTGGCGAAAGAACGCTAAAAGTACATTGACTTTTTCCCGGTTTCCTGCCTGTAATTGCTCCTGGAGGTTTTTATACTGGGCAAACGGGGCAAGAAGGCACATGGACGAAGAACGCGGTGCATAAAAGACGATTTTTTGCTCCAAAGTAGCGTTCATCAGGGCATGATTCGCTTGGGTTCCTGCCAGGCACAACTGGTCAATGTTCTCCTGCACCGCGCTGACACCGTACAAAAAGGAGGCATCGAGCTCCTTAAGCATTTGCGCGCAGAGCAGTTCCAGTTTCTTGTGTATTCCATCTGTGCTTGGAATAAGACAGATCCACCGGTTCGCCGAGATAATGTGCAGATGGCATTCTGACCATATCCCCTCAGCCAGATTCTTGATAGCGGCACTGCATGCGGATGACGATAAATGTGATTGCCCAGAGATCTGGCTAATCGAGAGAAGCGCGTAGGGGCCGGAGAGTGTCGACCATTTGCCAAGCAACGCCCGCTCATCCTCGTCGAGCGGCAGCCCTGACAGCGCATGATCAAATGCGAGCGTACGACATTGCCTGAGAGCGCGCCGGTAATCCCGGCGTAGCACCTCACCGCGCTCATCCAACGTAAAGAAGGCTGCGCGAATCTGCTCGAACAGATTACGGCCGCCGCTCAGCAGGTTGTTGGCGTCCAGATAGATCATTAGCGGGGTAAGCGAGTTATAGTGGTAATAGCCATACACCAGCGTGACGCCGGCAGTAAGCGTCAATGCAATGCCAATATAGAAGAGGAACATCCGCGTGACGGGGCGCATAGCGGTACTATAAACGGTTTCCGGGATCCCCAGCACGGCGGTCAAACCCAGCGAATCATCCTTCAAAACCGTCAGGGTATAGTCCGTTCCATGAACCGAAACCGTCCCATCCTGCGGGTGTGTCAGCGGGACGCTCCCCATATATCCATGCGAGAATAACATTGTATTGCCGTGCGACGTTAAATATATAAATTCATTCTTATCTTCGTCATACCCCAGATTATCTTTAATATATTGCGTGCGAATGAGTGAACTGATCATGATATTGCTCGAGAGATGGGCTGCATTATACCAATTGTATGTGATGCATTCCTCCAGTTCGTCCGCTGCATACACATTCTGTGCAGGCCAGAATAGTCTGTTTTCTGTCAATTGTTGTTGCCACTGCTCGTAAGTCATATCCGCATAATAAAAGACCGGCCCATAGGCCGCTTGCTTATCGACTACGCTACGCTGATGCATCAGCAATACGTTGTTTGTGCGAAACTGAATAAATATATCTAGGATGCTGTCATCACGCATATATTTTCCGCTGTTGTTATTATAAAAATACATATTAATGTGACGCTGCCGGCTTGCATCATCGCTTATAGCGATCCGCAACACTTGTTTGTTGTTATATAGATTCGACATCTGTGAATTGATGGCACTCAGCGTGTTGATGATTCTCGCAAACCCCTCTGTTGCCTGCGACCGCGTCTGCCATTCGATGAGCTTGCGCGCATTTTGATAGCTGCTGTAATACAGCGGTAACAGCGCCGCAATGGCCAACAAAACAAAGGCGTAGGTAACAAGCAGATTTTTTGCCGCTTCTTTTAACGGTTTTTTGATCACAAGCTTCCCTCCTCATAAATACAATTTTTAGCGATCACTCGGGTTAAAGGGGATTTATGCCATGCGATGACACCCTAAATTCGGGCCTTATAGATTTTATTTGTTTTCTATATGTTCTTATGGAATATAAAATAAATGGTCTAAAATCAAATTTGGACTCATAAAAGAATAAACATAAAATCCATATATTTGTTTCTGAAATTGGAGGATTTAACTACAAGCGAAACCATAATACCATGAGGGAAAGAAAAAAGCAAGCGTCGGATGAAGGCGCAAAGCGAGCCATAGCAGCGTGAGGAAAAACATCTGTCAGGGATGGCGCCGATACGAAACAAAAAATTGTCTGCATATCAGACAAAATCCCCTGCGCATTCGTTCAAATGCGCAAGGGGGCGAATTTTGTTATAGCGCCAAATCCTGTCGAATAGTAACTTTCATTGTCTATACGTTTAAAAACGCCTCGCCATGTCCAGAGAGATTCGGCTTGACGTATAAACCTTCGTCATTAGCTCCTAAAAAGTAGGCGAATGATATTATCGAGTCAAAACCGAGCGTACAACCAGCAATGTATAATTCCCTCTTCTCCGGTTGGAAATACCCGTCCAAAGCCTTTACGCTATAGGATGTGCTATGGGCCGACGTCTCCTATTACCGCGTACGCCTTAAATCAGGATTTTCAATCTGCCCTCGGGCGTAAAGACGGCCTCAGAGATAAATCCGATGCGATCGGAGCCCGTCGCCTCCGTTCGGCCGTGATAGCAGATGAGCAGACGCCCCTGCGCATCGCGGAACATACAGCTGTGGCCGGTTCCGGTTACATGCGCATGACGTTCAAGGATGGGGTTTACACCCGCCTTCCAGTAGGGCCCCAGCGGATGCTTGGATGTCGCGTAGCCCACCGCATAATCCATGCCGCCAAAGAAGTTGGCGGAATAGGTCATGTAATAGGTATCGCCATGCTTCATCAGGAAGGAGCCCTCATTCCAGCGCCGCCCGGTCTGCTGCGCAGAGCGGTTTTCCCATGCCTGTTCCGGTTTTAGCAAAATTACGGGTTTGCCGATGATGCCCGAGAAATCGGGCTTCAGCTCCACGCCGTAAATCCAGCTTTCTTCCAGCCCGTTGACCTCGTGCTCGTAGCAGCAGCGGGAATAGGTAAGGTAGAAGCGTCCGTCCTCTCGGTAGACGTTCGCATCGATGATCGGGTAGCCGGGGTCAAACAGCGGCCGGTCGCGCATATCGGCGAACGGGCCGCAAGGAGTATCCGCCACCGCTACGCCGATCCGGAAGTTTTCCAGCGCTCCGCTGGGGTTTTCCTTCCAATCGGCGCTGTAGAAGAGGTAAAACCGTCCGTCGATCTCATAACACTCCGGCGCCCAAAAACATTTCAGGCCCCAGGAGGCGGTAGAGGCGTCCAATGCGGTTGCGCATTCTTCCCAGTGGCGCAGATCGTCCGACACGCGTACCGGAAAACCGCCGCCGCCCTCGCTTGTGCAGTATAGATAATACCGTCCGTCCGATGCATGCAGCACAAAAGGGTCTGCTGCCGGAAAGGGGAGCGTAATCGTTTCAAATCCCATGTTTATATACCTTTCTCGCCCTGCGCGTGCCCTCGAATATTTCGGGATATTTAATGGCGCGTGCGCAGGGATTTTAATCAGTTCGGTTGCATCCGTGCCACAACTGTTCGCCCCATCGCTACATCGCCGCCACAAATCGTTCAAAAGACGGGCGTATACTGGCGCTATCGAAAGGGGTGGTCGAAATGGACATTCGCCAAAGAATTTCTCTCGTCTGCACGGGCGCGCTGCTCAGCGCGGCGCTCTTTTTAACACCGGCTGCTGCGGAGGAGCGTTACATATTAAAGGTCGACAGCATCCAGGGCGACCAGATCGTCTGCACGCTCGGAGAGCTTACGCAAACGTCGCCCGGCAGTCAGCCCGGCGGGGCGCTTCCGCAACCGCCTGAGGTTGAATGGCCCGGAAAGGATGATGCGGGCGGGACGCCCCCGGAGTTCCCGGCGGGCGAGCGGCCGAGCGAGACAGGGCCGCAAGGTCCCGAGGGCGGCCAACCGGGCGGCTGGAGCGAGTTTGTCTCTTCGGACGAGACGCTCACGTTTACCCTGGCCGACGATACGACGGTTACGGTGGAGTTTCTACAGGGCAGTCGGCAGTCGGATGCGGCCAGCATCGCCGAGAACGCCGTCTTGGAGGTGGTGCTGCGCGACGACGGCAGCGCGGCGACGGTCGTCGTACGCAACCTGCAGGCGGGCGGCGGATTCGGCGGCGGCAAAGAGGTGACCAACGGCAGCGCCTCTACCACGCTGGATGCGGATGCGGTCATTGCCGACGAGACGTATACCTCGACCGGCAGCGATGAAAACGCCCTGCGCATAGACGGCGCGCAGGTGAGCCTGACGGGCGTGACGATCGAAAAGAAGGCCGGGGAATCCTCCAATATAGAAGATGGCGATTTTTACGGCGCGAACGCGGGCCTACTCGCGTTGAACGGCGCGGCGGTCAATATCACAGGCGCGCAGGTCTACTCTGACGCTGTGAACGGCAACGGTGTGTTCAGCTACGGCAAAGGGACGACCGTGAATATCGCGGATAGCGTCATCCGTACCAGCCAACGCAACTCGGGCGGCATCCAGACTACGGGCGGCGCTACGATGAACGCCTCCAACCTGGACGTTGAGACGCAGGGCGCGTCGTCGGCGGCGATCCGCAGCGACAGGGGCGGCGGGGACGTAAACGTCAGCGGCGGCACGTATGTGACGCACGGCGCGGGCAGCCCGGCGATCTATTCCACCGCGGATATCGAGGTCGCGGACGCCGCGCTGATCGCGAACGCCTCCGAGGCCGTGGTAGTCGAAGGGAAGAACAGCGTCTCGCTGGAGGACTGCACGGTTACCGGCAGCATGACAGGGACGTATGATGACGGCGGCGAAAACATCCACAACATCATGATCTACCAGAGCATGTCGGGCGACGCGGCCATCGGCCTCGCTACGTTTTCCGCCTCCGGCGGCAGCATCACATCGCTCAGCGGCGACATGTTTTATGTCACCAACACCGCCTGCACCATCGACCTGTCAGGGGTGGAGCTGGCGCTGGCGAACGATACGCTGCTGCGCGTGGAAGGCAACGCCTCCCCGCGCGGCTGGGGCCAGCAGGGGGCGAACGGCGGCGACGTGACCCTCAACGCTGACGCGCAGGCGCTTGCCGGCGTCATCGCGGTTGACGGGATATCCGCCCTGCGGGCGTCGTTGACGAACGGATCGCAGTTTACCGGCGCGGTCAACCCGGCGGGGCTGGCGGGCGACGTGCGCCTGACGCTGGACGATACGTCGACATGGACGCTGACGGCGGACAGCTATCTCAGCGTGTTTGAAGGCGATACGTCGCAGGTGTCGGCGGGCGGATACCATCTTTACGTCGGCGGGGAGCAGGTGCTGTAGAAGGGCGCTTCAATAAAACCCACATGAGATTAACGAATATCTGCTTTATCGCCATTGCGCAACCGTATATATTTCCGCCGATCCAGTATAGCTATGATGGATGTCAAGATGGCGATGAGGCAGAAGGCGAAAAGAATGGCAAGCGATAGTGAATTGGCGATAAAGCGCATTAGCGGGTTAAAATAATCCAGAATGATCAAAACGATGAAAAATAGAGAAAGGACCAATGTCATATGCGGCAATGCCGCTTTGATCCAATTCAAGAAGCGTCTACCTCCTTTATGATGATGCAATCGGTCAACGGCCGTCCGCCCTCATGCGGAGAATTCACACGATCACCGTTGAAAATCATCTCGGCAGAGCGTCCGCCATCCATGTTGTAGGCTGCCTTACATCCGAGCGATTCAAAGATCGAAGCCAACATATGCAGATCGGCGCCGTTCGAATAGCCGCCGAGTCGGCCATCGACGACCACGAAGCAATAATGGCCCGGCTCATAATAACCGATGGCGGCGCGCGGGTGCACGCCCTGTATATAGGCGCTGGCGTTGAAACGCGTGAGCGCCTGACCATGATCGTCCAGAAGGCGCGGACCGAACACCCAGATTTGATAAGCGCCGGCCTCAAGCGTATTGCGTATGTTCAGCGTTTCAGAGGGGACGGTGGACATCACGCCGTCGTAATACAGAATGCAGACGTCCGCGCCGATGTCTTCGGTCTTGTGTACCATGCCGTTGCGTACCGTAATGCCTCCGGCGTGATTGCCGTAGCAGTCCCCGGTCATCGCGAGCAGGGCCGCGTTACGGTCGGCCATGACCTCCAGCGGTTCGGTCAAGGACCGTGAGAACGTATCCCCTGCCAGCGCGGTTTGAAACGCCTGGATATCCGCTAGATAGATGTCGGCAACATAATAGACGATGTGGGCGTCTTCGGCGCCGGCTTCATGGCGCGTAATTTCGATCGAAATGTTTGAGCTCTTGTATGTCGTTGGGGTTATGACAGGCTCCGCTGAGAAGTGCTCTGAAAAGCGTGCGCGCCATGCGTCATAATAATCGGCGCTTAACGTCGACGGCGGGGCGATATAAGCTCCGGAGGACTTGCGCACCTGGGGTATGAAGTAATAGTAAAGCAGAAATGAGCCAAGAAGCAGACAGAGGAGAAATAGGTCGAGCACTGCGATAACCCATGCGGGGAACAATCGGTAGCGCGTGCTAATTTGCTTCATCGTTCTTCCTTTCGACTTAAGACAGGGTGAATCACCGAAAGGGAACCCGGAGAATCCCATTCTCCGGGCCCTTGCGTTATTTCAGGATCGCGCCTTCGTTCGCGGATGAGACAAGCTTGGCATACCGGGCGAGGTAGCCCTTTGTGACGTTCGGCGGCGGGCAGACCCACTTGGCCCGGCGCGCAGCGATCGTCTTCTCTTCCACCTCGAGCTCGAGCTTGCCCGCGGGGATGTCGATGGCGATGATGTCGCCCTCCTCGACCAGGCCGATCAGGCCGCCGGAGGCTGCCTCTGGGCTCACATGGCCGATGGCCGCGCCGCGCGTAGCGCCTGAGAAGCGCCCGTCGGTGATGAGGGCGACCTCCTTATCCAGCCCCATGCCACAGATGGCCGAGGTAGGCGAGAGCATCTCGCGCATGCCGGGGCCGCCCTTGGGGCCCTCGTAACGGATGACGACGACGTCGCCCGCGCGGATGGCGCCCGCGTAGATGGCCGTAATGGCTTCGTCCTCGCTGTTGAAGACGCGCGCAGGGCCCTTATGCGTGAGCATCTCGGGCGCGACGGCGCTGCGTTTGACGATGGAGCCGTCCGGCGCGAGGTTACCGCGCAGCACCATGAGGCCGCCGGTCTTCGAGTAGGGGTTCTCGACGGGGCGGATGACTTCAGGATCGTAGTTCTGAGCCCGGGCGCATAGCTCGGCGAGCGTAAGGCCCGTGCAGGTCATGGCGGAGCCGTCGAGCACGCCCAGCGGCTCGATCTCGCGCAGCACGGCCATGACACCGCCCGCCTCGCTGAGATCCTGCACGTGATGCGGCCCGGCGGGGGCGAGGTGGCAAAGGTTGGGCACCTTCGCGGAGACCTCGTTGATCATCTCCAGATCGAACGGCACGCCCGCTTCGTGCGCGATAGCGGGCAGGTGCAGCGCCGAGTTCGTGGAGCAACCCAGCGCCATGTCGAGCGCCAGCGCGTTCTTGAAGGCGGCGGGGGTCATGATCTTGTCTGGCGTGAGGCCCTCTTCGACCATCTTCACCGCGCGCATGCCCGCCTGCTTGGCCAGGCGCAGCCGCGCGCCGGAGACGGCGAGCAGCGTGCCGTTCCCCGGCAGGCCCATGCCCAGCGCCTCGGTCAGGCAGTTCATGGAGTTGGCGGTGAACATGCCCGAGCACGAGCCGCAGCCCGGGCAGGCGGCGGATTCGACCTCGTCCAGCCCATCGTCGTCGAGCTTCCCGGCCTTGTATGCGCCGACGGCCTCGAACACGCTGTTGAGATCCAGCGCTTTACCATGCAGGCTGCCCGCCATCATCGGTCCGCCGGAGACGAAGATCGCCGGCAGGTTCAGCCGCGCCGCGGCCATCAGCATGCCGGGCACGATCTTGTCACAGTTGGGGATAAAGACCATGCCGTCAAAGCCGTGCGCGATGGCCATGGATTCGCACGAGTCCGCGATGAGCTCGCGCGAGGCGAGGGAGTATTTCATGCCGATATGGCCCATGGCGATGCCGTCGCACACGCCGATCGCCGGGAATTCCACCGGCACGCCGCCCGCCATGCGGACGCCGTCCTTGACGGCCTGAGCGATGTTTCCCAGGTGCATATGCCCCGGCACGCACTCGCTCTGCGCCGAGACGACGCCGATGAGCGGGCGCGTGAGCTCTTCGTTGGTGAGGCCCATGGCCTTCCAGAGGGAGCGGTGCGGGGCTTTTTCAGGCCCCGTCTTGACGCTGTCGGAGACGCGCATGGCTTATAGCTCCTTTCCGGAACCGGTCCAGCTCATCTTGGCGCGCAGGTCCTTGCCCACCTGCTCCAGCTGGCTTTGGGCTTCGATGCGGCGCTTGGCGAGGAAGTGGGTGCAACCGGTCTGGTTCTCGAGGATCCAGTCGCGGGCGAACTCGCCCTCCTGGATCTCCTTGAGCACTTTCTTCATCTCCTTCTTTGTCTCTTCGGTGATGATGCGGTTGCCGATCTGATAGTCGCCGTATTCGGCGGTATTGGAGATGGAGTAGCGCATGCCCGCGAAGCCGTGGGAGAAGATCAGGTCGACGATGAGCTTCATCTCGTGTACGCACTCGAAGTAGGCGTTCTCGGGTTGATAACCCGCCTCGACCAGGGTATCAAAGCCCGCCTTCATCAGCGCGCAGACGCCGCCGCAGAGCACGGCCTGCTCGCCGAAGAGGTCGGTCTCCGTCTCCTCGCGGAAGGTGGTCTTCAGGATGCCGGCGCGCGCGCCGCCGATGCCCGCGGCGTACGCCAGCGCGGTATCCTGCGCGTGGCCGGTGGCGTCCTGATACACGGCGATGAGGTCCGGAACGCCCTTGCCCTCCAGGTACTGGCTGCGCACCGTATGCCCCGGGCCCTTGGGGGCGATCATAATGACGTCTACGTCCGCCGGGGGCACGATTTGGCCAAAATGGATGGCAAAGCCGTGCGCGAAGCAGAGCGTCATGCCGGGGCGCAGGTAGGGGGCGATATCCTTTTTATACATCGCGGCCTGCTTTTCGTCGTTGATGAGGATCATGATGAGGTCGGCTTCCTTGGCCGCGTCGGCGGTGGTCTTGACCTTGAGGCCCGCCGCCTCGGCCTTCGCCCAGCTCTTGGAGCCCTCGTAGAGCGCGACGGTAACGTCCATGCCAGAGTCGTGCAGGTTCAGCGCGTGGGCGTGGCCCTGGCTGCCATAACCGACGATGGCGATCTTTTTGCCCTTGAGCAGGTCGAGGTTGCAATCTTGAGCGTAAAACATCTGAGCCATTTTGATTTCCTCCTACCAAACTACAGATTGAGTGATGAAAGAGAGCTATATGAACGGTCGATAAGGCCGTAGCATATCGTGGTGCGTTGATGTGAGTGCGCGTGTACGGCCGCCGACTTTGTCGACGGCCTCGTGCAAAATGAAGGATCATTTTGCACGAAGAACACGGGAGATGTTTTCCTCCGCAAATGCTGCGCATTTGACTGCGGACTCCCCTGAAAGGGGAGCCTTTTGCGGCGTCCACGCAAGGCCGAGCGAAGCGATGGCCCGTCCGCAACCCGGAGGGGGCAAGGGGAAGCCTCACGGCCTCCCCAAACCTCGAGGGGCTTGGGGAGGCCGTGAGGCTTCCCCAAATACAATCATTTGCGGCGACATGTTTTTGCGCCCTGCCTGCTTCGCACGCAGGGTACGGCCCTGCGGAGCGCTTCGCGCTGTCCTCGGGCCTAGTCGCTTCGCTCCCTTGCGGCGCAAATGCGCGCTTTTCGCGCAGCGCAAGCGGAGCGAAAAGGATACCCGCACCTGAGGCCGCTCGGGAGCGCCCACAGGCGCGACAGGCCGAATCCCCAGGGGGTGGCAGCGGAGGGGGACGTAGTCCCCCTCTGCGGAGCTTTAGCTCCAAATTCCCCCCGCGATCGTGTCCTCGCCTCTTTGCAGCGCCACGATGCCGGTGCGGACGAGTTCGAGGATCTCGTAGTCGGCGAGCAGGCCGAGCAGGGCCTGGGTCTTGTCCTCCTCGCCGGTGATCTCGATGGTCAGCGTAGTGCGGGCGACGTCGACGATGCGCGCGCGGAAGATATCCACGATGCGCATGACCGCGTCGCGCTCCGCGACGCCCGCGCGGATCTTGCACAGCACGAGCTGGCGCTCCACCGAGCGGCGCGGGTCGAGCACTACGACCTTCTGCACGACGATGAGCTTGTAAAGCTGCTGCACGAGCTGGTCCATGCGGGCGGCGTCGCCCTGCAGGGTGATGGTGATGCGGCTGACGTCCTCGTCCTGCGTGGGGCCGACGGCCAGGCTGTCGATGTTGAAGCCCCGGCGGCTGCAAAGGCCCGACACCCGGGAAAGGACGCCCGGCTGGTTTTGCACCAGGATGCTGACGGTATAGCGCGTGATGGGCGCCTGCGAGCCGGAGGAGATGCTGTTGCGCGTATGCGCGATCTCTGGCTGCGGCGCGAACGGATCAAACTGTTCCATGGGCTACCCTCCTCGATGAATGGGATGGATGTCAGTTGAGGCAGAAGGAGTCGATCGGCGCGCCGGGCGCGACCATGGGCGCGACCATCTCGTCGATACCCAGCATGCACTCGACGATGCAGGGGCGGCCCTGCGCCAACGCATCGCCGACGGCCGCGCGGAAGGCGGGCAGGGAATCGACGCGCCAGCCCTTGAGGCCGTAGGCCTCCGCCAGCTTCATGAAGTCGGGGCCGCGGTCGAGCGTCGTATGCGAATAGTGCTTTGAGAAGAAAAGCGTCTGCCATTGGCGGACCATGCCCAGCGTGCCGTTGTTGAATAGCACGATGATTACGGGGATGCCGTAATGCTCGAGGGTGCTCAGCTCCGTCAGGTTCATGCGGAAGGAGCCGTCGCCCGTGACGAGCACGACCGGCTTGCCGGTGGCGACGCTGGCGCCTAGCGCCGCGCCGAGGCCAAAGCCCATCGTGCCCAGCCCGCCGCTGGTGATGAACTGGCGGGAACGGGAGAAGGGGAAGTGCTGCGCGGTCCACATCTGGTGTTGCCCGACGTCGGTGGCGACCGTCATGTCGCCTACGAGGTCGCTGAGCAGGTGCAGGATGTTGCGCGGCTCGAACAGGTCGTTCTTAAGGTACTCTTCGCGCATCGAGACGGCCTGACGCACCCAGTCCGCGTGGTGCTGCTCGGGCAGGCGGTCGCAGAGCAAATCGAGCACGACGCGCGCATGGCCGGTGATGTGTAGCGTGGTGGAGACGTTCTTGTTGATTTCCGCGCGGTCCAGGTCGATGTGGATGACGCGCGCGCCGGGGGCAAAGGCCTTGGCGTTGCCCAGCGCCCGGTCGGAGAAGCGGACGCCGACAGCGAGCAGCAGGTCGCAACGCTGCATGGCGATGTTGGCCGCGTGCGTGCCGTGCATGCCGAGCATGCCCAGGCTCATGGGGTTTTTCGGATCGCTCGTACCCAGCCCCATCAGCGAATGCACGACCGGCGCATCCATGCGCTGAGAGAGCTTTTGCAGCTCGTCCGCCGCGTCCGTCACGCCGCCGCCCGCGTAGATGAGCGGGCGCTCTGCCGCCTCGATGAGCGCGCAGGCGCGCTCGAGGTAGGGGGTGACGCGGCGCTTATATTCCTCCAGCTGTTTGCCGTAGGGGCGCAGCTGCAGCGCGGGGTGGTCGGGCGAATAATCGGGGATGAGGGCGGGCCCGCTGGCAGGCTCGTATTCGCACTCGGCGATCTGTACGTCCTTGGGGATGTCGATGAGCACGGGGCCCGGACGGCCGCTCTTGGCGATAAAGAACGCCTCGCGCACGGTCTGGGCGAGCTTTTTCACGTCTGTCACCAGCCAGCTGTGCTTCGTGATGGACATCGTGATGCCCAGGATGTCGGCCTCCTGAAACGAATCCGTGCCCATCAGCTGCTGGGGCACGTTGCCCGTGAGAAAGACGACGGGCGAAGAATCCATGTACGCGGTGGCGATGGCGGTCACCAGGTTCGTCGCGCCGGGGCCGGAGGTCGCCAGGCATACGCCGGTCTTGCCGGTGGAGCGGGCGTAGCCGTCGGCGGCGTGGCCGGCGTGCTGCTCATGCGCGGTGAGAATGTGGCCGATGCGGTCCTCGCGCTTATACAGCTCGTCATAGATGGGCAGCACCGCGCCGCCGGGGAAGCCGAACAGGGTCTGCACGCCCTGCTCGATCAGGCATTCGATCAAAATGGCTGCGCCGCATAACTTCATGGGTCGAATCACTCCTTTGTGCTGACTTACGGTAGAATTAGGAACAAAAAAACAGCCGCCGTCCTTTGTTTAGGACGAAAGCTGCTTCGCGGTACCACCTAAATTCACACCCCTATAGGGCATGCGCTCATCCGAATACGCGGCGCTAAAGGCGGCCGATATATCCGTACCTCTTTTCTCGGCGAGGGCTCCGGCGGGCCTAATGACGGTCGTGTTCAGCCCGCTGCTCCGAGGGGACACACGCTGCGCCTTCTGCGGGAATTTCCACCACCATTCCCTCTCTGTAGCCCTCCGGCGCAGGCTTTTCCTCGTCATCGCAACGCAATATGATGTTATTGAAGGTTATGATACCACCGGGAAGGGGGGCCTGTCAAGCACAAATTTATGGCGTATCCCCCGGAGCCTTGGCTCCGAGGGATGCGCAAGCTTTAGATAATGCGGTGGAATTACCAGCCGTACTTCTCGGCGTATTCGGAGACGACCTGGGTCGCAGCTTCAAAGCCGCTGGACATTGCGCGCGCCTTCATATCGGCGAACATGTCGGCTACGGGCTCCTTGCCGGTGATGATCTGCCAGTATTCAGAGCTGAAGTTGAACGCGGTGGTATCGGTCACGGTCGTATCGTCGATCAACATCGGCCCGATTTCCGGCCATACGGGGTCTTCGTTGCGGATCGCGCAGGCTTTGGCGTTGAGCGCCTTGGTTTCGCTGTTATATTCGTCGAAAAATTCGACGTTTTCATAAGCGGCGAGTTCGAAGCCCCAGCTCGGCCAGTGCGTCACGGTGCTGCAAGGGTACTTGGTAGCCATGACGGTCGCATTGCCGTTCTCATCGCGGACCAGGGTGATGTTACCCTTATCGTCGCGCACCCAGTCTTCGCCCTCGAAGCCCATGCGCATGTACTTGCCTTCGTCCGAAATCAGATATTCGTAAAAAGCCAGGAAGCGATCCATCTCTTCTTCGGTAATGTCCGGCGAGAACATCGTGGCGACCATACAGCTGACATATCCGTCCATGCGCGGGGTTTCACCGGACTTCATGGCCAGAGCAGGGATGACGTCGAGGCGTTCAAAGGGATTGATGCCGGGATTGGCCGCGCCGTAATACTTCACGGCGACGCCGTTGATCCAATCTGCGTCCGCGTTGCGCAGGCATACGCCGAACGTGTTAGACGAGAACTTCTGCAGGCCGGTTTGCCAGGTGGAGGCGCCGAAGTCCGGATCGATCGAGCCGTCCTCGTACATCTTGCGCAGCCACTCTAGCACCTCGACGTTACTGTCGTGCAACGGGCCGAAGAACCAGTTCCCGTCCGCATCCTTGTTCCAGTAGCGATTGCTCACGCCTGTGCTGGAGAAGAAGTAGCGCAGCGTGCCCATGCCGTCGCCCGTGAGGCCGTATGTGTCGGCGACGCCGTTGCCGTCCGGGTCGTTATGGGTGAAGGCGTGGCAGACATCGTATAGCTCTTCCCAAGTCGTGGGCATCTCCATGCCGACGGCCTCCAGCCAGTCCTTGCGGATGAACATGCCCTTACGTTCAGCTTTATACAGCGAAGGATCGGCCGAGTCCGGCTTGGGCAGGAAGTAGTAGCCGTCGTAGATGCCCTTGACCGTCTGCGCCACGGCATCGCCTTCGAGCAGGTCTTTGGTCAGAGGATACTTAGCCAGCAGTGTTTCCGGAATCTCCGCAACCAGCTCTTCGGGGATGAACTGGGTGATCAGCTCCGGATAGTAGAGGATGTCGGCGGCAAAAACGTCCGGCACGTTGCCGTCAACAGCCGCCAGTTGAAGCACGGTGAAGTCGTTGTTATAGTAGTTGGTTTCACTCTGGGAAAAAGTTAGGCCGAAGTTTTCCTCGATGAAGGCAGCCATCTTGTCTGTTGCGGGATTCCAGGAGAACGGGTCGCCGTCGCTGTCCGCAGTCAGGGTGATGAGTTCGCCATCGTAGGCCAATGCACCCGGCACGAGCGCGAGCATAAGCGCCAATGACAAGCAGAGAGCCAAGAATTTTTTCATGGGTTCTTCCTCCTTTTTATTAATCTGGGCAGATTCTTGAAAGCCTTGAGGCTTTGCAATTCGCCATCCGAGTAGGTCAGCGTCGTTACCGCCGCTTTCCCCTCAAAGAACCGTACAAGCGAGTTTCCCCGCATACGGCTCAGGCCCATTGGAAGCCTCCGTTAAGAGGCCGGAACAGAAACAGAGATGA
>JAEYAR010000044.1 GCA_023404715.1 Bacillota bacterium | reverse complement strand
CTTCTATTAAAAAACCTGGGGGGCTTTGGGGGGGGGGGGGGCGCGCCCCCCCCGCCTTTCCAAGCCGGATGTCATCGAAGGAGGTTTCGCGTCATGAAAAAAAGCAAGACGATGATCGTCGCATTTCTCACACCGGCGCTTCTCTTTTTTGTGATCATATTCGTATATCCGATTTTGCGTACGCTCGTAATGAGCTTCTTTTACGTGGAGAACGTCACTTCTTCGATGGATCAATGGCGTTTTGTCGGGTTCGAAAACTTCCAAAAGTTGATGAATACGAGCCTGTTTCGTATCTCAATGTACAACCTCCTGCGCATCTGGCTGGTGGGCGGTGTGGTGGTGATGGCCCTTTCGCTGCTGTTTGCGGTCATCCTCAACAGCGGCATCCGGTTTAAAAAGTTCTTCCGGGCGATTATATACCTGCCGAACTTGATCAGTGCGGTCGCCTTGGCGACGATGTGGCTGCAGTTCGTCTATGCGGCGCGCTACGGCCTGCTCACGAGCGTCTTCTCCGCACTGCATTTGGATGGGCTTGCAGCCATTCAATGGACGGATGCAAATCATAAGTTTTGGGCGCTGCTCTTCGCCTATTGCTTTGGCATGGTGGGTTATCATATGCTGATCTTTTCCAGCGGCATCGAGAAGATCCCGATAGAGTACTACGAGGCCTCGACGATAGATGGCGCGAACAGGCGAAAGCAGTTCCGCTATATCACACTGCCCCTGCTGCGCGGCGTGTTCAAGACGAATATCACGATGTGGTCCATCACGTCGGTCGGATTCTTCGTCTGGTCACAGCTCTTCTCGAACGTGACGGCTGAGGTGACGACGATTACGCCGATGGTCTACATGTATCAGATGATCTTCGGGGCGGGCAATACTGTGACCGAGCGCAATGCGGGCCTGGGCGCGGCGATCGGCGTGCTGCTGGCCGTATGCGTGGTGGCGGTGTTTGTCGCGACGAACAAGACCATTAAAAACGACGAATTGGAATTCTGAGGAGGTGAACAAAATGACGACGGCGAATATCAAGAAGCAAAAGGAAAAGAAGATCCGCGAAAAGGTCAACTGGCGAAAGGAACTGAGCCTAGCGCCGGGCTATATCTTGCTCACGTTGTGGATTTTGTTCACGTTCGTGCTGCTCGGGTGGATATTGGGCGCGAGCCTTTCCACCACGAAGGATATCTTCAAGGGCAATGCGTTAAAGTTTCCTTCCGGGCTGCATTTTGAAAACTATGCGAAGGCGTGGACGAGCCAGAACGTATCGACGTTTTTTATGAATTCGCTGTTTTATGCGTCGATTTCAACGGTGCTGCTCATTCTCGTCGCGGCTCCGGCAGCCTACGTGCTTTCACGCTTTAAGTTTTTAATCAACCGCCCGGTGCAAAATGGTTTCGTGGCGGCCATGGGCGTGCCGGTCGTGATGATCATCCTGCCGCTGTTCGGCGTCGTGACGCAGATGCAGCTGCTCAAACAGGATATTACTGTCAGGCTGCTCATGATTATCCTTTACGTGGGGATCAACGTGCCTTACACCACGATTTTTTTGCTGACGTTCTTTTCCAACCTTTCACGCTCCTACGAGGAGGCCGCGGCGATCGACGGCTGCCCGCCAATGAAGACATTCTGGAGAATCATGCTGCCCTTGGCACAGCCGGGCATCATCACGGTATCGATCTTCAACTTCATCAACGTGTGGAACGAGTATTTCATGTCGCTGATCTTCGCCAATTCGGACAAAACGCGTCCGGTGGCGGTCGGGCTTTATACGATGATCAACTCCATGAAGTACACCGGCGACTGGGCCGGCATGTTTGCGGCCGTCATCATCGTTTTCCTGCCGACGTTCATCCTGTATCTTTTCCTGTCGGAGAAGATTATTGCGGGCGTGACGGGTGGCGGCGTCAAAGGTTAAAACAAAGGACGGAGAGATGATCATGGAGAGCGAAATGCTTCAAATCGCGCGCAAGTTTATGCTGCCGCAGGGCGAGATGCAGGTCGAGCCGTACGGAAACGGACACATCAACGATACGTACCGCGTGACGGTGCACGCAGACGATGGGAAGATATCCCGCTTCATCCTGCAGCGCGTCAACCGCTTCGTATTCAAGCGCCCCGTCGAGGTCATTGAAAACATCGAACGCGTGACGGATTATCTGCGCGGCGTCATCCTGCGCGAAGGCGGCGACCCGGCGCGAGAGACGCTGACGATCGTCAAGACGGTGAGCGCCACCTCCTACGCGCAGGACAGCCAAGGCGAGCTGTGGCGCATGTACACGTTTATCGAGGGCACCGTATCGCGCGACCTGCCGGATACCCCCGCGCTTTTTGAGCTGTCGGGCGCGGCGTTTGGCAAGTTCCAGCGTCAGTTGGAGGGCTTCCCTGCGGAATCGCTGCACGAGACGATCCACGACTTTCACAACACGCCCGCGCGCTACGCGCAGCTGATGGACGCGGCAGCGCACGACGCGGCGGGCCGCAAGGCCGGGGTGGAGGCGGAGATCGCGTTTTGCCGTACGTATGAGCGGGAGGTGCACACGCTGCTCGACGCGCTGGGGGCCGGCGAGATCCCGCTGCGCGTGACGCACAACGACACCAAGCTCAACAACGTGTTGCTCGACGCAAAGACCGGGCGCGGCGTGTGCGTGATCGATTTGGATACGGTCATGCCGGGGTTGGCGGCTTACGACTTTGGCGATTCGATCCGCTTTGGCGCGAACACCGCCGCGGAGGACGAGCAAAACCTGTCAAAGGTGCACCTGTCGCTGGAGATGTTTGAGGCGTTCGTGCGCGGCTACGTGCGCGAAGCGGGCAGCGTGCTTACGCGGCGCGAGATCGAGCTGCTGCCCATGGGTGCAAAACTCATGACGCTGGAGTGCGGCATGCGCTTTTTGGCTGACCACTTGAACGGTGACAAGTACTTTAAAATCCATCGCGAGGGGCATAACCTCGACCGTGCGCGCACGCAGTTTCAGCTGGTGCGCAGCATGGAGCGCGGCTGGGACGACATGCTGGAGATCGTCAGGCGCGCATAAGGCGCGCCCCAGCGTGTCGACAAAGTGGCATACGCCACTTTGGCGAGTTTACGGGTGACTTTTTCCTCCGCAAATTGCATTTTACACGAGGCCGCTGATAGACGGAAGCCGCGGGCGATCCCGCGGCTTTTAGGCGTAATTCAATAAGCTTTTGCGATGCAGGGGACGCGATAACAACCTGAAGGGAGCAAACATGTCACAAATCGAAATACGTTCACTCGTGGAAGCGCAGATCAACCCCGCGCTCTTTACGGGCTTTGAACGCCATCAGGAGGTTCGGCGCTGTTGGCGCAAAGAGAACGGGCGTTGGGGATTAAAGGACATCGCCTTTACCGAACGCTGGGATGCGCCGGAGTATGAGGAGCTCGTGCGCTGCCTGCAGGGCACGGTGCGCACGGGCGGCGCGGTATTGGGCGCTTTTGACGACGGGCGCCTCGTGGGCTTTTGCTCCGTGGAGTCCAAGCGATTTGGGCCGGAGGATCAATACGTTCAATTATCCTGTCTGCACGTATCCGAGGAGCGCCGCGGCCTGGGCGAGGGCAGGCGCCTATTTGCCGGGGCCGTGCGCCAGGCTGGCCGGCTGGGGGCGCAAAAGCTGTACATCTCGGCGCACTCCAGCGAGGAAACGCAGGCGTTTTATCGGGCCATGGGCTGCGTGGAAGCGGAGCACTACGATTCAAAGCTGCACGAGAAGGAACCGTGTGACTGCCAGTTGGAGTGCTGCTTGCATCCCTGGGTGCGAAGGGCCAGCCGGGCGGACGCGCAGGCCGCGACCGATATGGCGCTGCTGCTGTGGCCGGGGCACGAGCGCGCGGCGCTACAGGCGGAGCTGCTGGCGTACATGGACGAGGGCGCGATCTTCCTTGCCTTTGAGGAAGGCGAGCCCGTCGGCTTTGCCCAATCCAGCCTGCGCCGGGATTACGTGGAGGGCACGATTACGAGTCCGGTCGGGTATTTGGAGGGAATCTTCGTGTCGGAAGGCTTCCGCAGGCGTGGCGTCGCGCGCGCGATGCTGCGTGCGTGCGAACGGTGGGCGAGGCATCGCGGCTGTGTGGAGTTCGCCAGCGATTGCACGCTTGAAAACGCGCAGAGCCTCGCCTTTCATCTGGGGTTGGGGTTTATGGAAGCCAACCGCATCATCTGTTTTACAAAGAAATTGTGAGGGCGCGTACATAAAATGTCTTTCTTCACGTCCTGAACGTAAATGCGCGTGCACGCGCTTTTTACGAAAGGCACGGCTTTTACCCGAGCGTTGAAGAAAACGTGCGCAATGCCGCGCGCGGCCTCAGCGAGCTGACCTATGCTTGCGGTTATGATAATGAAAAAGGATGCCGTTTCTGCAGACGCGGGAAGCGGCGTCCTTTTTTTGCGTTAGGCCTGCTTGTATATCGCCTACTCGCCGGGGCACAATACGGGCGGAGGTGTTTGGATGAACAAATGGGACGAGGCCCGCGAGCGCGCGGGCAAGGCGGCGCAGCAGGTGGCCGCGTTTTTTGAGAAAAACGGATTTTACTGCATGCTTGCGCTGTGCGTAGCCGTCATCGCGGGGACGGCCGTATACACGCGCACCTCTACGCCAGAGGTGACGCCCCCGCCCGGCTATGAGGAGCAGGACCTTTCCGCCGGCGCGCAAGACGAGGGCGTGCAGACGCTGAGGGACGTGCAGGCAAGCGCCGAGCCGACCACATCCCCCTCGCCGGCGCCGACGGTGATCCCCCTGACGACGAGCGCGCCCGCGGCCTCGCTGCTCAAGGATTCAAAATTAGGGTGGCCGATGAAGGGCGAGGTCATCCGCGAACATGTCGTATCCAGCATCGTCTATCTGCCGACGCTGGAGGCATGGGGGACGCATACGGGCATGGACATCGCGGGCAAGGCGGGGGATGCGGTCAAGGCCCCGATGAGCGGCACGGTGCATAAGCTCTACGTCGATCCGATGTGGGGAAATGTGATGGAGATCACCCATCCGGGCGGGCTGACGACGCGCTATATGGGCCTGGAAACGCTGACGCTGCTCAAGGAAGGCGACCCCGTCAAGGAAGGGCAGCTGCTGTCGCCCTTGGGCGCGGCGCCGATTTGCGAGCAGGCGGACGGCACGCACCTGCACTTTGAAACGATCACGGACGGCGAGGCGGTCGATCCGCGCACGCTGCTGACGGAGCAATAATTTGCATAAGACGGCGTTTTCGCGTATAATGAAGCGGGCGTCGGCGCGCGGTGCAAGGCCTGCATCGTCCAACGGCGGCGTCTAAATCAAGGTCCGCCCGGGCGGGGCCGGCGATCCCGGCGCCCGTAAAGCCCGATGTGGACCGAAAACTCGGAGGAACTGAATATGTGTGGAATCGTCGGAACCGTCGGCAAGGCAGACGCAACGCCTATCCTGCTCGAAGGTCTGTCGCGGCTTGAATACCGCGGCTATGACTCGGCGGGCGTCGCCGTGATGCATCGGGGCAAGCTCTGCGTCGAAAAGGCGAAGGGCCGCCTGCAAAACCTCTGTGATCGCCTGGAGGGGAGGCCCCTGCACGGGCAGCTGGGCATCGGCCACACGCGCTGGGCCACCCATGGCGAGCCCTCGGACATCAATTCGCACCCGCATACGGACGTCAAGGGCGAGATCGCCGTCGTGCACAATGGGATCATCGAGAACTACGCCAAGCTCAAGCGTTTTCTGGAGAAAGAGGGCTGCGCGTTCGTCTCCTCGACGGATACGGAGGTCGTCGCGCATTTGATCAACTACTACGACAAGGGGGACATCCGCCGCGCCATCGAACAGGCGCTGCACCGCATCGAGGGATCCTATGCGCTGGGCATCATCTGTCAGCGCGAACCCGATACCCTCTACTGCGTGCGCAAGGATAGCCCGCTCGTCGTGGGTCTTGGCGACGGCCAGCAGTACATCGCCTCAGATATCCCGGCGATTCTTTCCTATACGCGCGACGTTTACTTCCTGGAGGATCGTGAGATCGCCGTGCTGAAACCCGATAGCGTCGTCGTATACGACGCGTATGGCCGCGAACGAACGGATTTGGCGCCCTTCCATGTGGATTGGGATGTGGCCGCGGCAGAAAAGGGCGGGTACCCGCACTTTATGCTCAAGGAAATCATGGAAGAGCCGCGTGCGCTATCGGAGACGCTTCGCTCGCATGTGGATCTGCAAAGTTTATCCATTTTGCCGGAGGGAATGCCCGACGCGCAGGAAGCCAAGGCCATGCGGCGCATCTTTATCGTGGCGTGCGGCACGGCCTATCACGCGGGCGTGGTGGGCAAGTATGTGATCGAGCAGCTAACCCACTTGGCCGTCACCGTGGACATCGCCAGCGAATACCGTTATCGCCCGCAGAAGCTGGAAACCGGCGACCTGTTCCTCGTCATCAGTCAATCGGGCGAGACGGCGGATACGCTGGCTGCGCTGCGGGAGGCAAAGCGCCAGGGCGCGCGCGTAGGGGCGATCACAAACGTGGTGGGTTCGTCCGTCGCACGCGAGGCGGACCGCGTGCTGTATACCTGGGCGGGCCCGGAGATCGCGGTCGCCTCTACGAAGGCGTACATTACCCAGCTGCTCCTGCTTACGCTGCTGGGCGTCGATCTTTCGCTCAAGCGCGGTGAAATGGACGAACAGGCGGGCAAGCGCCTACTGCGCGAAATGCAGGCGTTGCCGGAGAAGGCGCAGCGGACGGTGGAGACGCACGAGCGGATGCAGCGCTTTGCCGCGAGCCACTTCGACCTGCGGCATGTGTTTTACATCGGCCGGGGCATGGATTGGGCGCTGGCGATGGAGGCGTCCCTCAAGCTCAAGGAGATCAGCTACATCTTCTCGGAGGCCTATGCGGCGGGCGAGCTCAAGCACGGCACGATCGCCCTGATCGAGCCGGGCACGCTGGTGGTCGCCTTGTGCACGCAGAGCGCGTTGATCGATAAGACGCGTTCCAACATCAAGGAGGTGCGCGCGCGGGGCGCCGGCGTGCTGTGCGTGCAGCGCGAGAGCGACGGCAAGGCCGATGCCGATATCGCCGACAAGACCTGGTACATCCCGGATGCGCCGGACCTGCTGATGCCGATGCTGGCGGTCATCCCCATGCAGCTGCTTGCATACTATATGGCGGTCAGCAAGGGGTGCGACGTCGACAAGCCGCGAAACCTCGCCAAGTCGGTTACCGTGGAATAAACGTTACAGCGCTGCGGGCGATCATTTTCTGTTTAGAAGATGACCGCCCGCGGCTGTTTATTTGGCATATAGCGATCCCTTACGGCGCATCTTGTCCTAGGCATTCGACGAGTCGGATGAGGATTTGCTGCTTCTCCTGCGAGAGACGGTCGATTACAAGCGTCGCTTTGGGATCGCGGCAGAGGATGTAATCGGTTGTCATATGAAAGATGTCCGCCAGCTCCATCAGATAAAAGACGGAGGGACAGGAGATGCCCATTTCCCAGGCGTTTACAGCGCTACGTGAAATGCCAAGCCGTTTGGCAAGCTGAGCCTGCGTCATCCCGCTCTGTTCGCGAAGCGTCTTGATGCGGTCTGCAATCATGCGCTTTCCTCCTCCTCTATTGGGCCCATCGGTTCCGCCGAGGCGGCGGGGCGATGGGCAATGCTTGTGCCGGGTCGACATTTTGTTTCCCTCTATATCGCTAGCATACCCAATTATCGATGATATGGCATTATCGAAAATGATATTATAAATTGACACATGCTGCAGAGGTGTGCTAAAATGAGAAGGAAATTGCGGGAAAAAGAGGAATTGTGCGCAACTCGCTAGAAATAAAATACAAATGCGGTGAAGGGAAGGGGATGCATATGCGGTATTTAGGGGGCGCTGTGGCATATGCCTTGCTGCTTGTGCTGTTTCCCCATATACAGGCTCAAGGGGCGGAGGACCTCGCTTCACAGGTGGCGCGCGCTGAAAAGAATACGGTGATCGAGCTCTCGGGCGACGTGATCGCGGGGGATGAGCTGACCAACGCGCATGGCGCGGAGATCACGCTGCGCGGTATCGGGGAGGAGCCTGTGCGGCTATACGGTCTGCGGCTCGGCTCGGGCACGTTCTATATCGACAATGCGCAGCTTTATCCGCCAGTGCAGGCAGGCGAGGACGGCACGGCGCTCGCAATCGACGGCGAGGCGGATGTAACGCTGCGCCAGGACGCTTCGGCGCTGGGCGACGTATCCCTTTGCAGCCAAGGGGAGGCGTGGCTGCGCTGTTACGGCGACATCGCGGGCACGCTCAACGCTACGGCGCAGGCGGGCGCGCAGCTCCAGGTGGTCAACCCCGGGACGATCGGGGGGCTTTCTCTGCGCGCGAGCAACGCCTTTTTGACCTGTGCGAACACCGGCGTGGTTGAATCGGGCGCCTACCTTTCCGTCTCAGGGGAGGATGGCGGCATAACGCTGATGAACGCGCAGGATGCGTCGCTGCGCGGCGGGGTAATCTGCCGTGCGACAGCCTATCGCGGGGCGTACGCAGCCGTGACGGTGGAAAACGAGGGACAGATTCATGGCGGGGTGAAAGCGGCGGGGACAGTCGTGCTGGTGGATTACGGCGCCGTCGGCGGCGGTATCCATACGCGCTTGGGGGAGCGGGCGGAGGGCTTTGTCTACGTATACTTGCCACGCGTTCAGCCGGATACCCCCAGGGCGCGTGCACGCGCCTGCCATACGGCGTATAAGCGCTATCAGGCCGATCCCCGGGATATCTGCTTTCGGTTTGAATGACAGCCGCCTTCTTGCGCGAAAAAGAAGGCGGCCTTTTTGTCATGTATAGCCCTTTGATCCGATACAATGGCGTATACAGGGATATGGAGGCGGTTGCAGTGAACGGTCTGCTGGTATGGCTGGGGTTTCGTCCGCTGAGCGAGCGGGAGGCGCTATGGCGAAGCGCCGTCAGCGCCCGGGAGGCGGCCCGGGAAGCGCAGGAGGCGATGCATTGGGCGACGGAGCGGGACGCGATTGAAATCCTCGCGCTTGAGATCGAGGTGGCCCGGCGCAAGCACGCCTACTATACGCGCCTGTGGCGCGAGGCCTCCGGCAGGGCCGAATTGCAATAAGGTTCCCGAGAGGATGGAGGGATCTGGATGAACGTATCGATCGTATGGACGATTGCCTTTGGGCTGGGCATGCTTGCGCTCTTCGCGGCCGGGCGAATGCTCGTGGGCGCGCGCGGCTGGCGCAGGCTGGTATACGGGCTGGCGGGCGTCGTCGCGCTGCTGTGCTGCCGGGCTGCAGGCCTGGCCGTAGGCCTGAATTTGTTGACCGTGGGCGTTAGCGCGCTGCTCGGGGTGCCGGGTGCGGCGCTGCTTGTCGCCGTCAGCTTCCTATGAGCGTTTTTTGTGTGATTTTCCGCTTGTGCGTCCCAGGAATTCTATGGTATACTCTTTGCGGGACGAAAATTGGCATGCGGGACGAATGACGCCCGCATCGCTTGGCAAGAGGTGCGCTTTTACAAATGGATGCGGAAATGATGGATACGGTCGCCAGGCTGGCGCCGGACCTTTGGCAGCAAATGGGGGTGCGGGCGCTCGTGCTCGAGCGCATCGGCGCGCTGCAGCCGATCGGGCGTCGGGCGCTGGCCTCCAGGCTGAACCTGCCCGAACGCGAGGTGCGGGCGCAGGCGGCCGCGCTAAAGGACGCAGGCTTCGTCGAGCTGGACGCCGCCGGCATGACGCTGAC
>JAEYAR010000041.1 GCA_023404715.1 Bacillota bacterium | reverse complement strand
CCTGTACGTCAAGGACGAAACCGATACGGACGCGCCGGATGCGTTTGTGGATTACGGCCTATACACGCAGGTCGAGCTGCCCAACGGGCGCTTCCTGCGCAATCACGGCCTGAGCCGGGATGGCGATCTGTACAAGGCGAACATGTGCGAGCTTTACCGCTACCCGGACAAGATAAAGCTCGCGACCGACCCGACCTACGACCTGGCGGCGTTCAGCGAGGTGCTCGAGCCCAAGACGGGCGACGACCACCGAAAGCTGATCGAAATGCTGGAGGCCGTCAACGACTTCGAGCGGCCGATCGAGGAGGTCGTTGAAAAGCATTTCGACCTGGATAATCTGACGAGCTATATGGCTTTCAACATGCTGATGGCCAACCCCGACAGCAACGCGCAGAATTACCTGCTCTACAGCCCAGTCAACAGCGATACGTGGTATTACATCTGCTGGGATGGCGACGGCGCGCTGGCGTATTACGAGGACGAATTGCTCGAAAGTACGTGGACCGAGGCGGTATGGACGCGCGGCGTATCCGACTACTGGGGCGTGGTGCTCTTTAACCGCATGCTGCGCGTGGAATCCTACCGCGATGCGCTCTACGAGAAGGTGGAGCTTTTGCACGGGCAAATTACGCCCGCGCGCATCGACGCGCTGATCGCGGATTGCCGCACGGTGACCGATCAATACACCACGCGCATGCCCGACGCGGTGCACATGCGCATTCCCGCAGACAAGCTCGAACTGATCTATGCAAATATGGCGGCCGACACGGACCTCGCCTACACCTACATTCTGGAATCCTTTGAAAAGCCGATGCCCTTTTACCTAGGCGATCCGAAGTCGCAGGGCAATAAGCTGTCGCTGTGCTGGGATCCCGCTTACGATTTTGACGGGGAATTCATCCGCTATGACGTGCAGGTGGCGACCGATTGGACGTTTGAAAAGGGGACGATCGTGACTGAGAGCCTGGGGCAGCTGGCGTGCGAGGCGATATTCGAGCTGCCGGAGCCTGGCGATTATTTCTGGCGCGCCGTCGCCAACGACGAGAGCGGCCATTCGCAGATTGCTTTTGACCAGGTATCGACGACGACGGGCGCTCACGGCGGAATGGGCCGCTTCACAGTGGGGCCGGAGGGGAGCGTGACAAAGGCGCAATGAAGAAGGCGGTCTATCGGCATGAGCTCAAATACCTGATCAACCTGCCCGACTGGGCGCTGCTGCGCGCGCGCATGCCGGCGGTGCTGCGGCGCGACCCGAACGTTGGGCCGTCGGGCGAATACCATATCCGTAGCCTGTACTTCGACGATTATTGGGATACGGCCTACGAGGAAAAGGAGCTGGGGGTGCTTACGCGTTGCAAATACCGCATCCGCGTGTACAATACGTCGGACAAGATCATCCGTCTGGAGCGCAAGGCCAAGTACGGCCCCTATATCTCCAAGGTTAGCGCGCCGATGACGCCCGGCGAGGTGGAGCGCGTGTTGGCGGGAGATTACGGATTCCTAATCCAAAGCGAGCATAACCTGCTGCGCGAGTTTTATTATGAGTGTACCTCTCGCATCATGCGCCCGCGCGTGATCGTCGATTATGACCGCGAGCCCTTTGTGATGCCCGCAGGCGACGTGCGCATTACGTTTGACAAGCATGTGCGCGCGGGCATGGGGGCGTTCCGGCTCTTTGACGCGGATCTGCCGGCCGTCGAGGTGATGCCGGCAGATCGGATGATCATGGAGGTCAAGTTCACGCAGTTTTTGCCGGGGCAGATCCGGCGCATCCTGCCGCCGCGGGCGAGCGAACTGACGGCGGCATCCAAATACGTCATGTGCTGCGACGCGGCGGTACGTGACCGGGACTTACCGAGGACGGAGGGAATACAATGGACCAGGCAATGACGTTTCGGGATGTGTTCAAGAGATCCTTTTTGGAGAGCGGCGGCTTCATCCAGGCCATGAGCGCGGAGACAATGCTGCGCACGGCAGGGTATGTGCTGCTGGCGCTGTTCGTGGGGCTGTTGCTCTACGGGCTCTACCGCAAGACTTACGCGGGCGTGGTATACAGCCGCTCGTTCGCCATTTCGCTGATCGGCATGACCGTGATGACCTGTGCGATCATCGTCACGATCCAGTCGAACATGGTGCTGTCGCTTGGCATGGTGGGCGCGCTGTCGATCGTGCGCTACCGTACGGCGATCAAGGACCCGATGGACCTGCTTTACCTGTTTTGGGCCGTGGCCTCGGGCATCGCGGTGGGCGCGGGCATGTTCTACATCGCGCTGGTAGTGTTCATGGTCATGGCGCTGCTGCTCATCGTTTTAAAGCACCATAAGGGTCCGCGCGACGAGATGTACATCCTGCTAATCCACTACGACGCGGACGGCGTCGACGAGGTGGTGCGCCGCGCGCTGGGCACGCTGCCCTACAAGGTCAAATCCAAGGTGTTCAGGAAGCACGACGTGGAGATGGCGGTCGAGGTGCGCGTGAAACGGGGCAATACCGCCTTCGTCGACACGCTTCGCGGGATGGAAGGCGTAAACGACTTGACGCTCGTACAGTACAGCGGCGACTATATCGATTGATATGCGCGCTATGAGATGGATGGCGGCGCTGTGCGCCGCGCTTTTAATCCCCCTTTGCGCGAAGGCGTGGACGGCTTCAGTAGCGTTTGCGCCCTCTGAAGCGGAGATAGTCAACCCCTTTATCGGCAGCGCCGCCTGGGCGGAGGACGACGGCGAGCGCGAGCAGCCTTTTACGCTCGTATACGCCAACCTGCGCTGGGCGGATCTGGAGTCCGAGCCGGGCGTATACGACTTCTCGACCTTCGAGGAGGAGCATCACTTTGAAAAGTGGCGCGCGGAAGGGAAAAAACTGATTCTTCGCTTCGTCATGGACGTGCCGGGAGACAAAAAACATCTGGACATCCCGCGATGGCTTTATGACCTGACCGGGGATGGAGAGTATTATCGTGTTTCCTACGGGCGCGGATACTGCCCAAACTATGAGAACCCGGAGCTGATCGAGGCGCACGCGCGGGCAATCGCCGCCCTGGGCGAGCGCTACGGCGAAGATCCTTTCGTGGCCTACGTCCAATTGGGCTCTTTGGGACATTGGGGCGAGTGGCATGTGCACGACGACGCGGGGAGGATGCCGGCGGAGGCGGTGCGCGACAGGTACGCTGCGCCCTACCTGCGCGCCTTCCCCGAGGCGCTGCTGATGATGCGCCGCCCCTTCCGATTTGCGAAGACGCACGGATTGGGACTGTTTAACGATACGGCGGGCGAACCGGAAAGCACGGCGCGTTGGCTGAGATGGATCGAAGAGGGCGGCGCTTATGACCAAACGGAGGAGACAGACGCGCTCATGCCCATGCAAGCGGCTTGGAAAAATGCGCCGGTTGGGGGCGAACTGGCCACCTCGATGGAGAAAGAGGAGATGCTCTCAGATGCGTTTGCACAGACATTGGCGCTTTTTGCGGCCTCGCACACGAGTTGGATAGGCCCGGGCAGCTTCGTCGGGGTCGAGCGGGGCGGCGCGCTGCAAGCGGCGCTCGACGAGCTGAACCGGGTGCTGGGTTATCGGCTGCGCATCGCGCGCGCGCAGATCGAGTGCGACGGACGCGATGCGTCGCTTACGATCGACTGGACAAACGACGGGAACGCGCCCTTTTACTTTGACTGGCGCGCCGCAATCCGTCTCGTAAACAAAGACGGCGATGCGCGTACGATCGAGACGGACCTTTGCCTGCGGGACATTTTGCCCGGAGAGATGCTGCGCACGCAGCTGGACATCGGCGAAGTGACGGAAGAATGCCGGATTGAGACGGCGATCTTGGATCCGCAGACGGGAGAGCCGGGCGTGCGCCTGGCCATGGATGCGCCGCAGGATGGCCTTTGGTACCATCTGATGACGGTGGCGCCGTAATTAAGAAGCGGGACTGTGCGGGAATTTATACCGCGCAGTCTCCTTTTTTCATCTTAAACGGTAAAACCATTCGATAAATTGACATGACAGGCCACTTGGCCTCATTGTGGAGGTTGAGCAGCCTGTCTTACGGACTCCCTAATTAGAGGCGCCGCGCACGTAGGACGATGGCGCTGCGCGCAGGTACGTCGAAATAAGCCCCATGCACGAAGGTCCCCAGATCTTTCTGGGAAGTCACATCGCGCACATGGATGAAATCCGTCATCTCCCAACCGCAGAAATCCCAGGAGAGAATCATCTTTTTTGCTACATCCCCTTCGTTGAGGAGGTAAAAGGCGATGTCGCCGCCGTACAGAGGCTTTGCCAGCACAATGTCGCCGTTGCTCATGGCGGGCAGCTGATAGGCTTGCACGCCCAAATCGTCCTGATTGATCGCGGTCAGCTCGCGGTTGAGCAAGATCTGATCGATCTCCGGCAGCTCCTTGCGGACATCGTGCCCCAGCAGCAGGGGCGCGGACAACATGCACCAAAGCGAGAAATGCGCGCTATACTCATTGTTGGGGCGCGCTTGCGCCGGGGGCTACATAGCCGAAGTCGTACTTGAGCAGGTCCACGCCCCAATCCGCGAAGGTGCGGGCATCTACGCGCTCGTATCCAAAGCTTCCGGCGCGCCCCGCATACGTCAGCACGCCTGCGCCGGCATACAGCCCAAAACGCAGGCCGCGCCCATGCAGATAGTCGCCCAGTGCCTTCATGCCGGAGGGGAATTTCTCCGGATCCGGCTGCAAACGGCCTTCTGCGTCGCGCTCAAGCGCCATCCAGCAATCGTCCACCGAGACCGTCGTATACCCGGCTTCGCGGTAGCCCTTGGCGACCATTGCGTCGGCAGTCTCTCGTACAACCTGCTCGTTAATCCCCCTCGGCCCGAAGTAATGCCAGGCATTCCAGCCCATAGGAGGGGTGAGCGCCAACATAGCTATAAAAGATCGTCCCTTTCTTTACATTTATTCGAGCTTATCGTTGATAGGTATCGCGCACGGTTTGCTCCATAAAGCTGACCCCTTCCTCGCCCATCAGGTAGACCAGCGTTACGTACATCGCGTCCACCATGGCGAGTTGGCCGATGCGCGAGGTCATAGCGGTACGATTGGTGGACACCTCCTGGCCATAAGTGCGCAAAATGGTGTGGGCATACTTGCACATGGGGGTATTGGGAAAAGAAGTCATCAGGATGGTATGAAAGCCTTTGGCGCAGGCGATCTTCAATATTTCTCCTGTCTCCGGCGTGATGCCGGAATGGGAGACGCAAAAGACGACGTCGTTCACGCCTAGCGTGCTCATGAGCACCATGGTGCTATGAAACTCATTATAAGCCCACACACTCATGCCCAGGCGCGTCAACTTGCGCTGCGCGTCGCTGCATATGGTGTAGGAAGTGCCTACGCCGAACATGCAGATGCGCCGCGCAGCGATCAGCATTTTGGCGGCCTGCTGCAGCAGAGATTCATCTATAAAGCGTAGGGTGGTTTCAATGACGTTGCTTTCGGAGTATAACGTTTTATGAATCAGCGACTGAAGTTCCGTCGCGCTGCTGTCCGCTTCAGCGTGAAAAAAGTAATCTTTATAAGAGGACTGGCTTTGCGCCATCGATATCTTAAAATCTTTAAAGCCGGAGTAGCCCATTGCCTGGCAAAAACGAAAAACAGTGGGTTCGCTTACCCCTATAGCTTCCTTCAGTTCGCGAATGCTCATGCGTAGCACGTCGGACATGTTGTCCTTAACGTAATCGGCCACCTTGCGTTCCCCTTTGGAGAGATTAGGATATATCTGGTTGATCTGGTCTTCATAAGGTTGCATTGAAAAGGAACTCCTTTCCTTATCTGGCAGACCTGCTCGTTTTTTTCTTTCGAAAATATTGTATCAAAATTACGAATATACGTCAAGAGGAAAAAATATTTAGGAGAATTCGGACTAAAACGCCGATATTAATAAAAAATAGTTGACAATATTGAAGAATGGTCGTATTATTATTACGTAAGATAATAAGGCCTGTAATTAAATTATTTTTTTATACAAGGAGGAGAAGCGAATGGTCAAGGGCGTGATAGACAGAAACAACTATTTGTCAAGGCTGAAACGAGATGTGTATCGCGACTGGTGGTTATACGCTATGATCCTGCCGGGGATGATTTATATCGTCATATTCAAGTACCTACCAATGTACGGCGTGACCATCGCCTTTAAAAATTTTAGTATATTTAAGGGTTATGCCGATTCCCCCTGGGTTGGATTTGACAACTTCGTTAAGCTTTTTAACCGGTCGGATTTCCGGCGCGCGCTACAAAACAACGTCGTCATTAGCGTTGAAAAGTTGATCTTCGGCTTTCCTACGCCGATCATCCTTTCCCTTATGATCAACGAGATTCGCCACAGCATTGCCAGAAAGGGCATTCAAACGGCTGTGATATTACCCAACTTTATTTCCTGGATCGTCATCAACGGACTGCTTTACGCCATGTTCAGCACTTCCAGCGGCGTTGTCGCGGGTCTGATGCGCAGTTTCGGTATCGAAGGAACGGCGCCTAACATTTTAGCGGACAAAGAACATTTCCGCGCAGTTATCCTCATCTCTTATTTGTGGAAGAGCGGCGGCTTTGGCACAATCGTATATCTTGCGGCGATTGCCGGCATTGATCAGGAGCTCTATGAGGCGGCGCAGATCGATGGGGCGGGCCGCTGGCGGCAGCTGTGGCACATCACGCTCTCTTCGCTTCGCTCTACCATCGTGGTGTTGCTTATCTTCCGCGTAGGAGAGATGATGTACGCGGGTTTTGACCAGATTTTCGCCATTTCAAACTATCTGGTGGTATCGGTGGCGGATATCATCGACACCTATGTATATCGCTTGGGCATGGAAAGCCGCAAATTCTCCGAGGCGACGGCGGCCGGACTATTTCAATCTGCCATCGGCCTTGCATTGGTGCTCATCACCAACTATATCGCTAAGAAGGTAGACCCTGAGAGCGGAATTATGTGATGAAGGGAGGAACGGGAAACATGAAAATCAAGCGCGGTACGGCCGAACGCATCAGCCATGTCATCCTCCTCCTCATCCTCACGTTGTTTGCTTTTGCATGCATTTACCCTTTTTGGCACGTGTTGATGTACTCGATCAGCGATTCGCGAAAAGCGATGACCGGCGGGCTATTCCTGATCCCAAGGCAGCCGACGCTTCTGAGTTACTCCATGATCTTTAAAACCCGGCAGATTTACGTAGCGTATTCGAACACCATCCTGCGTACGCTGATCGGCACCGGGCTCAGCGTCCTTTTGACCGCGCTGACGGCTTTCCCTCTCTCCCTTAAGCGCATGCGCGGCCGACAGTTTTTCTCCATGATGATCTTTTTTACCATGTTGTTCAACGGTGGCTTGATCCCGACGTTCCTCGTCATACAGGATCTAGGCCTGCTGGATACTTTTTTAGCGCTCATCCTTCCCAATGCCATGAGCGCGTATAACATGTTTATCCTGCGCAATTACTTTCAACAGCTTCCCGTATCGCTAGAGGAGAGCGCCTATATGGACGGCGCGAACCCTTTTATCGTGCTCTTTCGTATTATCCTTCCGATATCCGCGCCGTCTCTGGCGGCGGTAGCTATGTTCTACGGCATTGCGAACTGGAACTCCTATTTGGATTGCCTGCTGTACACGAGCTCCGATTCGCTGCAGGTATTACAGATCTATCTGCGCAACCTGCTGGCGTCCGCGGGCGCGATGGATTCCATCGCCGGCGTAGCCGGCCCAGACGCCAACAGCCTTACGGAAGAGACGGTGAAGATGACTACCATCGCCGTGTCGGTTCTGCCGATAATCGTCATTTATCCCTTTTTGCAGCGCTACTACACTAAGGGCATAACGGTCGGCGCGATAAAGGGCTAAATCATATTAAGGAGGCCGGAAGGCCGAGAAGGCGAGGCAATTTGCCCCAAGGGCAATATGCCTCGCCGTACCCCAGCGGCAAGGCCGATGGGGCGACAGAAAAGGAGGCATACCCCATGAAAAAGACCCGTTTGCTGGCTCTACTGACCGTGTCGGTGATAGCGCTGATGTCTTTTGCGCCGGCGCTGGCCGAGGAATCCGTGCCCCAAATCACCGTGTACATCACCTTTTCGGGGACGACGGCCAACGCGGAGAATCCCGTTCTGGACGCGATTGAAAAGGCGACCGGCGTGCGCATGAAGGTGATACAGGCAGCCCCCGGGGACGAGGAAACCAAGCTGAACACCATGATTGCCGCGCGCGAACTTCCCGACCTGTTCCGCGTGACCAAGGTTTCGGACATGCAGCAGTTCATCGACGAGGGGATGCTCATGCCGCTGGATGACCTGTTGGAGGCGAATGGCCCCAATATCCTGAAAGAGGTGGGGGATATTCTACCGGACGCCCCGGCTAACAAGATCGACGGGCATACGTACATGATGCTCAGCGGCAGCACCGCTTACACCTCGAACCTGAACGTGCGCGTGGACTGGCTAAAACGCCTAGGGCTTGAGATGCCTACGGATTTGGACAGCCTCTACGACGTTCTCCATGCCTTTACGTATGACGATCCGGACGGCAACGGCCAACAGGACACCGTCGGCATCGTGATGCCGATGGCCCAGTTTATGCAGTGGGACAACCTGTTTGGCGCGTTCGGCATTTGCTTTGAGAAAAACTACCTCATGGAGGACGGGATCGTGACCACCTACATGAAGGCGCCGGCCTATTTGGAAGCGATCCACTACCTGCGCAAGCTGTATCAAGACGGCGTCATGGATCCCGATTTCGCCACTATGCCCGCTATGACCGCGCACGAGCGTCTATGGACGGGACGAAGCGGCGTATACGGCTTTCAGAGCGTCGGCCCTACGAATAACTGGTATCCGGGACGCTATACAGAAGAAATGCCGGAGGACCCCGCCGAGGTATTTGGGTTTGCCAATATTGTTGGGCCTGACGGTTTCGGAGGTTCCCCCAAGCAGTATCCGAGCATGACGGAAGGCTGGGTGGTCTCGTCGACGTGCAAGAACCCGGAGGCGGCCATCCGCCTGATCGACTATCTCTACACGCAGGAGGGCGACGAGCTGACGTATCTGGGCGTGGAAGGGCTGATGTATGAGTGGATCGATGAGGAGAACGGCGTTTATCGCCGCCTCGGCGAATACACAGACGACGCAATACACCGCGCAAACGGAGGCTTTACCTATTGGTTCAACCTGATCGCTGACAACTGCGAGGCGCGCACGCTCAACAATCTCACCCGCGAGGGACAGGAGCTGGCGAGGGCGCATGCGATCGACCATCCGGTGATCTACAGCGCGCTGGAATCCGAAATGGAGTACGGGACAAGCCTTGTACAGATCACGCGCGAGGCGCTGGCGCAGCTCATCGTGACGACGGGCGATGTGGAGGCGGAATACAACGCTTTTGTGAAGCGTTGGAATGACGAAGGCGGCCTTGCATTCGAGGCGGAGGCCACGGCGGCTTGGCAGGCACAGCAGAGCGAATGATGCGTATGAGGGTGTGGCACGACGCGCTTGAGCCACACCCCTTTTCAAAATGAAGAAAAGAGGGATAGTCATGGCGGAAGGCTGGAAGTTGACGTTGACAAACGGATGGAATCTCGCCCTTTGTTTGGAGGCAGCAAGGCACCGCCTCGCCCTTACGGCAAGCTGCGGCGGCCGCGTCTTCAAAATGTATGCTCAAGACGTGTTGGATAACGCCGAAGAGAGACCTAGCTCGTTTGTGTTGGAAGCACAGCGCAAGGGTCGCTATTGGCTTTTCCACGCCGGCACAAAGATCGTTACTGATAAGGGCGGACTGTCCCTTCATACCTGCGCGGTAGATGCGGGCACAGGCGCACCTGTGCCCGCGCTGATGGCTCACTATCGATTCGAGACGGAGGGGACGCAGCTCCATATCCGTACAGCGTTTTCATGCGCAGCTCCATGGATTTGCCATGACCTGCGATGGATGTGCTGGTCGATTCAAGGAGACGGCTTTCGGCAAATTTACGGCTTCGGGCCTGACTGCGTCCTCTCCGCGGCGACGCACCCGCTGCGGTTTCGCTCGATTGCATTGGCCGCTGAGAACGAATGGATTGCGCTGACGGACTGCGGGGAAGCGCTGTGGACGCCGGAATCGGAGGAGACAATGACGCCGGAGTGGATCGCATCCGCCGGCGGTGCCTGTTCTGGCGGGGCGCCCTACGGGACTTTGACGCCCTTGGGAGGCGTTTGCCCGGAGATGGACCTGAGCCTCGCGGGCGAGTGGAATCCTTTGCGTGCGACGCTTGTCTTCGGCGAGGGAACGCCCAGCCTGCAGGCGCCCCGTAAGGCCGCCGCTGTCGCGCCCCGCATTCCACAAGGCCGCATTGAGCGGATCAAAAGCGGTGAGTTGGAGGCCGCCGTTGCCGTGCGGCAGGACGGCGTATCCTTGATGGGCGTTTCGCTCGCCCGTGGAAGCGCAGATGAAACAGCCTCTCTATTGCCGCTGACAAGGCTGAGGGTGCGCAAAGCGCAAAGCGGAGAGATGGACACGTTTACCTCGGAAAAGGGATGGGAGCGCGTTCGCGTTGCCAATTATGAATCCGGCCTTCGCATATGGCTGGACAGGCCGTACGGAATCCCGGACCTGGGCGTTATGGTAGAGGCGCGCGCCTGTGCGGAGGAGCGGATCGAGTGGCGGGTTCGCGTTCTCAACGCCAATCCGGCGTATTCGGTGATCAGCGCCACCTACCCGGGAACCTGCTTTTCAGGCCGGAATGCCACGGTGTTTGAGCCGTCCCACAGCGGATCGCTCGTCAAGCACGCTTTCGAACGGGGTTACTGCGCGTCTGGCGCGTACCCGAGCGGCTTTCAGTTCACCATGCCGGTGTTTGGCGCGTACGATGAGGCGTATGGAACAGGCCTGTACGTAGCGGTGCACGACGGCAAGGCCATGCGTAAACAGATGCGCGTGCAGTGTTTTCCTTCCGGCCGCGGACTTTTCGAGTTCGACTTTCCCGCCGTGCACATGGGCGTTCCCGCGGCCGCCTTTTCGCTGAGCGGCTGCCTCGTCTGGCAGCGCTTTCACGGAGACTGGTACGATATGGCGCAGATCTACCGTGCGTTTATTCAAGGTGTTCCGTGGCTTCCTCCGCACGGTCGAAAGGATTCGCCTGCATGGATGCGGGACGTGCCCCTATACATCATGGATTGGATGCCCAACGACAACCCCGACGCAGACCCCATACCCATCAGCATCCGCCCAGCGCAAGAACCGCCGCGCGATGCGTGGATTCAAAAACCCGTCGAGCTGGCGGATGCGCTGGGGGTGCCTATCGGGTATCACCTGTATAATTGGCATTGGATTCCGTTTAACAACGACTTTCCGCACTATTTTCCGACCAAGGAAGGCTTGCGCGAGGGCGTAGACGTGCTGCACGCCCACCAAATTTACGTGATGCCGTACATCAACGGCCGGTTATGGGATACGCATGACCGGCGCGGTGAGGCATACCGTTATCCGACGGAGGCGGCGCCAGCGGCTACCAAGGCGCTGGACGGCAGAACCTATATCGAAACCTATGCCTCCCATGAGCCGGATGGAAACCTGGCGGAGCTGGCCGCGATATGTCCGGAATCCGCTGTGTGGCGCCGGGAGCTGGCGGAAATCGTCCGGAAGCTGGCCGATGAATACCACATGGACGCCGTATATATCGACCAAGTGGCCGCTGCCAATGCAAACCTTTGCTGTGATCCGACGCACAATCACCCGGCCGGTAACGGCGGCTGGTGGGTGGAGAGCTACCGCCTTTTGATGGAACGGTTGCGCGCGCAAGCGCCTGCAGGTTTTGGCTTTGTCACGGAATGCAACGCGGAGCCGTATGCCGACCAATTTGACGGCTTCCTGACGTGGGTATGGATCATGCCTAATCTGGTGCCCTTCTTTCCGGCCGTCTATGCGGGGCATATCGCCATGTTGGGCCGCAACATCAACGGGTATAAAAAGCAAGACCTACCTTATTTTCGATATCATTTGGCGCAGGCGGTCATGTTTGGCCAGCAGATGGGATGGATCAACGCCGACGTAGTGGATGATCCGGAAAAGATGACGTTTTTAAAGGAAATGGTCGGCCTCCGTTGGCAATTCCGCGCGTTTTTCAGCGACGGGGATATGCTGCGTCCGCCCCGATGGAGCGCGGAAAACCCACATTTTTTAACGGACACGGGTATGGGGTATGCCGCCATGTTCGATGCGGAAACGCTGCTTGCCGCTGCATGGAAGCATCGCCTGGACGGCGCGGTTCTGGTGATGATGGTCAACGTCGGGGAAACGCAGCAGGAAGGATTCCTGCGGTTCGATTGGGCGGCCCATGGTACGACGTGCGGCGATGCGGCGCAGGTATATGGACAGGGACGGGTCATCGGGTTAGAAGCGGACGGCGCGCGTTTAGCGCTTGCGCCTCACGCGTGCATTGCGCTGCTGGCGACGGGCCGTTCGATGAAATGAGGGGAATGCTATGGATATACGGCTCGTCGGAATCGACGGCGGCGGAACCAAAACGGACGCGGTGCTATGTGCCGGGGACGGTACGGTGCTATCCCGGCGGATCGGCGAGGCCTCCAGCCCGACCAGCCAATCCTTAGAACGGGCGGAGGCTTGTCTTTGCGATGTGTTAAAGGCGCTTCTTTCCCCTTACGGCGGGCTGGCGGCAAGGCTGGACGGCGTGTTTGCCGGCATTTCCGGCGGCGGCCTTAAAAAACATCGCCTCGTGCTGGGGGCGCACCTATGTGATCGGCTGACGAACGCACGGAACGTCGTGAGCGGCAGCGATTCGATCAACGCGATTAGCTGCGCGCTGGGGCAGGAAGACGGAATCGTGGCCATATCGGGCACGGGCTCCAGCGTATTTGCCCGCACAGAAGGCCGTATGCGCCAGGTGGGCGGCTGGGGATATTTGCTGGGCGATGAGGGCAGCGGATACGATTTGGGGCGCATGGCCTTGCGAGCAGTTTTGCTCGCATGGGATGGTCGCGGCGGGCAGACGTTCCTTAGCGAACTGTGCGCAAAGCGCCTCGGCGTACCTGTGCAGGAGGGCATCGAGACGCTTTACGAGGGCGGAAGAACGCTCATCGCCTCCTTTGCGCCTTGCGCGCTGGAGGCGAGGGAGGCGGGCGACGAGGTGGCCGCAGTGCTTTGCGAGCGCGCAGCCAGAGGGCTGCTGGAGGCGATCGTCGCCGCCGGGCGATGGGTAGATCTGCCCAGGCGCCCGGTAGCGATGGCCGGAAGCGTATGGCAATCTGGAGGATACTTTGAGCGGCAGATCGGAGAATGGCTTGGCAGCGGATATGAGCTCGTACGCGCACAGCAGCCGCCTGTCTACGGCGCGGTTGTAGAGGCGGCGCGACAGGCGGGAATCGCTGTGGATGCGGACTTTGAACGCCGGTTCGCGAATACGATTACAGGAGGAGCATGAACATGCGTGCGGTGGACCAACGGACAATCAGGAGACTGGAATCTCTGGACACAGAGCAGCGAAATCCGGCGAGCAAGGGCATTTCAGCTTGGCCGACGATGGAAATGCTCAGGTGTATCAACACGCAGGATCAAACGGTAGCCCTGCGCGTTGCCGACGCCTTGCCAGACATTGCCAAAGCGGTTGATCTGGTCGTCGGGCGCATGGAACGCGGGGGAAGGCTGGTTTACGTAGGCACCGGCACAAGCGGCAGACTGGGCTATATGGACGCCGCAGAGTGCCCGCCGACCTACGGCTGCGACGAGGACACCGTTGCCTGCGTAATGGCTGGCGGGCACGACGCCGTGTTCCGCGCGCAGGAATTGCTGGAGGATCACGGCGAGATCGCCCGGGCGGATCTTGAGGCTTGGGGGCTGAGACCGGCGGATACCGTCGTAGCGGCATCCGCCAGCGGACGCACGCCGTATTGCGTGAGCGCGCTGGACTACGCAGCCTCTATCGGCGCGGGTACAG
>JAEYAR010000114.1 GCA_023404715.1 Bacillota bacterium | reverse complement strand
GACGAGCCGGAGGATCGGGCGCGGACGCTGACCATCGAAGAGATGGCGGTACCGCTCGGCTTCGGCGGGACGATCATGAACGTCGGCGACTGCTTCGAGTAAGCCCCCACAGAGCGAAAGGCCTGATAGCCCGGGCGGTTTCCGCCCGGGCCGAAGGGCGCTTCATAGGGAAGGCGAAGGCCGACCGATGACGAGCGAAGAAAGCGAGGGAATATCCTGTGAAAAAGCTTATCACATGGATGCTAGCGGCGCTGATGCTGGCCCTGCCGTTTACGGGGGCGCTGGCGGAGGATGAAATCCTGCAGCTGCAGGGCATGAACGACGCGCAAGGGGCGCAGCAGGAGGAAACGGAGCGGCCTGAGGCCGACACACGGCCCGAGGTCGGCGCGCAGGACCTGACAAAGCTGGTCGTGGGCTCCACGACGCAGATGAGCGGGCACTTCCTGGGCGATATCTGGGGGAACAACACGGCGGATATCGACGTGCGCACGCTGGTGCACGGGTACGACGTGGTGGCCTGGACGCAGGACGCGATGTACACCGTAGATCCCTCGGTGGTCGCGACGGCGACGGTGGTAGACGACGCGGAGGGGAACCGGACGTACGTATTGCAGCTACAGCGCGGGCTGATGTACAACGACTCGACGCCGGTCACGGCGCGGGATTACGTATTTTCGCTGCTGCTGCGCGGCGCGCCGCAGATCGCGCAAATCGGCGGCGAGACGGCGGGCGTGGCGCACATCGTGGGCTACGAGGACTACGTGAGCGGGCGCACGCCGTACTTTGCGGGCGTACGGTTTTTGGACAACTTCAGCTTTTCGATTACGATCAAGGCGGAGTACCTGCCATTCTTCTACGAGCTGACGATGCTCAGCACGGTGCCGTATCCGATCGGGGTGATCGCGCCGGGGTGCACGATCGCGGACGACGGGACGGGCGCGTACGTCGCGAACGCGGATGCGACCGTGACGGAGCCGCTGTTTACGGCGGAGCTGCTGGAGCAGACGATTCTGGCGCCGCAGACGGGCTACCTGTCGCACCCGACGGTGTCGAGCGGGCCGTACAGGCTGACGGGCTACGACGAAGAGGCGCACGTGGCGACCTTTGAGATCAACGAATACTACCTGGGCAACTACGAAGGGCAGCGCCCGACGATCCCGGAGCTGGAATACCGCCAGGTCAGCAACGAAGAGGCGGTGGAGAAGCTGCTGAGCGGGGAGATCGGGCTGCTGAACAAGGGGACGGACAGCGAGGTGATCGCGGCGGGGCTGGAGCAGTTCGCGCAGGATGCGCTGGGCTCGCAGAACTACCCGCGCTCGGGGCTGGGATTCCTGAGCTTCGCGTGCGAGCAGGGGCCGGGGCAGTTCGAGGCGGTGCGCAAGGCGGTGGCCTACGCGCTGGACCGGGATGCGTTCACGGCGGAATTCACGGGGAACTACGGCCAAACGGTGGATGGCTACTACGGCTTCGGCCAGTGGATGGTGCAGATGGTGAACGGAACGCTTTCGCACCTGGCCGAGGGCGAGGTGGAGACCGCCGGGCAGACGCAGGCGTGGACGGAGCTGACGCTCGAGAACCTGACGCACTACGCGAAGGACCTGGAGCGCGCGGAGGCGCTGCTGGCAGAGGACGGCTGGACGCTGAACGAGCAGGGCGAGGCGTACGTCAAGGGGACGGACGCGGTGCGCTACAAGCGTGTGGACGGCGAGCTGATGAGGCTGAGCCTGAAGTGGGCGAAGCTGGCGGAGAACCGCGCGGCGGACCTGCTGGAAGCGGCGCTGGTGGAGCCGCTGGCGGAGATCGGCATGGAGATCGTGGCGGAGGAGATATCGTTTGCGCAGCTGCTGAGGCACTACTACCGCCAGGAGGCGCGGACGTACGACCTGTTCTACCTGGCGACGAACTTCGTGCTGGTATTCGACCCGTTCACGATCTACAACGAGGCGGAGGACTACAACGGCGCGCTGATGAACACGACGGGGTATGTGGACGAGAACCTGCAGCGCCTGGCGCTGGATATGCGCCAGACGGAGGCGGGGGATTACCTGAGCTACTGCCAGAAGTGGGTGAAGTTCCAGGAGTATTGGAACAGCGTGCTGCCGGCGATCCCGCTGTACAGCAACGTATACTTCGACCTGTACACGACGAAGCTGCAGGACTATGCGGCGACGTCGAACCAGACCTGGGCGGACGCGATCCTGTACGCCTGGCTGGGCGACCCGGTCGAGACGCCGGACGAGGAGATCACCACCGACGACATCCTCATCCTCCCTTAAATCCGCGCGTAAAAGGGGCTGTTCTTGCGAACGGCCCCTTTTTTAATGCGTGATGCCGTATAAAATGTGGTATAATCATGACCTGTAATGATCGATAGAGGGGCGAAGCCGATGAAATCCATACCCGCAACCCTGCGCGCTATGATGCAGCTGTTGATGAACGTTCTACTCTTTGAAATTCTATATAAACTTCTGACGGCATGCCTATTTCGACCGGTGCTGTCCTTTATTATGCAGGTCATGCTCAACGTAAGCCGGCGAAGCATCGCCTTTAACGCCGATATCTGGCGCTTTCTTTTTCATCCCATCGGGCTATTCGCCGCGGTCCTGCTCGCGATGATCTCGGCTGTCCTCGTCTATTATGAATATGCGGTGTTGATTCTCCTGACGGTTGGCACGGTTCAAAGAAAGCCGATGTCGCCGCTGCACGCGATGAAGCTTGGCTTCACGGCGATGGATAGCCTTTGCAGCATCGGCCTCCTGGGTTTTGCGGCATATGCGCTGGGGCTGCTGCCCGTCGTGCACATGGGGTTATACAGCTCTTTGCTTCCGCGCACACAGATCCCCAACTTCATCACCGGCGAGCTGTCAAAGACGCCGCTGGGCGGCATCGCGCTCGCGTTGCTGGGCCTGCTGCTGGCGGCGGGCTTCCTCGCGCTCGTGTTTACGCTGCCAAGCATGGTGCTGGCGCATGCGCGTTTCGGCAGGGCGGTTCGCAACGGATGGGGCATGCTAAGGCGGATAAAGGGGCGCGACATCGCCTGGTTCGCCTGTTTCCTGGCCCTCTGGTGCGCCCTGTTCGTATGGCCGGGTTTCGTCCCGGCGGATTATCCCGGCGTTACGGATGCGAGCATCTACGAGATCATCGGCAATCTGTTTGGCAGGGGCACGTTTTTTCTATCCCTGCTCGGCTTCTGGGGCGCAGGGCTGCTGCGCCTGTGCTTGATGACAGTATTGTTAGCGATGCTTGTCGGGGTTTACTGCCGGGCAGGTGGAGCGGTAATCGTAAGCGAGGAAGCGCTGCCCGGGGTCGAGGCGAGGATGCAATCTGCGCGGCGCGCAGGCGGCAAGCTTTGGGCGAACATAAGCGCCCTCTTCGCCGCCATGGCCGCGCGGATACGGCGCAGCCGTCTTTATACCCGCCACAAGCGAGCCGTATGGGCCGTATCCGCAGCGCTTATCCTCGGCATCATCCAAAGCATCCTGGCGGCGCCGCCCGGCATTCACGCGCCCATCGTGATTGGCCATCGCGGCAGCGCAACAGGGGTAGAGAATACGCTGGCATCCCTCCAAGGGGCGATCGACGCGGGTGCGGATTACGCGGAGATCGATATTCTGCTCTCGGCGGACGGCGTTCCCATGGTGATACACGACGCAAATCTGAAACGACTGACGGGTGAGAACGTGAATGTATACGACCTCACGGCAGCGGAGCTAAAGGCGTTTACCCTGCGCCAGAACGGATACGAAGCCCGAATTCCAACGCTTGCAGAGGCGCTCGAGTATTGCCGGGGCCGAATTCATTTACTGATCGAGCTCAAAGCGCACGGACATGAACAGGAGAGCGTAGCCCGGCGGACGGTCGAAATCGTACGACAGGCGGGGGCGGAAAAGAACTGCATGTACATGTCGCTGGATGCTCGCCTCGTGGAAGAGGTGCGGGAGTGGGCGCCGAATGCGCGAATCGGCTACTGCGTATACGGCAACATCGGCCGTCTGGCAGAGGATTCGCTATGGGGGCTGAACGTCGACTTCCTGGCGATCGAGGAGAACATGGTCTCCGTCCGTTTTGTAGATAAATGCAAGAAAGCCTGGCTGCCCTGCTATGTATGGACGGTAAACAAGCCCGCCAGCATGGATGCGTATGTGCGCATGGGCGTGGTCGGACTCATCACCGACAGGCCCCATGCCGCGCGCGAGGTGCTGGATCGTTACGACCGCGGCGACGCCTGGGATGCGCAAGACGACGCCCTATATGATGAGGAAGAGTTAGGAATTGATGATATTTATTACAGAGAACCGCTGCCCTATTGAATCGGGCAGAACGGATAAAGCCAGGGCCCCATGCCGTTACCCCAATGATGGGTGCGGCACGGGGCCCTGGCTTTATAATAGATCTCGATCAATCCAGCTGCATTTGCGCCTCGTCGACGAGGACGGCGATCGCCCTACGCAGGGCCTGTGAGACGGAGGCGCACAGCTCGGTGGCAAATTCCCCCGTTTCCTGCGAGAACGCGGTATACAACAGCTTTTGCAGGTCGCCGCGCTTGGCGCGCATCTGCCAGGCGAGCACGGCGCGGGGAACGAGCTTACGCACGGGGCCCGGCAGATTCGCCTCGAGCAGCTTTGCGCGCGCGCTCGTCCACCCGATAAAGGCGGCCAGCATGGCGAGGATCGCGCCCACAAGCCAGCCCATAGGGCCGGCGGAGACGAGCGCGACGCCGCCCCCGCCGCATACCGTGCCCGTGATGAGCCCGGCGATCAGCGCGACGAGGGTGCCGATGTAATCGAGGGCGAACGTGCCGGGCATATCCGGCAGGGGGGAAAGGTGGGGATCGAGCGCGATGCCGGTCAGATGCATCTCCTCCGCAGGCACGCTGTAGCGCGCGCAGATGGGCAGCAGCTGCGATTGCAGGAGGGCCAGGATATCTTCGGTCCATGCCCGGGTGATCGCCGTAAGCCGCGCGGCTGCTTCCTCTCCGGAGAGCATTTGCTCGATATGGGCGGCGAGCGCCGCATCCATCTCGCTGAGGCGCTGAATCTGCCCGCGGCGCCAGGCGTCGACGACGGGCAGGGCGGCCTGCTCGATCATCTCGCCCGAGAGCCAGCTGCTGAGCGGCCCGGCCAGCTCGGGCAGGCGGCTTTTCACCGTGCGCTCGACGAGGCCGCCCTCGAGCAGCGCGCCGATCTCCGCGCGGAACGCTGTCATCGTCTGATCCACCCGGCCTGCGTAGGCGAGGCCGCGCGCGATGGAGCATTCTGGTTCGGGGCAGCTGACGAGCACAGCGTCTGGAAACGTCTTTTGGCAGGCGTCGCGGAAGAACGCCATGCGCGATGCGCCGCCTGTGAGCAGGAGCAGCCTGGGCGGCGCATCCTGCGTGATCTGCCGCGCGCCGCCCAGCGCATCCTCGAGCGTACGGCAAAACGAGCGCTCGCCCAGCGCTTCAATGGGCGCGCTCAGGATATGGCGGATGGAGGCGGGCGTCAGGCGCAGGGGCAGCACGAGCGGCGGGTCGTCGTAATAGATGCGCACCGTGCGCGTGCAGGGCGTGTCCTCATCCCAGGCGGACTCGTTCGAAAAGTAGATTTCCTTTAGCTTGCGGGCTTCTACCTCGCAGTAGCTGTACCAGCTGGGGCACTCCTGAAAGATCGCCTCGATCGCCCTGCGGTCGGGGCTGTGCAGCAGCGCTTCTAGCAGAATGCAGGCATCCAGCACACCGCCGCCGAGGCGCACGTTGCCGAATGTGCCGACGCCCTGCTCACGGCCGCCCACAATATAGGCGAAGTCGGTCGTCGAGGAGCCGATATCCACGACGAGCGTGGTTTCCTTCAGCAGCTTAGGATCCGCCCCGATGTCGTGGGCGCTGCGGGCATAGAGAAAAGCCGCTCGCGATTCTGTGACGATGGAGACGCGCGGAAACCCGGCGCGCGAGAGCAGGCCGCGATAACGCGCGCGTGCGCGCTCATCCCAACCGGCAGGGCAGCCGACGACGACCTGCGCGTCCTCCAGGCTCACTTGGGCGCGAACGAGCGCATCCAGCACGCCGCGTGCGAAGCGCTCCACGTCGAATGCGGCCTCAGGATCGTCCAAATAACGGCTCTTGAAGCGCACGCAAAGGCTCTGGACGCCCTCGGTAAGATAGGCGACGTCGCCGATGACGATTTCGCCGCCCAGAAGGCCCACGGCGGAAAGCACGCTGTGCGTGCCGCCAAAGTCGAACATACGCGGCTCGAGCGCGCTGTCGTGCGGCAGAAGCGCGACGGCGCTCTCGCCGTCGCCCAGGTCAAAGCCGATCGTTAGCATAGGGCGCCTCCTTCCGCTCGCCGCCTGGCGCGGCGGCCTTGCAGACCGCGGCGACGCCGCGCCGAAGCAGGCGGTCTCCTTCGTAGAGCGCGGGGCGGATGGTGCGCGCCCCGGCGCGGGCAGGCTGCACGTCAAAGGCCGCGCGCACTTCCTCGCAATACGGCACCACGCGCACGCCGTGCTGCGTCAGATACCGCCGCGCGGCCGCGCCTGTATCCTGCCCGCCGCTGAGCGATTCGAGCTCCAGCAGCTCGGATAGCAGGTCGAGCAGCACAGCGTCGGGCGCCTCTGAACGGGGGTCGTCCTGCTGCGTGCACAGCACGGCCAGCTCTTCCAAGCGCTTGTCCACCGCTTCCATCAGGCGGTCCATCGCCGTAACGACCCGAAGGGGATCGAGTCGGGCC
The DNA here is from genome assembly GCA_023404715.1 of Bacillota bacterium. Taxonomy (GTDB): domain Bacteria; phylum Bacillota; class Clostridia; order Christensenellales; family Aristaeellaceae; genus Beduinella. The sequence goes on along the minus strand of JAEYAR010000114.1, from coordinate 35,614 downwards.
TCCGGCGTAATGCGTGTCGGCAGGCGGCTGAGCGCCTGCCTGCGCTCCCGCAGGCTCGCCGTGGCGAAGAGCAGCATAGAGAGGAGCGAGAGGGCGCTCAGCGCCGTGCCGAGCACGCTGAGCTTCAGAAACGAGACAACGAGCAGAACCAGCGTGGATACAAGCGAGATCGCAAGCAGCGCGCCCGGCATGCCGTTCGCCGCAGCTTGCGCCTGCGCCTCAACGCGCACACCGGGCTCCGCCTGTACCGTGAGAAAGCCGAGCGCGCTCTTTACGCAGGCAAAGAGCACGCGGATATGTTGGATGAGCGTGCGATCCTCCTGCGTTGCGATCACCGATTGCAGTACGGAGGAAAGCGCGAGCTGCGCGGCGGCGAGCACGCGCTGTTCATCCGGCGCGGAGAGGATCTCCAGCGCAAAGGCCTCGCGCTGCGCGCCCCACGCGGCGGCCGCGCCCATGGAAGAGGCCACGAGCGGCGGCGCCTCCCTTAGCCTTTTTTTGAGTTCCGCTGCTGTCAGCGGCGGGGTGGTCATGATTTGTGGCGCAAGGGCTTGTCCGCCCTGCGGCGTCAGGGCGCGCAGCCCCGTTTGCAGGGCGCGCGCAATCAGCTTTTTTGCCATCGTATGCCTCCGAGGCGGCCGCGGGTACGGGCCCCGGCCGCGATCCTGGGGTGGTTCTGGGAGGGCGGGTCCCCCTAAGCAATCGTATCGCCCGGCTTGCCGCTAGAGCAGCGTGACGCCGGCGGCCTCGCATACGCGGCGGGTTTCATCATCCCAGATGGAGGACTGCACCTCGCCGATATGGGCCTTCCCGAGCAGCAGCATGCACAGACGCGACTGGCCGATGCCCCCGCCCATGGTGAGCGGCAGCTCGCCTGCGAGCAGCATTTGATGAAAGGGCAGGCTACGCCGCGCGTCGCAGCCGGCTAACGTCAGCTGACGGTCGAGCGTCTTGGGATCTACGCGGATGCCCATCGAGGAGATCTCAAACGCACAGTCGAGCAGCGGATTGTAGAACAGAATGTCGCCGTTGAGCGTCCAGTCGTCGTAATCGGGCGCGCGCCCGTCGTGCGGCCTGCCGGAGCGCAGCTTGCCGCCGATCTGCGAGAGAAAGGTCGTCGGGTGCTCGCGCACGTAGGTGTTCTCGCGCTCCTTGGAGGACAGCGCGGGGTAGAGGTCCTCCAGCTCTTGCGAGGTGATGAAGGAAACCTCGCGGCTGATCATCGTCTGCAGGGCGGGGTAACGGCCGCGCACGATGAGCGCGGCGTCGCAGATGCAGTTGACGATCGCGCTGACCGTCGAGCGCAGCACAGATTCGGTGCGCATCTCGTCGGTAATCACCTTTTCCCAATCCCACTGATCTACGTAGATGGAATGTAGGTTGTCGAGATCCTCATCGCGCCGGATCGCGTTCATGTCCGTGTAAATGCCCTTGCCGACGTGAAAGTCGTAGCGGTGCAGCGCCATGCGCTTCCACTTGGCGAGCGAGTGCACGACCTGCGCGTCGATGCCGGCGGCGGGCACGTCAAAGGTAACGGGGCGCTCCACGCCGTTCAGGTCGTCGTTCAGGCCCAGGGCAGGGTCGACGAACAGGGGGGCGGATACGCGCTTGAGCGAGAGCGCGCCGGAGAGCGCATCCTGGAACGTGCGCTTGATCAGGCTGATCGCAGCCTGCGTTTCATACAGGGTGAGCGTGGGGCGATAGCCCTCGGGAATATAGCTTGTGGTCATAGCGTCCTCCTTCTATTCGGCCCGAGCGATTATCGGCTCTTATGGCCGCACGATGCAAAAGAGTATCTTTCAGTATACGCGCTGGCGGGGATTCTGTCAAATCGTATGCGGACAGGATGAATACATGCGAAAAAAGGCCGCAGACTCCATGCCTGCGACCGAAGGGGATAGCGTCAGAGGATACCCGGGATGAGCAGCGGCAGATAGACGATCATCAGGAAGATGACGATCAGGCCGAGCAGGTAGGGGACGACCGCCTTTGAAATCCGCTCGATCGGCAGGCCTGTGATGCCGGTTGCGACGAACAGGTTGATGGCGACCGGCGGCGTGATCATGCCGATGGCGATGCCCACCACGAAGAGAATGCCGAAATGCAGCGTGGAGACGCCCAGCGCGCGCACCAGCGGAAGAAACACGGGCGTCAGGATGATGATGGCCGAGGAGGTTTCCATGAACACGCCGGCGACCAGGATGATCAGGGAGATCAGGAAGAGGATGACGTACTTGTTGCTGGAGACGCCCAGCACCGCGGCGGAGATCGCCTCGGGGATCTTCCAGTTCGCCAGCGCCCAGCCGAACGGGCCGCTGCATGCGATGATGATCATGATAACGGCCGACGTCTTCGCGCTGCCGCGCATGATCTCCAGCAGGCCCTTGACCGTCAGATCGCGATAGACGAAGGCGGAGACGAGGATGGCGTACACCACGGCGACCGCCGCCGCCTCAGAGGGCGTAAAGTACCCTGAGAAGATGCCGCCCAGGATGATGGCGGGCATCAGGAGGCCGCCGATGGCCCGGATAAAACGGCGCAGGATGTTTTTCAAATGAAAGGGCGCGCCCTTGGGATAGTCCTGCCGGTATGCCTGAAAGAGCGCGATGCCGATGAGCATGGCGCCCATCATGATTCCAGGCAGGAAACCGGCCTGAAACAAGCGGTTTACGCTCTCCTCGGCGATGACGGCATAGAGCACCATGGGGACGGAGGGCGGGATGACCACGCCGATCGTGCCAGCGGCGGCGACGAGCGCGGCGGCGGAATCCTCGCGGTAGCCGCGCTTTTTCAGCTCCGGCACGAGCGTCGCGCCGACGGCCGCGGTGGTCGCCGCGCCGCTGCCGGAGATCGCCGCGAAGAACATGCCCGCGAGCACGGAGACCACGGACAAGCCGCCCTTGATCATCCCCAGCAGGGACTCGCAAAACTCGACGAGCACCTTGGAGATCTTTCCCTTGGACAGCAGGTCGCCCGCCAGGATGAAGAACGGCACGGCGATCAGGCTGAAGGAATCGCAGCTAGCAAACATGCGCTGCACGACGATCATCATCTTGGCGTCGCCAAAACCCATGAACATCGTGACGGCGGCCGCGGCGCAGATGGAGAACGCGACGGGCACGCCGAGCAACAGCAGCAGGATGAATACGCCGAACAGGAGGAGCGCCATCAGGCCTTCACCTCCTGACGCGGATCGTTCAGGCAGGCGTCGACGCCCATGACCAACGCGTGCAGCATCATGATGCCCATGCTCAGCGGCACGCAGGCGTAGATGTACTTCATTTGAATGCGCAGACTGGTCGCCGTCTTGGTCAGCCGCGTGCAGTATTGAACGCCGAAATGGAGCAGCACGGCGAAGAGCAAAAAGCAGACGGCGTGCGAAAGCGTCCGCAGCGCCCGCCCCACAGGCTTCGGGGCCTTTTCCTGCACGAATGTAATGGAGATATTGCCGCCGTGCTTATAGACGCAGGTGGCGCCCAGAAACGTCGACCAGATCAGCAGATAGCGCGTCACCTCGTCCGACCAGGTGAGCGCCGTGAACCACAGGCGGCAGACGATCTGCAAGGTGGTGATGACGACCATCGCGGCTAGCATAGCGACGATGAGCGTACCGCAGCATCTGTCCAGCAGGGCGCTCGCCCGGGTGAGCAGGCTGTACACCTTGCTCATCGCCCGCTTGAGCAGGCTGTACGCCTTGCTCAGCAGATCCCTCGCTTTGTCGAGAAGGCTCTTTACGGCCATCGGTTCAACCCCCGTTCGATAAAGTTTCAGGGTGAGCGAAGGGTGCGTCCCTTCGCCCGCCCATGTGCGCGGCGCCCTCGCGGACGCCGCAAAGTGTGCTTACTGCGCCAGCTGCTGGCGGATGCGTTCGATATACCCGGCGTACTGCGGGTACGCGTCGTACACGCTCTGCACGGCGGTCCGGAAGGATTCCATGTCCGGATCCGTGACGACCTGCACGCCCTTTTCCAGGATGGTGGCCATTTGCCCGGCCTCCTGCTCGGCGACCCAGGCGCGTTCAAACTCGGCGGCCTCCTGCGCGGCCTCCACGAAGACCTGCTGCGTCGCCTCGTCCAGCGCGTTGAACACGTCCAGGCTCATCGTGATGATGGCCGTGGAGTAGCTGTGGCGGTCGAGCGTGACGTACTTCTGGTTATAGTCCCACAGGCCGTAGGAGTGGATGACGTTGATCGGGTTTTCTTCGCCCTCGATGGTGCCCTGCTGCATGGCGGTGAGCGCCTCGGCCCAAGCCATCGGCACGGCGTTGACGCCCAGCGCGGAGAACGTGGCGGTGTAGACCTCGTTTTCCATCACGCGCAGCTTGAGCCCCGCCAGATCCGCCGCGCAGGTGACGGGCCGCACGGAGTTGGTAATGTTGCGAAAGCCCCGTTCGGCGTAGGCCAGGCCCTTCAGGCCCGCATCCTCAAGCGTGCCCAGCAGCTCCTTGCCGATTTCGCCGTCGAGCACAGCGTAAGCCTCTTCATTGCTGGCGAACAGGAACGGCATATCCAAAACGCCCATCAACTCCGAAAAGTTGACGAAGGGGCCGCTCGTGATGATGCCGATGTCGAGCATCCCCATGGACATGCTGTCGAGCATGGTGGATTCGTCGCCCAGGGTGCCGTTGGGGAAGATTTCGATCTTGTACGCGCCGTCGGTGCGCGCTGCGACGAGCTCGGCGAACTTTTCTGCCGCGACCTGGAAGCTATCCTGCTCGTTGACGGTCGTCCCCAATTGTAATACGGTTTCGGCCAGAGCAGGGCCTGCCAGGCAGCATACGAGCGCGAGCGTGAGCGAGAGCATCGTGATCAGGTGTTTCATGTTCTTTTTCCTCCATTTTGTGCGGTATTTTCAGCGCCTTTACGGCGGTTGAAACGAAAAAAAACCTGTCTCTTTGACGAAGAGACAGGCGTTTACACATCTGCGGTACCACTCTACTTCCGGCCCTGGGGGCGCGGCGCTCGGCCCATCTTGCCGGATGCAAAGGCGGCGCAATGGCGGGCAGAATAACGGTTGCCTGGCCGTGGAGGCTTACACAGGGGAGAGAAAGCCCCCTTCGGCCTCAAGCTCGCGGGAGGATAGGGCGACTGCCGCTGCGCACTGCCTCACACCGACCGGCAGCTCTCTTGAGCGCGCGCGCAGGCCGGGTTCCCGGTCGACGCTTTTATGTGATGAAGTTATTTATTATTATACGGCGCTTTGCGGGATTGTCAAGCAAAATTTGCATATTCTGCGTTTTTTTGCGTTATGCCAAGGATAAACCGAAGGAAAAAGGCATCGTTTCCACAGCAAAGGTACATGTTTATGCAAGTGCGGCGCCGTCCGCAAACGGGTGACAAAGAATTTTATTTTTACGCATAGCGCGCCCTTTGCGCGGGCATGATATCTGCAGGGCAAGCGGAACGACAAAACCGCGCCCGATGAAAGCTGCACCGTCAGGGCGCGGCCGGATTCGGAGATACGGTGGACTGAACGCGATATCTTCCCGCAAGGGAACAGCGTACATTCCTCCTTCTGCCCCGGAGAGCGGCGTCATGCCGCTCTTCTTTGCGTAATAAAAAGAGGGCCGCGCCCCCTTTTTAAATACATTATTATTAAAAGATCAATAGGTCCAGGCTTCGAGGCCGCGCAGCAACTCCAGCTCACGCACGTCGCGCACTTCGGTGAAGGCCTCGCGCGCGAGCAGCGCGCCGGTGCGCCAATAAAGCGGGGCAAAGGGGAGGTCTTTGGTAAATAAGCGCTGCACCTCGGAGAGCTTCGACTTAAACGCTGCGGGGTCATAGGCGGCGCGCAGGTCGCGGATAAGCTCGTTCATATCCGAGCTGTTGTAGCGGGCAAAGTTTGCGCCGGGATAGTTCACGCCCGCACTGCTCAGCAGCATAAAGCCCGGATCGGGCACCACGTCGAGGTTATACGCGCACAGCGCGAGGCTGTAGTTGCCGCTGTTGAGGCTTTTCATGACGTCTTCATAGGAGTGGATATAGACGGTTATATTGATGCCGACCGCCTTGAGCATCTGTGCGATTTGTTCGGCGGCATTGCGGCGCACATTGGTGCCGGGCTCGTCGTAGACGAGGATCGTAAAATAGAGCCCTTGCCCCTCGACGGCGTTATCCGTCTTGTAGCGCTTGCCGTCGGAGGCGAGCTTCCAACCCATCTCGTCGAGCAGCGAACGCGCCTTTTCAGGGTTGTAGCTGCTCTGGCCGGCGTTCTGCGTCTGGTTCGCCGTACTTTCTTCGTAGAGCCAGGTGCCGGACATGACGGGCCCGGTGGCGGGCGTGGCCATGTTTTGATAGACGGACTTGATCAGCGCGTCCCGGTCGATCGCTAGCGAGATCGCTTGGCGCATGCGCGCGTCGTCCAGCGCGCCGTCGGGCTTTTTGTACTTATGGTTCATGAGCAGAACCTCCAGCTGGCGCGTGCGGTAGGTGATCATGTAGCTGTTGAGGCTGCCTGAATAGCGCGTGGCGTTAAGCGAGCGGGTCATGGTGACGTCCACGTCGCCCGATTCGAACGCGTCGAGCACGTCCTCGGTGCCCGCGTAGATGTTGGCGACCACGTCCGTCACCTGGGGTGGGCGCTGCCACCAGGCAGTGTTGGCCATGAGCCACAGGCGCACGCCCGGCTCGTACTCTTCGATGCGGTAAGGGCCGGTGCCGGCGGGCGCGCTCTGGTCGACCTCGCCGGCGGGCAGGATGGGGAATGTCAGCGCGTAGAGCGCCCCGTAATACCCCCTGCGCAGGCTGATGGATAACTGCAGCTCGTCCTCTTCGGAGGCCTTCCAGTCCTTGATGAAGTACATGAGGCTCTGATACAGGCCGCGCTCTTCCGGCGGCAGCTCGACGACGCTTTCCAACTCGGCGTCCAAGCCGCTGAGCTCGCGAATGCGGTCCAGCGTCGCGCATACGTCGCTTGCGGTGAGCGGATCGCCGTTGTGAAACGTGACGTTCGGCTGAAGCGTGATATCCAGCCGTTTGCCGTTGTTGGAAAACTCCCAATACTTGGCGAGCTTGCCGACGGGCTGTTCGTCGTCGTCGAGCGTGAACAGGCCCTCGTAGACGAGGGCGAGCATGCTGACCGGATCGCGCTCGCGCAGCGAGAGCGGGGCGAGCTCCATCGTGTCGCTGGCGACGATGCCGACCGTCATCGAGCTGCCGAGCGCCAAGGCGGGCGCCGTCGCCGCGATGAGCGGTAGCGCGAGCAGGAGACATAGCAGCTTACGCGGCAGGCGCCGTCGGCTGCGGGGAAAAATAATGCTTTCGGTAAATTTCATAGGCTTTCATCACCCTTTGCGCGTAGGTTGCCGTGCCGCCTTCGGGCACGTTGTCCAGTGTTTCGCCGTCTGAACTGTACTTGGGATTCCCCAGCCAGGCGTCGACGTTGCCCTGGCCGGCGTGATAAGCGCATACGATCTTGAGCATATCGCCGTCAAAGCGGCGGTTCAGGTAGCCCAGGTACCAGGTGCCGAAGCGCACGTTGGTCTCCGGATCGTACAGCTTGTCAAACGTGTACCCCTCCTCCTCGTCCAGCTTGTCGGCGGCCCATTCGGCGGTAGGCTCCATCAGCTGCATCAGCCCGCGCGCGCCCAGGCGGGACTGCGCGGCGGGGTCGAAGCTCGACTCGCAGAGAATGATCGCGCTGACCAGCGCGGGATCCAGGCTATTTTGCTGCGCGTAGCGTAAGATCAGGTCCTGATAATAGAGCGGATGGCTCGCGCGCTCCGCGGCCTCTTGCTCGAGCCGGCGCCGCTCCGCCTCGTGGGCGATGTAGATGCGCGTCACGTGCACGCAGGTCAACGCCAGAGCGAGCGCGGCGAGCGTCAGGATGCCGATGCGCAGCCACAGGGGGACGGCGCCAAAGAAGTCCGCCTGCCTGCGCACAATGGCGGGAAGCGGCCGTACAGGGGGCGCTGCGCTGTGCTGCGCCTGCTGAGGCCGGACGCGGCGCGGGCGCGGCGGCTGCTCCTGAGGGCTTTGTTGGGTCATACGTGAGCTCCTTTCGTACTGTGCAGGCGATCAGCCTTCCGTATAAGATGAGGTTTGCTTCGCAAAGACCTGGAGGGAGGCGAGCGTCTGCTCCCACAGCGCGCGCACCTCGCGGCGCGTATCCTCGATCGTGCGCAGCGTGGAGATGACCCGATCCGCCCGCAGCACCTTGCTGCGCAGCGACATCTGGCTGGAGATGCGCGCGCGCGCCTCCTGCTCGCTCAGGCCGTCCCGCAGCATGACGCGGCGGATCTGCTCCGCCTCGGGCACGCACACAAGCCAGGTTTCGTCGACCTTTTGATCCAGGCCGGTCTCAAAAAGCAGCGGTACGTCGAGCACCACCGCGGGCGTGTCGGCCTTGAGCAGCGCATCCAGCTCGCGCTGCATTTCGGCGAAGACGAGCGGGTGCAGGATGGCCTCCAGATCGCGCCGCGCGTAGCGGTCCGAAAAGACGAGCGCGCCCAGCCGCGCGCGGTCGAGCGTGGCGCCCTCGAAGACGCCGTCCCCAAAGCGCTCGCGGATGGCGGGCAGCGCCGCGCCGCCCTCTTTTGTCAGGTCGTGAGACAGGGCGTCGGCATCCACTACGGGCGCGCCCAGCATGCGCAGATAGGCGCTGACGGTCGTCTTGCCGCTGGCGATGCCGCCGGTCAGTCCAATGCGGTACATACAAGAGGCCCCCTCTCTAAAAGACGTCGCTTGGGGTGAAAAGATTGCAGGGATATGAACTATTTGGCTTCGTACCAGGTTTTGCCCGCATGTACGTCGGCGACGAGGGGAACGGATAGCGCCGCAGCGCCCTCCATGCATTCCTTGAGCACGGCCGATACGGCGTCCTGTTCCTCGGGCGGGGTTTCGACGATCAGCTCGTCGTGCACCTGCAAGATGAGCTTGGCGCGAAGGCCGCGCGCCGCGAGCTGCTTTCGCACGCGCACCATCGCCAGCTTGATAATATCCGCCGCCGTGCCCTGCACGGGCGTGTTCATCGCGGCGCGCTCGCCAAAAGAGCGGGTGTTGTAGTTCGGCGAGGAGAGCTCGGGCAGCAGCCGGCGCCGGCCGAACATCGTCGTGGAGTAGCCGAGCGTCTTTCCCTTGGCGACCGCCTCGTCCATAAAGCGGCGCACGCCCGGATAGCGCGCGAAGTAACGCTCGATAAACTCCGCCGCCTCGCGGCGGGTGACGCCGATGTTGCGCGCAAGGCCGAAGTCGCTGATGCCGTAAACGATGCCGAAGTTGACCGCCTTGGCGGCGGAGCGCATGGCGGGCGTCACGCTTTTAAGCGGCACGTCGTACACCTCCGCCGCGGTGCGCGCGTGAATATCCTGACCGGCGCAGAAGGCGTCGATCATGCTCTTGTCGCCGGAGAGATGCGCGAGCAGGCGCAGCTCGATCTGCGAGTAGTCGGCGTCGCACAACAGCCACCCTTCGCGGGCGACGAAGGCGCGGCGGATCTCGCGTCCCAATTCCGTGCGCACCGGGATGTTTTGCAGGTTCGGCTCGGTAGAGGAGATGCGCCCCGTCGCGGTCGCCGTCTGGTCAAACCAGGTGTGTATGCGCCCGTCGCGGCCGATCAGCTTGACCATCCCGTCGACATACGTGCCGTTGAGCTTGGCGATCTGCCGGTAAGAGAGGATCTTGTCGATCGCGGGATGCTTGTCCGCGATGGCCTCGAGCGTCTCCGCGTCGGTGGAGTAGCCCGACTTTGTCTTGCGCCCGGCGGGCAGGCCCAGGCGTTCGAAGAGCACCTCGCCCAGCTGCTTGGGGCTGGCGATGTTAAAGCCCTCCACGCCCGTCAGGTCGTAGATCTCTTTTTGCAGGCGCGCGAGCTCCTGCGTGTATCCTGCGCCCAGGCGCAGTAGCTCCTCACGGTTGATGAGAAAGCCCTCCTGCTCCATGGAAAAGAGGGTTTGCATGAGCGGCATTTCGATGGTGTAGTAGAGCGGGAGCATGCCGGCCGCCTCGAGCTGGGCGCATTGGTTTACGTGCGCCTCGTATAGCGCGGCAGCGCTTTCCGGCGCGTCGTAGCGCCGGGCCTGCGGGTCGAGCAGATACGCCTCCAGCAGCGTGTCCGCGGCGATCGCCGTGCAGGGGATCTCCCATTGGGCGAGCTGGGTGAGCAGCCGCTTGGCCCCGTGCACGATCAGGGCGCGGCCGCCTGTGAGCAGAGGGGCGAGCGCCTGCATGGCCTCGCGCGGGTCTAGGCCGGTGGAGAGCAGATCCTGCGCGGTGGCGATGCGCGCGCGGGATCCGTCCGCGCAGGAAAGCGTCAACGCGTCCGAAAGGCAAAGGGCGACCGCCGCGTCCTTTGTATCCGGCAGCGCGGCGATAAAGCCGCTTATCTCTTCTGCGGTGCTGAGCTCCCGCTCCGTCTGCCAGGGGATGGCGGGCGCCGCGGGCGCTTCCTCCGCATCCACGCCGGGGCTGAGCGCCTTCAAGCGGGCGAGCAGGGATTTCATCTCCAGCTCCTGCAGCACCGAAGCGCCGCCGGAGAGGTCGCGCAGGCGGCATGCCTCCCAGTTCAGCTCGATGGGCACGTCGCGCGTGATGGTGGCGATCTTTTTGCTCATGAGGGCGCTCGTGCGCCCCTCGATCATCCGCTCGCGCAGCTTGCCCTTCAGGTCCGTCGCGGCGGCGTCCAACGCGCGCTCGACGCTGCCGTACTGCGCCAGCAGCTTCACCGCCGTCTTTTCGCCCACGCCGGGCACGCCGGGGATGTTGTCGGACGCGTCGCCCATGAGGCCCTTGAGGTCGGGAATCTGCGCGGGGGTGACGCCGAATGTGGAAAGCACGGTCTCAGGGTCAAACTCCACCGTGTCGCTGATGCCGCGCTTTGTGTAGAGCACATGCGTCTTGTCTGAAACGAGCTGCATAGCGTCTCGGTCGCCCGTTACCAGCAGCGCGCGGATGCCGCGCGCCTCGCAAAGGCGGCTGACCGTGCCCAGCATGTCGTCCGCCTCGAAGGAGGGCAGCTCGAGCTGCTCTACCCCCATGGCGGTGAGCAGCCTACGCAGCATGGGAAACTGGGGTCGCAGCTCCTCTGCGGTAGGCTTTCGGCCTGCCTTATAATCGGCATAGTCCGCATGGCGGAAGGTCGGCCCGTGCATGTCGAAAGCCACGGCCAGATAGGCCGGGCGCACCTCGCCCAGCAGCTTGAGCAGCATGCTCGTAAAGCCCATGACGGCGTTTGTGTACTCGCCCGTGCTGGTGGTCAGCGGGGGCAGCGCATGAAAGGCGCGGTGCATCAGGCTGTTGCCGTCCACGACGATGAAGGTTTCCTCCAAATTGATTTCCCCTTCGCAAGATTCTCTTATATACTAAGGATACCACAAGCGTGGCAAAATTACAAATCCTGACCGCGTAGAGGAAACGACGTCCGCACTAAAAAAAGAATGGAAAAATTGCCCGAATTGTACTATAATGTATTCGGTATCTTCTCAATGTCATGGGGTATGGACGGAATATGAGATGGCGCAGTAGAGGCGACCTTGGGTCGTCCGCTTGTGGCATATACGCGCCGGGCTACGGGCGGGCGACCCAAGGTCGCCCCTACAAACCTTTAACGGACCCTTTCTATCTCCTCAATATCTTTAAGCGTTACCTTATGTTCATGACATTGATGCCGAATCAGAAGGCCGAAAGGCTACGTACCCCGGAACTTTCAGGCCGGGGCGAAAGAAAGGGAGGCCAGAAGGCCGAGAAGCGGCGCGGGAATTGAAAATTCCCCGACGCGTACCCCAGCGGCGAAGCCGATGGGGCGAAAGAAAGGGAGGGATATCCATGGCGTATAGGGAAACGTACGAAAAATGGCTGCGCGATTTCGCGGACGACGCGCAGACGGTCAAGGAGCTGCGGGCCATTGCGGGCGACGAGCGGGAAATCGAGGATCGCTTTTATACCGAGCTCTCGTTTGGGACGGCGGGCATGCGCGGCGTGCTTGGCGCGGGCACGAACCGCATGAACCTCTACAACGTGCGCCGGGCTACGCGTGGCTTTGCGGACTATATCGCCGCCGGCGAACCGTCCTATAAGGAGCGGGGCGTGGTGATCGCCTACGATTCGCGGCGCATGTCGCCTGAGTTCGCCAGGGCGGCGGCGCTGGTGCTCTGCCACGAGGGCGTCCACGTCTACCTCTTCGACGAGCTGCGGCCGGTTCCTATCCTGTCCTTTGCGGTGCGCCATCTGCACGCGGTAGCGGGCATCGTGATCACCGCGAGCCACAACCCGCCGCAATACAACGGCTACAAGGTTTATTGGGAGGACGGCGCGCAGATGCCGCCCGAATACGCGGACCAGGTGCTCGAGCGCATCCGCGCCTGCACGTATCAGGACGCCGTGGAGATGGATGAGGCGCAGGCCAAGGCGGCCGGGCTGCTTCGCATCATCGGCGACAAGGAGGTCGACGACGCGTACATCGCACGGGTGAAGACGCTCTGCGTGCAGCCGGAGCTGATGAAGCAGGCGGGCAAAGCGCTCAAGATCGTCTATACGCCGCTGCACGGCTCCGGCAACAAGCCGGTGCGCCGCATTCTTTCAGAGATCGGCATTGAAAACGTTATGGTCGTGAAGGAGCAGGAGCTTCCGGACCCGAACTTTTCTACCATTAAGGTCCCCAATCCCGAGGATCCGGCGGCCTTTAAGCTCGCGATGGAGCTGGCCGACCGCGAGGGCGCGGACTGCATCTTCGGCACAGACCCCGACTGCGACCGCGTGGGCATCGCCGTCAAAGACGCCGAGGGCAAGTACTATCTGATGACCGGCAACCAGATCGGCTGCGTGCTGCTCTATTACATCCTGAAGAGCCGCAAGCAGCTGGGCACGCTGCCGCAAAACGGCGCGGTCGTCAAGTCCGTCGTCTCCACGGAGCTGGCGCGCAGGATCGCCGATAGCTACGGCCTTACGACGTTCGACACGCTGACGGGCTTCAAGTTTATCGCCGAAAAGATCCAGCAGTTTGAGGATACGGGCGCGCATACGTTCGTATTCGGCTTTGAGGAGAGCTACGGCTTTTTGTCCTCCACGTTCGTGCGCGACAAAGACGGCGTGAATGCATCGCTGCTCATCGCCGAGGCCGCCGCCTGGGCGAAGACGCAGGGCAAGACGCTCTACGACATCCTGATGGAGATCTACGCGCTGTACGGCGCGTACGTCGAGAAGGTCGTCTCCGTAACGCTGCCGGGCAAGGACGGCATCGAGAAGATGCAGGGCATCATGAAGCGCCTGCGCCAAAGCCCGCCGCGGGCGCTCGGTGGCCTGAACGTGCTGGGCGTGCGCGATTACCTGAGCGGCGAGCGCACGGGCGTGAACGGCGAAAAGACGGCGCTGGATCTGCCCAAGTCCGACGTACTGTACTTCGAGCTGGAAGGCGGCGCGTGGGTCTGCATCCGCCCGTCGGGCACCGAGCCCAAGATCAAGCTGTACGTGAATACGGCCTCCGGCGGCATGGAGGAGGCGCAGGCCGTGAACATAAGGCTGCGCGAGGCCAGCGAAGCGCTGATGCGATGAGCTCTGAGCCCCGGTTTTTCAAGCGGTTACCGGCTGCCGCCCTTCGGCGCGGCGGCCTCTCTTTCATTCCATACACATGAGTTGAGCGAGGAGGCGTGCACATGCGCTGCAAGGCGATCCCAAAGGACGGCTATACGCTCTACGAAAACGAAGGCGGCCCGGACGTTGCGGTGTCGGGCGCAGGCGTCATCTACGCGGACGGCTTCGCGTTTCGCGATCTTTCGGGCACGGGCGAGCTGTTGCCCTACGAGGACTGGCGGCTCACGCCCAAGGCGCGCGCACGCGACCTGGCCGCGCGCCTCGACGTAAAGGCGATCGCCGGTCTAATGATGTATTCGCCGCATCAGATGGTGCCCTGCGCGCCGGGCGGGCCGTTTCGGGCCACGTACGGGGGACGGCCGTACGACAGTAGCGTCCCGCCGTGGACGCTTTCCGACGGGCTGAGGGACTTCGTCCGCGCGGACGGCGTACGCCATGTGCTGCTCGCGGGCGTCTCCTGCGTGCGGGACGCGGTGCGCTGGAATAACGCCCTGCAGGCCCTGGCGGAATCGCTGCCCCTGGGCATCCCGGTCAACATCTCCTCCGACCCGCGCCACGGCGCACGCTCGGCTGGGCAGGAATACAAGAGCGGCGCCTCGTTCCTCTCGCAGTGGCCGGAGGGCATCGGCCTGGCGGCGACGTTTGACCCCGCGCTCGTGAAGCGGTTTGCCGAAATTGCCGCGGACGAATACCGCGCCATCGGCATCGCCACCGCGCTCTCGCCGCAGATCGACCTTGCGACGGACCCGCGCTGGATGCGCCTGGAGGATACGTTCGGGCCGGATCCGGAGCTGGCGACGGCCATGGCGCGCGCATATTGCGACGGCATGCAGACGACGCCCGGCTCTGGGGACGGCTGGGGCCGGCGCAGCGTCGCCACCATGGCCAAGCACTGGCCCGGCGGCGGCACGGGGGAGGGCGGGCGCGACGCGCACTACGCCTTTGGGGCATACGCGGTCTATCCCGGCGGACAATTTGAGACGCACCTGCTGCCCTTCCTGCAGGGCGCGATGCAGCTAAGCGGGCCGACCGGGCAGACGGCCTGCATCATGCCCTACTATACGGTCTCGTGGGATCAGGACAGGGAAAGCGGCGAAAACGTCGGCAACGCATACAGCCGCTACATCGTAGGACGGCTGCTGCGGGAGACCTACGGCTATGACGGCATCCTATGCACGGATTGGGGGATCACGGGCGATCCGGATCCGGAGGTGGATTCGTTCGGCAGCCGGTGCTTCGGCGTGGAGAAGCTGAGCGCGGCGGAGCGGCACCTGCGCATCATCGAGAATGGCGTCGACCAGTTTGGCGGCAACAGCGACGTACGCCCGATCCTCGAAGCCTACCGCCTCGGCTGCGAGCGCTGCGGCGAGGCGGCGATGCGCTCGCGCATGGAGCAATCCGCCGTCAGGCTGCTCACGAGCATGTTTCGGCTGGGGCTTTTTGAAAACCCCTATTTGGACGAGGCGGAGAGCGCGAAGGTCGCGGGCTGCGCGGCCCATCGGCAAGCGGGTGAGGCGGCGCAGCGCCAATCGCTCGTGCTGCTGAAAAACGAGGGCGGCTGCCTGCCGCTGAAAGGGCGGCCGCGTGTGTTCGTGCCGGATCGCTTTATCAAGGCGCGCCGCACGTTCTTCCGGGGCACGCAGCCGGAGGCTACGTTCAGCCCCGTGCCGCGCGCGACGCTGAAGCGCTATTTCGACGTGGCCGACCGGGCGGAGGACGCGGACGCGGCGCTCGTGTTTGTGGAAAGCCCGCTGACAGACCCCTTTTCGCGCGAAGACCGCGCGGCGGGGGGCAACGGCTACATGCCCATCAGTCTGCAATACCGCCCATATACGGCGAGCGCCGCCCGCAAGGAGAGCATCGCAGGCGGCGATGCGCGCGACGTGAGCGCCAACCGCAGCTACTGGGGGAAGACCGCATATGCATACAATGAAAGCGACCTGGAGAACGTGCGGGCGGCGCGCGCGGCGATGAAGGATAAGCCTGTCATCGTATGTATACGCATGCATAACCCGGCGGTGATGGCCGAAATCGAGCCGCTCGCGGACGCAATTATCGCAGAGTTTGGCGTGGGGCCTAAGGCCATCCTCGACCTTATGGCCGGGCTGTTTGAGCCGTCCGGCCGCCTGCCCGTGACGCTGCCTTGCGATATGGAGACGGTCGAGCGCAGCTGCGAGGACGCGCCGCACGACCTCAAACCCTATGTGGATGAAGCAGGTCATGCATACCGCTTCGGCTTTGGCATGCGGTGGTCCGGTCCGATCGAAAGGAACGAAAAGGAAGCATCCGCTCGGGTGCATGCCGACTCTAAACAATAGGAGGCCGCAATGGGCGACAAGAAATACCGTGGCGATTACAAGACCGTCAAGCACATCGATCCGGCGACGGGCAAGGAAGAGAAGCGCCTGATTTACACTGGCGAGTATTACAGCTTGAACATCGATGCGCGCGCCCGGCGCCTGCGCAGCCTGGCTTTGCTCGGCTGCTTTGCGCTGGGGATAGCGGGCTTTCTCATGGCGGGCCTCGTCAACAGCACGGCCGCGCACACGCTGCTCATCTCCATGCCGCATATGTTCGCCCTTCTGGCAATCGCGTTTCTGGCGGTCTGTAGCCTCCGGCTATGGCGCCTGAAAGAGCGCTTTACGCGCAAGGCCAGGGACCAGGCGCTACAAACAGTAAAAGGCGCGAGCTATGCGCTGACGGTGCTCTCGTGCATCGCGCTGGCAGGCGATGCGTACGTGCAGCTTTCCGGCAAGGGGAGCGCGGTGGAGGGCTATGCGCTGGCGGGCTTTGCGCTCATGCTGCTCTCCGGCATCCTTTCGCTGCTCGCCATGAAGGACGTGGGCGCGCGCATGGTCGACAAGGGGCTGTGACGCATCCTGAGAATGTATAAATATTAACATGGATAACCTGCTCCCCATCCCTTGCGGGAAGCGAAATGCGATGCTATAATAGATTTATCTGGGGATTAGGCCCAATAGGTAAGCATTTTGCGAAGGCCTCCAAAAGAACAAAAAACGGAGAAAAAAGCGCATATGAGCGCTAGTTTCTCCGCGGGGCGGGCTTGACACAAATGGTTTACGTTTTGAGCCAATCTCCGGCAAACGACAAGGAGGAAAAAACAGATGAACAGCATCAAAAAGATCCTATCCGTGCTGCTCGCGAGCGTCATGTGCCTTTGCATGCTCGTGCCCGCGCTAGCGGAGGGCGAGGCGGATGCCGAGAAGCCGCTGGTCGTAGCGTCCAGCAACTTCAGCGCGAAGTTCAGCCCGTTCTTTTGCGACACCGTCTACGACCGTTGGATCGGCGAGACGCTGACGCAGGAGCTCGCCATGACGGCGGACCGCCAGGGCGCGCCGGTGAAGAACGCGATCGAGGGCGAAACCGTCCCGTATAACGGCACGGATTACACCTATACCGGCATTACCGACGTATCCGAGGTGTACGACGAGGCGTCCGATACGACGACCTACACTATCAAGATCAAGGACGGCGTCAAGTTTGCCGACGGCGAAGTGATGGACGCGGACGACCTGATCTTCTCTTATTACGTGTACGCTGACCCGACCTACGACGGCAGCGCATCGCTGTACTCCTACAACATCATCGGCATGGAGAACTATCGCCAGAACAACTCCATGGCCGAATCCGTATCGGTGGATGTAACCAACCTCTCCGACGCGGTCAAGGCGCGCATTTCCTCCGAGCTGGTAGCGCCGCTGATGACCTCCGAGCTGGAGTGGGTGAAGACGCTGTACGACGACGAAGCCTACAAGGCCCAGACCGAGCAGTATCCGGTCGCGAAGGACCTGTTCGCCGCCTTCTATAGCGCGGACGAAAGCTACGATTCCACCAAGGTGGAGGACGAGGCGCAGGTGCTCGCCGACATCATCGCCCAGTACGGCAGCGACTATCAGGCCGCGGGCGAGGCCTACGGCGACGGCGCGATGTTCGACGCCCAGGTGCAGAAC
The DNA here is from genome assembly GCA_023404715.1 of Bacillota bacterium. GTDB lineage: Bacteria > Bacillota > Clostridia > Christensenellales > Aristaeellaceae > Beduinella. Next base: position 18,120 of record JAEYAR010000114.1, on the reverse strand, counting down.
ATGGTGCTCGAGGAGACCCTGCAGAGCGCCGGCGGCGAAGAGGTGACGCGCATCGAGGGCATCAAGAAGGTCGATCAAAACACCGTCACCGTGACGACCAAGGGCTTCCAGGCGCCGGCGATCTACAACATCGGCGGCATCGCCATCGCCCCGATGCACTACTACGGAGACGTAAGCCAGTACGACTACGAGAACGACAAGTTCGGCTTCCCCCGTGGCGACCTGGCCATCGTGAAGGCAAAGACGAACGCGCCCATGGGCGCCGGCCCCTACAAGCTCGTCAAGTACGAGAACAAGGTCGTGTACCTCGAGGCGAACGAGCACTACTGGCGCGGCGAGCCGAAGATCAAGTACATCCAGTACAAGGAGACGCTCGAGCCCGATAAGGTCTCCGCCGTCGGCACCGGCACCGTCGACCTGACGGACCCGACCTTCAGCGACACCGCCGTCAAGGAAGTCAAGGGCTACAACAGCAACGGAGAGCTCAACGGCGACAAGATCGTCGTCAACACCGTAGATAACCTGGGCTACGGCTACATCGGCATGAACGCCGACACCATGAACGTGGGCGGAGAGCCCCTAAGCGAAGCCTCCAAGAACCTGCGTAAAGCGCTGGCGACCGTGCTGGCCGTCTACCGCGACGTGGCGATCGACACCTACTACGGCGACCGCGCGAGCGTCATCAACTACCCGATCTCCAATACCTCCTGGGCGGCCCCGCAGAAGACGGACGAGGACTACAAGGTGGCCTTCTCCGTGGGCGTGGACGGCGCGGATCTCTACACCGCGGACATGACCGCCGAGCAGAAGTACGACGCGGCCCTCGCGGCGGCGGTCGAATACCTGAAGGCGGCGGGCTACACGTTTGACGAGGCGTCCGGCAAGTTCACCGCCGCGCCCGAAGGCGCGAAGATGGAGTACGAGCTGATCATCCCGGCGGACGGCGTCGGCGATCACCCGTCGTTCGGCGTCGTGACCGACGCGCGCAACGCGCTGGAGAAGATCGGCATCACGCTGACCATCAACGACCCGTCCGATTCCACCATCCTATGGGATCGCCTGGACGCCGGCACGCAGGAGCTGTGGGCCGCGGCCTGGCAGGCGACGGCCGACCCGGACATGTACCAGACCTATCACTCTAGCAACATTGTGGGTCTGCCGGGCAGCACCGAATCCAACCACTATCACCTGGCCGACGAGGAGCTCGATCAGCTGATCATGGACGCGCGCTCCAGTGCGGATCAGGCCTACCGCAAGGCGACCTACAAGGCTTGTCTGGACCGCATCGTCGACGCGGCCGTCGAAGTGCCGGTCTATCAGCGCCAGAACGCTGTCATCTTCAGCCCTGAGCGCATCGACATGGACACCGTGACCCCGGACATTACCACCTTCTGGGATTGGACGCAGGGCGTCTCCGCCATGCAAATGGTGAAGTAATCTCTAAAACCGTATCATAGCGGCATGGCCGGGCCCCGGCAGGCGAGCCGGGGCCCGGTACCTTTATGTTTTGATCCGGCGAACTTTCTTCCGTTTGCAGCGTCCGATGCGCCGTGACGCGCGGATTAACCGGCTGCATCTCATGAATTCGAAATATTCCCCGCGTATTGTGGGTTTACATCGCCCGGCGCCGGAACCGGACCGGGCAGGCTATCCCTCGTTTGCCGCAAAATCTTATTCCGGCGCCCCCGCGCCGAGACAACCGGAGGTGTTTGATCGTGCGCAAATACGTCGCTAAGCGAATCCTGCTTAGCATCATGATCCTCTTCTTCGTCGCACTGCTCATCTACGCCCTGATGCGCTGCCTACCCACGTCCTACGTCGAGCGGCTCGCCCGTGAGAAGTCTTCCCTGCCGGGCGGGCGAAGCTACGAGGAGTGGATGCAGCAGCTCAACGCCGTATACGGCTTTGACAAGGGCATCGTCGGCGGTTTCTTTACCTGGCTCAAGACAGCGATCCGCGGCGATTTCGGCGAGAGCTGGTTCTATAACGTATCGGTGACGCTCAAATTCAGCCAGGTCATCTGGGATTCGTTCATCCTTGCGATGATCTCGCTGGCGCTGCGCGTCGTGATCGCGATCCCGCTGGGCATCGTCTCCGCCACGCGCCAGTACTCCAAGATCGACTATGCGGTGACGGTGTTCGCGCTCATCGGCATCAGCTTGCCGACCTTCTTCTTTGCGACGCTGCTCAAATGGGTCTTCTCGATCAACCTCGGCTGGCTCGACCTGTACGGCAAGGTGGGCCGCATGTACGATCAGCTGTCGCCCATGGGGCAGTTTTTCGACGTGGCCCAGCACTACATCATGCCCGTCGTGACGCTTACCGTGGTCAGCGTCGGCGACCTGATGCGCTACACGCGCACGAACATGCTGGAGGTGCTCAATTCCGACTACATCCGCACCGCGCGCGCCAAGGGCTTGCCGGAGCGGACCGTCATCAACAAGCACGCCTTCCGCAATACCCTGATCCCGATCGTCACCATCATCGGCGGAACGCTGCCCAGCCTGTTCGGCGGCGCGCTGATTACGGAGACGCTCTTTCAGATCCCCGGCATCGGCTACACGTCGTATCAGGCGATGATCAGCGGCGACATCCCCTTTACGATGTTCTATTGCGTCTTTTCAGCGCTGCTGGTGCTGATGGGCACGCTGATCGCCGACATCCTGTACGCCGTGGTCGACCCGCGCGTGCGCGTCAGCTGAAAGGAGGAGTTCTCTTGCAGGAAAATCAAAACCAAAAGATCGACGACCGGCATCTGGCGCTGGACGACGAACAGCGCGTCAAGGTCCTATCTCCTTCCATGCTGGTGTTCAGGCGCTTCGTCCGTAACCGCCTGGCGATCGTGGGCACGGTGATCATCGTGAGCATGTTCATCTTCTCGTTCATCGGCGGACTCATTACCCCCTACGGCGAGAGCGAGCGCTTTCGCGGCTATGAGATGATGGTCAAGGACTATGCGGCCATCACGAAGAACAACGAGTACCGCTACGTGGAGGCTGAGGGCAAGACGTTCCCCAGCGGCGCGAAGTCGAAGATGATCCTGGCCATCACGCGCGGCGAAAACGTCTTTGAGTATAACGGGCAAAACTACGGCCTCGTGAAAGAGGGAGAAAACCTCTACCGCGTGACCGAGCAGCAGCCGGTCGCCAAAGCGGTCGGCATGAAGGGGCTGTTCACCGTCACGCCCGACGAAGGCGTGACGCTGCCCGAGGACATCACCCAGGCGTTCGCGGCGGCCGTGGCCGCGGGCACGCCCACCTTTACGACGTCGGACGGCTCCATGTACAGCTATACTGTGCTTAAAAAGCAGTACACGATCTACGGCACGCAAAACCTTGCGCTCGCCTCGCACCGCATTTTCACGGCGGCGGGCGGCTTGGAAAGCGACCTTGACTTCCGCCTGGCGGCGGAGCGCGCGATCGCGGACGGCATCTCCTCGGCGTTCGCCTATGAGGGCGAGACGTATCACCTGGAGCGCGGCGAGCAGAGCGTCGCCATCACGCTCGCGGACGGCGCCAGCGTGTGCGAGGTGTCGGACTACGTCATCAAGGAGGTCGAGGTCGGCACCGTGTTCCCGGAGGGCTTTGCCCAGACGGCGCTTACCGCCATAGCGGCGGGGGAGACGGCCTTTGAAATGCCCGGAGAGGGCGGCGAAACGGTGGAATTCGAGATCGAGCGAAAGAACGACCAGTTCCTCGTGCGCCGCGAAACCAGGACCTACCTGCTGCGCACCTACGAGGCGCCGAGCGCCGAGCATTGGTTGGGCACGGACGGCAACGGCATGGACATGCTGACGCGCCTAATGTACGGCGGGCGCATCTCGCTGATGATCGGTTTCATCGTCGTCATCATCGAGCTGGTGCTGGGCGTGGTGCTGGGCGGCGTCGCCGGTTACTTCGGCGGCTGGATCGACAATCTGCTCATGCGCATCGTCGATATCATGAACTGTATCCCTGGATACCCGATTTACATCATCCTGGGCTCGGTCATGGACGTCTATCAGGTGGAACCCATGCTGCGCATGCTCGTGCTGATGCTCGTGATCGGCCTGCTCAGCTGGCCGTCTATCGCGCGCCTCGTGCGCGGGCAGATCCTTTCGCTGCGCGAGCAGGAGTTCATGGTCGCGACCGAGGCGACGGGCATATCGAGTTCGCGCCGCATCTTCCGCCATCTGGTGCCCAACGTGGTGCCGCAGCTGATCGTCATGTGCACGATGTCGCTGGGCAGCGTCATCCTGCTGGAGGCGACGCTGTCGTTCCTGGGGTTGGGCGTCAAGTTCCCGTTCGCCTCCTGGGGCAACATCATCAGCGCGGTCTCCAACGTGTACGTCATGACGAATTACTGGTTCGTATGGATTCCTGCGGGCATGCTCATCCTATTGACGGTGCTCGGATTCAACTTTATCGGCGACGGACTGCGCGACGCGTTCGATCCGAAGATGAAGCGATAAGGAGGGGGAGAACATGGCAAAAGAGAAGAAACACCTGTCTGCCAAGGAAGCCAAGAGCGCGGATTACATCTCCGCCGCCGAGGCGCGCGCCATCGCCAAGGAAAACCGGCGTATTACCGACGCGTTTGAAAAGAAGCGCAAGCGCAAGAACGTGCCGCGCGATGAATACATGACGCAGATGAAAAACCCCGATAACGTCGTGGAGTTCGACGACCTGCATACGTATTTTTATACGGATATCGGCGTGGTCAAGGCGGTGGACGGCGTCTCCTTCGACGTGCCGCGCGGCAAGACGGTCGGCGTCGTGGGCGAATCCGGATGCGGCAAGAGCGTGACGAGCCTTTCGCTCATGCAGCTGGTGCAGCGCCCTCAGGGACAGATGACGGCGGGGCAGATCCGCTTTCAGGCCGAGGACGGCGTCTACGACATCGTAAACACGCCGGACGAGGCGATGCATAATATACGCGGCAACCAGATCTCCATGATCTTTCAGGAGCCGATGACCAGCCTGAACCCGGTTTTTCGCATCGGCATGCAGATGGACGAGGTCATCGCCCTGCACAACAAGGCGATGTCCAAAGAGCAGGTCAAGCAGCGCTCCGTCGAGATGCTGGAGACCGTTGGCATCGCCAACGCCGAGGGCGTCTATCGGATGTACCCGCACGAGCTCTCCGGCGGCATGCGCCAGCGCGTGATGATCGCCATGGCGCTCTCGTGCAACCCGCGCCTCATCATCGCGGACGAGCCCACCACGGCGCTGGACGTGACGATTCAGGCGCAGATATTGGATTTGCTGCGCGAGATGAAGGAAAAGACGGACTGCTCCATCATGCTCATCACCCATGACCTGGGCGTGATCGCGGAGATGGCGGACTATGTGGTCGTCATGTACTCCGGCCGCGTGGTGGAAAAGGGCACTGCGCGCGAGGTGTTCGAAAACCCGAGCCATCCGTACACGATCGGCCTGCTAAACAGCAAGCCCGTCGTCGGGCGCGAGACGGACCGCCTCTATTCGATCCCCGGCAAGGTGCCCAACCCGGTCGACATGCCGGATTACTGCTATTTCCGCGACCGCTGCGAGCTGTGCGTCGAGGGATGCCGGGGCGCGTACCCGCACGAGGTGCATCTATCGCCCACGCACGTGGTCAGCTGCTACCGGAGCTATCCCGAAACAAAGGAGGGGAACCGCAATGGCTGAGACGAGACCGGTGCTCGAGGTGCGCGATCTCAAGAAATACTATCCGATCAAGAACGGACTGATGCAGCGCGTTGCGGGCGCGGTCAAGGCCGTGGACGGCGTGACGTTCAAGATCGAGCGCGGCAAGACGATGGGCCTGGTGGGCGAATCCGGCTGCGGCAAGACCACGGTCGGGCGCACCATCCTGCGCCTGACCGAGAAGACGGACGGCGACGTGCTCTTTAACGGGCGGGACGTCTACGCCTTAAACAGGCAGGAGATGCGCGCGCTGCGCCCGAAGATGCAGCTTATCTTTCAGGACCCGTACTCCAGCCTCTCCCCGCGGTTGCCCGTCGGCGAGATCATCGGCGAGGCGGTGCGCGAGCACGGCATCGTACCCAAGGAAGAGTTCGATGGCTATATAGACCGGATCATGCAATCCTGCGGTCTGCAGCCCTATCATAAAAACCGTTATCCGCACGAGTTTTCCGGCGGCCAGCGTCAACGTATCTGCATCGCGCGTGCTCTCGCGCTGAATCCAGAGTTCGTGGTCTGCGACGAGCCGGTCAGCGCCCTGGACGTATCCATTCAGGCGCAGATTATCAACCTGCTGCGCGACTTGCAGCAGGAGCACAACCTCACCTACCTGTTCATCAGCCACGATCTGTCCGTCGTCGAGCATATCTCCGATGCGGTCGGCGTCATGTACTTGGGCACGATGGTGGAATACGGCGACAAGAAAGACATCTTTAAGAATCCCCTGCACCCCTATACGAAGGCGCTGTTCTCCGCAATCCCGGTCCCGGATCCCAACGTGCGCATGAAGCGCATTATCCTGGAGGGCAGCATCCCCTCCCCGGCCAATCCACCGGCGGGCTGTAAGTTCCACACGCGCTGCAAGGCGTGCATGGAGTGCTGCAAACACGAAGAGCCCCCGGTGCGCGAGATAGAGCCGGGTCACGTGGTGGCGTGCCACCTGTACGCAGGCGAGGGAAAACCGTATGGCCAGGACGCGTGACCCAAGGGACGGTACGAAGGGCGATCGGGACGAGCTGGAAGAATGGACCGTCGCGGACATGAACGTGGAGGGCATGCCCTGGTATAGGCCGGAGCAGGGGCGGGAGAGAGCGCCGAAGAACCCGCGCCCCGAGCGGATGACGCCCCGCGAGACGTTCCACTGGGCCCTCGGCGCGGTGGGGGCGGGGCTGCTGATCGTATCCGCGTTCGGCCTGGCGGGCTTCCTGTTCATCCAGTTTTGCATTCACGTATGGTTTCGCTAATTGCGCGATGATAAACGGGAAGGGGCGGCGCGCATGTTCCGCATCGGCGAGTTTTCCCGGCTGACGCAGGTTTCAATTCGCATGCTGCGCCACTACGACGAGGCGGGGCTGCTGCATCCAGCGCGGGTGGATCCGCTTACCGGCTACCGGCTTTATACGGTGGAGCAGATGCCAAAGCTTCAACGGATCGTGCTGCTGCGCGACATGGGTTTTACCGTCGCACAGATGCCGGAGTTGATCGCGGACTGGGACGAGGCGGCGCTCGCGCGAAGGCTCGAAGGAAAGCGGCTGGAGGCGAAGCAGGCCATCGCCCGAGAGCAGGCGCGCATTCGCGAGATTCAGGCAGCCCTTGCCGACATCCGATCGAACGCGCTGGACGTGCGCTGCAACGTTACGATGAAGCGGGTGGAGGGCTTTTGCGTCCTATCCCTGCGCAGGACGATCGCGCGCTACGACTGCGAGAGCGAGCTGTGGCGCGACCTCTACGCGCATATCGAACGCGAGCGCATCGCCCTTGGGGCGGCGCACGGCAACGTGGCTTTCTTTTACGACGAGGAGCACCGGGAAGCGGACGTGGACGTGGAGGTCTGCGTGGTGGTAGACCGGCCGGGGGAGAACAAGGGCGCGTTTACATACCGCCGGATCGAGCCGGTGGTGCGCATGGCTTCGATCCTGGTCTACGGGCCCTACGACGGGATTGGCGCGGCCTATCGGTCGTTCGCCCTGTGGCTCTCGCGCCACGAGCAGTATGCCATGGACGGGCCGACGCGCCAGATTTGCCACAAGGGCCCCTGGGACGAGGACGACCCGGCCGGGTATCTGACGGAGCTGCAGGTGCCGCTGCGCGAGATCGGAGAAAAAGGGCTTGACTCTGACACGATGTGAGGGTGTAGGATGAGGCCATCCCAAATGACGAGGAGGCTTCATCATGGAAAAGACGTTTGAGGTATCGCCGATCGGCCGGTTTTACGTGGACGCAGAGGAAATGGGCATCCGCCTGAACGCGGCATACGCCCCGGCGCTGAGGGCGCTGGAGGGGTTTGGGCACGTGGTCGTGCTCTGGTGGTTCCATCAAAACGACGACCCGGCGCTGCGCGCCGTGCTCGAGGCGCCCTGCCCTTACAAGCGCGGGCCCGCGGTGATGGGCACGTTTGCGACGCGCTCGCCCTATCGGCCCAATCCGATCGGCATGACCGTATCGCAGGTGCTCGCGGTGGATCCCGCCAAGGGGACGCTCCGCATCGCCTATACGGACGCGCTGGACGGGACGCCGGTGCTCGACATCAAGCCCTATACGCCGAGCTTGGACCGCGTGGAGCGCACACAGGTGCCCGCGTGGTGCGCGCACTGGCCGGGCAGCCTGGAGGCATCGGAGGATTTCGACTGGGAAGACGAGTTTAACTTTTAAGGAGCGGATGCCTTGTGCAGCAGATTGAGCCCTCGCAGGCGGCGCTGTTTTTTGCCGGGCGGGAAGAAACCCCCGTGCTGTCCTTTTTGAGCGGACGCATGGGGCGCGCCTGGGCGGACGACGAGGCGCGCTGCGCGCAGATCGTGACGGGCGACCTTTGCCTTTTCGCGGGCGACGCCGCCGCACCCGGCGCGCGGGCTTTGGCCGCGCATGTGCCCGCGGATCATCCGGCTCCTTCGCTGCTCATGATCCCGAACGATGCCGGATGGGATGCGCTGATCGGCGCGGTGAACGGGGATCTGGCACAGCGCATCACGCGCTATCGCCTGCGGGCGGACGCCCTGTCGGCGGAGCGGGCGAAGGCGCTTTGCGCGCCGCCGCCCGGCTATACGCTGCGCCCGATCGACGAGGCGCTGTATACAAAGGCGCTGGGCGCGGAATGGTCGCGCGATTTTGTCTCCCTCTTTCGCGATGCTTCGGATTACCGCCTGCACGGCATGGGCTTCGCCGCGCTGTGGGAAGGGGAATGCGTCTCGGGCGCTTCGTCCTATCTTTCGTACGACGGCGGGATCGAGATTCAGGTGCAGACGCGCGACGACCACCAGCGCAGGGGCCTCGCGCAGGCCTGCAGCGCCGCGCTGATCGCCCTGTGCCTTAAGCGGGGCGTCACAGCGCATTGGGACGCCGCCAATGAAACCTCGCGGCGCCTGGCGCTGCGTCTGGGCTACGGCGACGGCGGGGCCTATGAGGCTTGGGAGGTCGCGCGCTCGTAAACAAAAGGCTGGAAGACGTTTGAAGGTTCAGACGTCTTCCAGCCTTTTTTCGCGCGAACGTTTTCCGATCGGACCTATTGCGCGTAGACCTTATGCGGATTGAGAATCCCCTTGGGATCGAATACCCGCTTGATCCCCTGCATGAGCAAGAGGGCCTGCGGGTCGAGGCTTTCTCGTAGGTATGCCCGCTTGGCATAGCCGATGCCGTGCTCGCCTGACACCAGGCCGCCCAGCTCCTTCGCCTTTTGATAGATCTTCTGCATGGTGTCGGCCATGCGCTGCGCCCATTCCGCCTCCGGCAGCGTGTCGCGCAGCAAATATGTATGCAGGTTGCCGTCCCCCGCGTGGCCGAAGCTCTTGATGCGCAGGCCCGCCTCGCCCTGCAGGGCGTGCAGGAAGGAGACCATCTCGTGAATACGGCTGCGGGGCACGACGCAATCCACCTCGTCCATCAGGGTGGTGCCGGCCTTGATGGCCTCCAGAAACGCGCCGCGCGCCGCCCAGATGGATTCGTCGCGCTCGGCCGTGTCGGAGATCAGCACGTCGAGCGCGCCGTGGCGCAGGCATAGCTGCGCCACGGCGTCGTAGTCCGCTTCGATCGCGGCGAGCGTGGCGCCGTCAAAGCGCAAAAGCAGGTAGGCGGGGGCGCTGTGGTCCGGAAAGCGCTTGCCCAGATAGGTTTCGGCATCCAGGATGACGCCCTGCTCCATAAATTCGACGGATTGCGGCGCGGCCTTGCTGCGGATGATGTCCGGCACGGTTTCGATCGCCTGCTTCAGCGTAGGATAGGGGACCAGCAAAGAGACGGTCCGAGCCGGGAGGGGCAGGAGCTTTAACGTAGCCTTTGTGATGACGCACAGCGTCCCCTCGGAGCCCACGACCAGATCCTTCAGGCTCAGGCCGCTGGCATTCTTGACCGTTTCGCTCCCCAGCGTCAGCACATGGCCGCCCGGCAGCACTACCTCGAGAGCGCGTACATAGTCCCGCGTGACCCCATACTTGACGGCGCGCATGCCGCCCGCGTTGGTGGAGATGTTGCCGCCGATGGTCGCGCTCTTTTCGCCGGGATCGGGCGGGTAAAAGAGCCCCCGCTCCTCCACGTAGGCGGCGAGCTCCATCAGCAGGACGCCCGGCTGTACGGTGACGGACAGGTTGTCCTCATCCAGCGCGAGGATGCGGTTCATCCCGGTCATGTCCAGCACCACGCCGCCCGCCACGGGCACGCAGGCGCCGACCAGGCCCGTCCCCATGCCGCGGGGCGTCAGCGCGATCTCCTGCTCCTGGCACCATGCCATGAGCGTGGATACGTCCTGGGTAGAGCGCGCGTGCACGACGGCCTCCGGCATATGGCGCGTGCCGGACAGCTCGTCGTGCGCCCAATCCTCGCCGACCTCGTCGCCTGCCAAGACACAGCCCGGCAGCAGCGCGCGCAGCGCGCCGACCTGCGCGGGGGTCATTTTGTTTCGCATCATCGTCCAGCCTCCTTGTCCGCCTCGATGGCAGCGATCAGGGCGGGCAAGATCTCGTATAGATCGCCCACCAACCCGTAATGGGCCGTCCGGAATAGGGGAGCCTGCTCGTCCTTGTCGATGGCGATGATCGTCTGCGCGCGGTTCATCCCCGCTACAAACTGTATGGCCCCGGAGACGCCGCACGTGATGATGACCTTGGGGCGCACCGTGCGCCCGCTCAGGCCGACCTGGCGGCGCGCGTCCATCCAGCCGCATTCCACCAGCGGACGGGTACAGGCGACCTGACCGGACAGGAGCGACGCCAGACGGCGGACGAGCGAAAGGTCATTTTCTTTGCGAATGCCGCGCCCGGCGACGACGAGCACGTCGGCGTTTTCGATCCCCTCCTCTTGCGGCCTAGGGGTCACCGAAAGCACCTTTACGCCGCTTTGCAGCAGCGCATCGGGCAGCGCGCGAAGGATCACCTCGCCGCAGGCGGCCGGGCTGCGCGGGGGCGCGTCCATCACCTTATAACGGACGGTGGCCATCTGCGGCCGATGGTTCGGCGTGACGATCTGCGCCATGATGTTGCCGCCGAACGCCGGGCGGATCTGGATGAGGCCGGCGTCCGTCTCCATGCGCAGCGCGGTGCAGTCCGCCGTTAGGCCCGTGCGCAATCGGGCGGCTACCCGGGGCGCGAGCTGCCGGCCCGTTACGGTAGCGCCGACCAGGATGGCCGCGGGCCGCAGGACGCGCACGGCGTCCTCAAAGGCGTTCGTATAGACGTCCAGCCGGAAGTCCAGCAATTCCTTGTGGTCGTAAACCAGCGCCTTCGACGCGCCCCAATGGGTAAGCTCCTTCGCGCGTTCGGCGATGCCGCCGCCGATCATCAGGGCGTATACGGGCTGACCGGCGGCTTTCCCCAGCTCAGACGCCTTGCCGAGCAGCTCATACGTCACGGGGTGGATCTCGCCCTCTATATGGTCGGCATACACCAAAATGCCGCGCCACTGGCGCTTATCGATCTGCGCCTGGGGAGCGTCCTCGAGGAGCTCTACCGCGCCGGCCGGGCCTTTACGGATGCACTGCCGGCACATGCGGCATGCGTCGTTGCAGTCGAGCCGTCCGTCCTCGCTCACTTCGATGGCCCCAAAGGGGCAAAGCGCGGCGAAGGCGGCCTTGTCAGCGATTTGGTCGGCGTGAAAGATCAACTTTGCCATCTCATCGCCCTCCGTGCCACAGCTTTTGTTCCTTGAGCAGGCGATACAGCCGCGCCGCCAGCTCGTCCCCGGCGCCGTCCCAGCGCTCGCGTTGATCCGCGATGTCCGGCGGGAAGATCCGCTGCACCTGCGTAGGGGAGCCGTTTAGGCCGTAGTGGAGCGGATCGGTATCCGTAAGGTCGTCCAGCGTCAGACGCCGTACGGGCCGGTCTTTCGTAGCCTGCCTGCGCACGTAGCTGGGCAAGCGGGGCTGTACGATGTCCTGTTCGACAGACAGCAGGCAGGGAAAGGGAATCTGCACGGTAAGCATCTTGTCCAGCAGGTCCGTCCGAACGGTCAACCCTTTGCCGTCTGCACAGAGGATTTCCGTCACGCCGGCGAGCGCCGGCAGCCCCAGTGCCTCGGAAATTTCGCTGCCCACCTGCGCCGTATCCCCGTCTGTGGTCTGTTTTCCGCATAGGATCAGGTCAAACGGGCCCGCCTGCCGGATGCCCTGCGCGAGCGTATAGCTGGTCGCCAGCACGTCCGCACCGCCGAAACGGCGATCGGTCATCAAATAGCCCTCGTCCGCGCCCATGGCATAGGCCTCCCGTACGACGCGCTCGGCCTGGGGCGGCCCCATCGTCATGACGCTGACGTGGCCGCCGTGCTCCTCTTTGAGCCGCAGGGCGGTCTCGAGCGCAAAGAGATCGTAGGGATTCATTTTCGAGGCGGCGTTGCGCTGTAGCACGCCGGTCGCAGGATCCACCTCTACCTTGTTGCTTTCCGGCACCTGCTTGATGCATACCAGGATGTCCATCCAAATCCTCCTTGTGGCAATACCGGTCTATTCCGTCGCGGCGATGTCGTCTATACTATACAACACGCTCTGGAATCGTGTCAAGAACAAGTTCTTATATATGTGTAAAATGCATGAACAAGTCTTGACACGGCGTATGCGCCATGATATCATAAGCGCATTGAGAAGACAAGAAGGCGCAAAGCGCGCGTGCCTGGCGGCCCGGCGCGGCCCCGGAGGAGATGGCATATGAATCCACTGGTCAAGCTCAGGGAGACGACTTTTTCAGCCACGCAGCAGCGAATTGCAGACTACATCCTGCAGCATGCGTCCAAGCTGCAGGAGATCACCATCAGCACAGTTGCCAAGGAGTGCGAGACGAGCAAGTCCATGGTCGTACAGCTGTGCAAAACCGCTGGATTCAGCGGTTATAAGGATCTGTGCAGGCAGTTGATGGTGGAGCAGGCATTGAGCGAGCAACAGGATGACCTGACCGCCTACGACGACATCCACCCCAACTGCTCGCTGTCTGAAATCGCGCGCATTACCCTGCGCGAGGAGATGCGCTCTCTGCAAGATACCGCCGACCTGATGGATTTTGAGGCGATGGAGCAGGCAGTGCAGCTGCTTATGGGCGCGAAGCGGATCGAGCTGTTCGGCGTGGGCGGCAGCGCGGTTGCGGCGCTGGACCTGCACAACAAGCTGTGCCGCATCGGGCTCAACGCGCATTTTTCACAGGATGTCCACTGCCAGCTGCTCGAAACGGCGGGTCTCACTTGTGAAAGCGTGGCGGTGGTCATCAGCTTCAACGGCCGCACAAAGGATATGATCGAGGTCTGCGAGCTGGCCAAGGAAATGGAGGCCAAGATCATCTCCATTACCCGCTTTGGCGCGAGCCCCGTCGCCAGCTTGAGCGACGTAAACCTGGCGGTAGCCAGCAACGAATCGCTCTGCCGGGTTACGTCGATGAGCTCGCGGCTCAGCACGCTATCGATGGTGGACGTGCTCTTCGCCTGCCTGGCCAGCCGCATGAGCGACAGGATCGCGCATATCGTGGAGCGCAATACGCGCATTGCAAGCAGACGCAGAAAGTAGACGAGTCAAATAGAAAACGGGGGGAAACGCAATGAAGCAGCATGTTCTCAGCGGCATTGACCGCATCGAATCCATCGCCCCGATGCTGGAGGGGAAGCGCGTAGGTCTGATGACCAACCCTACGGGCGTAAACCATCAACTGTTAAGCACCGTCGATATCGTCCGCCGCCGTTTTCACCTGACCGCGTTGTACGCTGTAGAACATGGCATCCGCGGCGACGCCCAGGCGGGCGCCGGCATCGATACGTACATCGACCCCGATACAGGCGTGACGGTGTACAGCGCTTATGGAAAGAACGACCGCTTTACGCAGGAAATGCTGGACGCCTTTGACGTGCTGATTTTCGACATTCAGGATGTGGGCGCCAGATTTTATACTTACCTGTATTCCCTGGCATACGCCATGGAGGCCTGCGCCCGGAGCGGGAAGCGCATGGTGGTGCTGGACCGCGTCAACCCCTTGGGCGGTGTCAAACGCAGCGGCACCATACTGGATACGCGCTTTTCCTCTTTTGTTGGGGATTATGCGCTGCCCACCCAGTATGCGCTGACCATCGGCGAGTACGCCCGCTATGTGAAGGATTATCTGCATCTGGATGTACAGTTGACCGTCGTGCCCCTGGAGGGCTGGAGGCGCGCCATGCTGCTGGACGATACCGACCTCCCCTGGGTGGCGCCCTCCCCCAACTGCCCGGACCTGGCCTGCGCCCTGTGCTATACGGGCACCTGCATTTTTGAGGGGACGAATATCAGCGAAGGTCGCGGCACGACGCTGCCCTTTCAGGTGATCGGTGCGCCCTTTTTGGACGGAACCAAACTCGCGCAGGCCATGAACCGGCATGGGCTGCCGGGCCTTCGTTTTCGGCCTACCTCCTTTTGCCCCACATTTAGCAAGCATCAGGGGGCGCTGTGCCACGGCGTTCAGATGCACGTCGTCGACCGGGAGGTTTGCGATAGCTTCGCGGGCGGCCTGTTGCTCTTGGATGCCGTTCGCGATCAGGCGGGGGAGCGCTTTGCTTTCCTCTGCGGCGAGGGGGGCGCTTATTCTATCGATAAGCTGCTAGGCACGGACAGCTACCGGACCGGCAGGCTCAGCGCGCGCGTGCTGATCGATCAAAGCATGGAACCGGTGGCCGCGTTCGGGCGTAGGGCAAAGGCTTACGAGTTGTACGCATGAAAGGGGAGACGGTATGACCTGGCAAATCGATGCGCTGCGTCCGGAGGACGCCGGCGCGGCGTCTGCGATGATGAAAAAGCTGTGCGACCGGGGAGAAATGCTGTATCAGCCCCTGACGTCCGCGGAGATCGCGAAGCGCTTCTTTGGCCAGGCGCGCTGGGGCTATGCGGCGCGCGACGGGGCGGGCCGGTTGATCGGCTGGTGCGGCGGCGCGGCCAAGACCGTCTTCCTCAGCGGCGAGACGGCGGAAAACACCCCGCTGTACATGACCCTTTTGATGGTGGACGACGCTTGCCGGGGGCAGGGAATCGGCCTCGCGCTGATCGAAGCCCTGCGGGAGGCCGCGCAGCGGGCGGGGAAACGGGCTTTGGTCGTCTCGGGGGATAACCCGGTCCATCTAACCTGGCTGATACCGGGCGCCGGAGGCCGCGATCATAACAACGCGCCCGGCGTTTGGGAAGGGGGAATGGGCTATAATTATCTGCTGCGGCATGGATTCCGGGACGATTTCCATGAGATTTCCCTCTATACCGACATGCGGGACTATCGCTGGGATCCTGCGCTGGACGGTCGGATCGCCGCCCTGGCCGCCGAGGGCATCCGCGTCGGCCGCTGGACGCCGGCATGCGGCGACGAGTTCGACGGCATGTGCGACCGGGTGGGTAGCGAATACTGGCGAAACGTGCTGCGCACGGAGCTGACGGCCTGGAAGGAAGGGCGCCCAAACGACGACCCGGAGCTGTGGCCCGACGGACGCCGGCCTGAGAAGCCCAGGACGTTGCTGACCGCAACCCGCGATGGGCACGTGATCGGTTTTACCGGGCCGGTGGACCTGCAGCGCAGCGGTCGGGGCTGGTTTACGGGCATCTGCACGGATCCCGCATGGAGCGGCCGGGGCATCGCGACCGTGCTCTTCAACCTGCTGATGCGGGAGTTCATTGCGGAAGGCGCCGGGTTCTGCTCTTTGTTTACGGGGCGTGAAAACCATGCACAGCGCATCTACCTGCGCGCGGGGCTGCGCGTGGTCGCGGATTTTGCGGTATTGTCCTGCCCGTTGGACGGCGGCGCATACGCGCATCGTTACTTTTAGGCCGGCGGGAGAGCGCGGAGAAAACTTGTTCTCAAAATATGAGGTAAATCGAAAACTTATATTGACATGAAACGGCTGTTGACGATATAATCATAGTGTGAAAAAACATCTTGAAAATTAGACGATTTTGGCCAAATGACCAAAAGAAAAACAACGCCCTTTTAGATGCGATACAAGAAGTATATGAGGGCGCTGCGACGGCGTCACAAATCGTCTAAGATTCGAGGCAAAGCCAGGATCGAATGAAGGCGGTGTCAATCGTCACTGCGACAGAAAAGGAGTGAGCGGGATGAGCGTGCCTGCGGCGGCGGGGAAGGAAGGGCACCCCAAGGAGACGATTTTCAACTCTAAAAAAGTACGGCACAGGGTGGGGCAGCGCTTGTATCGCAACCGGTACATCTACCTCATGGTGATACCGGTCGTCGTATATTTTCTGCTGTTTAAGTATATGCCCATGTGGTTCCTGCGCAGCTCCTTTTACGACTATAAGCTGCTCAAGGGTTTTGAGGGGTCTAAGTTTGTGGGGTTCAAGTGGTTTGAGCGGTTGCTGACGAACCCCGACCTGCTCAACTATATCGGCAATACGCTGAAGCTGAACCTTTCCGCCCTGCTTTTCCTGTTCCCGATGCCGGTGATATTCGCTTTGCTGCTGGGCGAGCTGCGCAGCGCCAGATTTATGAAGGCGGTGCAGACCGTCTCTTACCTGCCCCATTTCGTATCCACCGTGGTGCTCGTCTCGATGATCGGCACCATCCTCTCGCCCTCCATCGGCTCCCTGGCCAAGCTGACCAAAGCGTTGGGCGGAACGCCCGTCAATTACCTGAGCAAGCCGGAATACTTCGTAGCCATCAACGTGGTATCCGGGTTTTGGCAGGCGGTGGGATGGGATGCGGTGATCTACGTATCCACGCTGATGGGCATCGATCACGGGCTGTATGAGGCCGCCCGTATCGACGGGGCCAATCGCTGGCAACAGATACTTCACGTAAGCCTGCCTGGCCTCTCCACGACGTTCGTTATCCTGCTCATCATGCAGATCGGCCAGCTGCTCAACGTCAACTTTGAAAAGGTCTATCTGCTACAAAACAACCTCAACCTGAGCGCTTCGGAAATGCTGCCGACCTTCGTGTATAAGACGGGTATGGAAAGCCAGAAGTACGGCTACGCCACGGCAGCCGGCCTGTTTAACTCAATCCTCAGCGTGATCCTCGTGTTGATCGCCAACACGGTCAGCCGCAAGGTGAGCGAAATATCCCTGTTTTAAGCGAGGAGGATGCGGCTATGACACAGTCTCAAAATCGTACGATACGGCGCAAGCGCCAGGGCGATTTTATCAAGCGTTCTCGCGGGGACAAGGTCGCGGATGCGGTCATTCTGCTGATCATGCTCCTGCTGCTGTGCTTCTTCCTCTACCCGCTGCTCAACATGCTTTCCATCTCCGTGAGCAATGAATACGCGGTGCTCAGGGCCGACGTGACGTTTTACCCCATCGGGTTTAACGCGCAGGCGTATTCGCTGATCTTTCAGTCCCAAGATTTGTGGCGTTCTTTTGGCAACAGCCTCTTCGTGGCCGGCGTCGGCTGCGTTTTCAGCCTGCTGGCGCTTTGCGTCGCCGCCTATCCGCTGGCCTTCGGGGATTTTTACGGCAAGAAGCTGTATACCCTTTTGATTTTGTTCACCATGTGGTTCTCCGGCGGCATCATCCCGACCTTCCTTACGATTATGGAGCTAGGCCTGTACGATTCGCTTTGGGCGCTGATCCTCAATAGCCTGATGACGGCATATTACATCGTCATCGTCCGCAGCTATTTCCAATCCATCCCCGTCTCCATCGTTGAGAGCGCCTACATCGACGGGGCGAGCGATTACCGCATCCTGCTTCGCATGATCATCCCGCTCTCCAAACCCGTGCTGGCCACCGTGGCGCTATGGGTCATCGTGGGGCACTGGAACGACTACTTGAATCCCTTGATGTTCCTCTCCAGCCGAGAGAACTATACCCTTCAGCTAATTTTGAAGGAAATGGTGCTCAACGCGGAAAGCTCCATCCACAATATCTCCATGTCCGCCTCAGCCGAGACCAGCGGCGCCGCCGCGCTGGGCCAGCAGACCCGAAACGCCGTTCTGGTGGTGGCCATGATCCCCATGTGCATCCTCTACCCCTTTGTGCAGCGCTATTTTGTCAGCGGGGTGATGCTGGGGTCGGTGAAAGGCTGACGCC
>JAEYAR010000094.1 GCA_023404715.1 Bacillota bacterium | reverse complement strand
CGCAAACGTTTTTGCCGCAACGCCGGTGGAGGAGCTTTTTGAAGAGCTTCAATGGCACCTGTTCGAGATGCGCGGCGAAATGATCAGCCTGCAATGCCTGATGCTCGCAATGGAAGCGTCGGTATTGACGCCCGGCGATGATGTGGAAGCCTGTATGCAATGTATGGAAGATAACATCGACCAGCATGCGTCTGGAATGAAGGTGGCGTCGGAACTCATCTTGCGTCATTGCCGCAAGGCGCTTGCGTCAGCGGAATAGCTCATTTAGCGCTGCGAGCACGCCATCCTCGTCGTTGGAACGCGTGATACGGTCCGCGCATCGCTTCACGGGCTCGGGCGCATTTTGCATCGCGATGCCGAGCCCGGCTGCGCGCAGCATGTCCACATCGTTGAAGTTATCCCCGAACGCGACGGCGTCCGCGAGCGAGAGGCAGCGTTCGGCGCATAAAAACGCTATGGCGTTCGATTTGCTGGCCTCACCGGCCATGATTTCCAAGTACGTGTCGCCCGATAGGTGGATGGACAAGTCAGGATACAGCGCGCTGAGCGTGGCGGCGGCGTATCCCCCTTCGCCGCCGGGGGCTATGCACAGCACCTTGTGCGCGCCCTCCGGAGGCAGCTGGTCAAGGAGCGCCCCGGCCTCCGGTACGACGCCGGTAATCTCGCTTTCAAGCCGGACGCGCGGCTCGCTCGCGTCGTATACAAGCCAGCGATCGCCCGCGTAGACGCTGGCGCACGCGCCGGGAAAACGCCGGGCGATCGTATCCAGGACGGATGAGACGGTATGCGGGGCCAGACAGACGCTGTGCAGGGGCTGGCGGTCCTCGCCGAGGATCCAAGCACCGCTGTAGCAGACGAGCGGAGAGACAAGACCGATGCGTTCCACGATGGGATAGATGGCGTCCGGCATGCGCGCGGAGACGGGCACAAACGGAATCCCCGCTGCGCTCAGCGCGCGGATTTTTGTCGCCGTGGCTTCGGAGACCTGTCCGTTTCGGTCCAGCAGCGTGCCGTCCAGGTCGGAAAAGACGATGCGGTAAGGACACATGCGTTTCACACCTTCCTATTCTGGAGGACGGTATGCTCGCCGTTTACGAGCCAAATGCCAATGCAGACCAACACGAGCGCCGCCAACCCTGCGGGGCCGAACGCATGCCGGCTCTCGCCGAGCAGCAGAGCGGAGAGCAGCACGCCGCATACGGGGTTCATGAACCCATAGATGGAGACGCGCGCGACGGGATTGTACTTGAGCAGCGTGCCCCAAATCGAATAGGCGATGGCCGAAAGCAGCGCGAGATAGGCGAGCATGAGCAGGCCCTGCGCGGTCACCTGCGCGATGCGCCCGCCCGCGGCCAGGCCGCAGGCCGTCAGCACCACGCCGCCCAGCAAAAATTGATAGCCGCTGAGCGTGATGGGCAGCTCATGGCGGGCGTAGTTCTTGATCATCACGGAGGAGAGCGCATAAGCGCAGGCGGAGAGCAATATCGCCCCTTCGCCCAGGAAGGACATGTGCATGTCTACGCTTTGCCCCGCGATGTTGACGATGACGACGCCCGCAAAGCCCACCGCACAGCCGAGCAGCTTGCGCGCGGTGAGGGACTCCTGCCGAAAGAGCAGGCTGGCCGCCAGGATGGTCAGGAAAACGGTGGACGATTCGACGATGGAGGATTTGACGCCCGATGTATGCGCAAGGCCGACGTAGAAAAAGAGGTACTGGATCACAGTCTGCATGAGGCTGAGCTTTACGATGCGTTTCAGGTTCCCGCGCCTGGGCACGAGCGGGCGCCGATGCAGGATGCTGCCGATGAGGATTGTGAGCAGCCCGGCGAGCGTGAAGCGCAGCCCCGCAAAGAGCAGCTGCGCGGCGGTATCGCCGGCGGGGATATCGAAGTAAGCATATCCGAGCTTGATACAGGGGAAGGCGCTGCCCCACAGCGCGCAGCAGACGAGCGCGAGCAGGCCCACGACCCGCGGGCGGCTAAGCGCATTTTCTCTTTGGTTCTCCATTTGAAAGGATGCCTCCTCGTTCTATAGCGCTTCGGTCCATAGCGGTTCGTCGTCCATCGGCAGCGTGAAGCAAAAGGCGGCGCCCCCGGTATCGCGGTTTTTAGCCTCCATCGTGCCCCCGTGCGCACGGACGATGGACATACATACGGATAGTCCGATGCCCATAGAGCGCTTGTTGTCGTTTAATGCGCTTTCTGCGCGGTTCAAATACCCGTCGAACAGATGTGCCAGCGTAGAGGCGGGGATGCCAGGACCGTCGTCTAGCACGGAAATGACGCACTGTGTGCCGTCTCGTTTGACGTACATGTCCGTATGCGTCGCCCCTTCTGCGTGCAAAACGACGTTTTCCAACAGATTGACGATGACCTGCTCGATGAGAATGGGATCCATGCGGACCATGAGCATCTCCTCGGGCAAATGGATGGCGACGCTCTGCTCCGGAAAGCGCTTTTTGAACTTGCGCACGGATTCGGCGACGACCTCTTCGACCGCCTCCGGCTGCGTCTTGATGCGGGTGGCCTCTCCGCTGATGCGCGTGATGGA
The DNA here is from genome assembly GCA_023404715.1 of Bacillota bacterium. Taxonomy (GTDB): domain Bacteria; phylum Bacillota; class Clostridia; order Christensenellales; family Aristaeellaceae; genus Beduinella. Next base: position 3,623 of record JAEYAR010000094.1, on the reverse strand, counting down.
GAGCAGGTTTTCGACCATGCGGATCAACCACTCGGCATCGTCGCGGATATCGGTGATCAGGCGGCGCTGGTCGTCCTGTGATAGGGGCGCGGGACCGTCGAGGATGGCGCTGCTGGAGCCGATGATGGAGGTCAACGGCGTGCGCAGATCGTGCGAGACGGCGCGCAGCAGATTGCTGCGCATTTTTTCTTTCTCGGCCTCCATACGCAGCTTTTCCTGCTCCTTGATCTGCGTGGTCATTGCGCTGGTGGTCAACGAGACGAAAAGCATGCTGATAAACGTGAGCGGATACCCCGAGATGGTAAAATTGAATGCGAAATAGGGATACGTAAAGACGTAATTGACGAAGACGACGCCCGCGAACGAGGCGACGACGCCGTAAAAATAGCCGTCTGTTACGCGCGCCGTGAGCAGCACGGCAAGCAAGAAGATCATGGAGACGTATACGTCGCTGGTATCGAGCATGCGCAGCAGCATACACAGCAGCGCAGCGGAGAGCATGATTCCAATACATAGCAGCGAATCGCGCTTGCATAAGGGCATATAACGTTTAATACGTGCCCGAATATCCTTCGTCATGGCATTCAACTCCATTCGTTATCGACCTCTATGATAGCATTTCGGCGCAAGCGATTCAACCTCAATTCTCGCGTTTGTATTGACACGGCTGCGCCAGTTCGTTATAATCGATGTATCAAAAGAGAAAGGGTAAGGGCAAGCGTCGATGAGAATTCGCTAATCTCGCATCTGTGAAACTGCACGTGGGCGGTAAAACGTCTTTTTTCGTGCGCTTTTGCCGGGCGGATTGGCATCGCTGCGTCCTTATCGACGGGGAATCGGCGCGTTTTTGGCGTGCCGTGTCGGCGTGTCTTCCTTCCGGCTATCGGGAGGGATTTTTTTGTTGCTATTGAAGGCAAACGATGTTCAAAAGGCATACGCAGAGCGGACCATCCTCCGCTTTGAAAAGTTAGAGATTTACGAAGGCGACCGCATCGGGCTCGTCGGACTAAACGGTGCGGGGAAGACGACGCTGCTCAGCCTGCTCGCGGGAGAGTGCGCGCCGGATGCGGGAAAGATCGTACGCATGGCGACGATCACCTGGTTTAAGCAGATGGACGAGCCCGATGACGCATCGGCTGCGGCGCAGGCGCTATCTCGCTGGCGGGTCGCTCAGCAGGCATCGCAGGCCAAGATGAGCGGCGGCGAAGGGACGCGCCTGCGCCTCGCTAAGGCGCTTGGCAAGGCCGCGCATCTGCTGCTCATAGACGAACCGACCACCAATCTTGACGCGCAGGGCGTGACATTGCTCAAAGGTGAGCTCTCCGCCGTGCAAACATTTGTCCTTGTCAGCCATGACCGTGCGCTGCTCGACGCGCTATGCACCCGCATCGTAGAGGTGAGGGACGCACAGCTTTACTGCTATGAGGGCAACTACAGCGATTACCGCCGCGTCTGGGAACATAGGCGCGAGCGGGAGCAGACGGAGTACGAGCAGTACACACAGGAACGCAAAAAGCTGGAATCGGCTTACGAGACGAAGAAACGCACCGCGGCAAAGGCGGTGCGCAGGCCGAAGAACATGAGCGCGCGAGATGCGGGCCTGCGCGACTTCCTATCGCTCCGGCCATCGGATGCCAAGCAGCTGCGGGCGGAGCGCGCGGCCCGCAACATTCAGGCCCGCATTGAACACCTGGAGGTCAAGGATAAGCCGCGCGATATGCCCATCATCCGCCCCGATTTTCGTCTCACCGATCCGCCCGGCGGACGATTCGTCTTCGAAGGGAGGAGGATTTCCTTCGCTTATGGCGGCCACAAAATTTTTGAATGTATGGATTTTGCAGTGACGAACCGAAGCCATACGGCGCTCATCGGCCCTAACGGTTCAGGCAAGAGCACGCTGCTGTGCATGATAGATGAAAGACATTCGTCCATCCGCATCGCGCCTCGCGCGCGCATCGGGTATTTCCACCAGGATTTCAGCGACTTGCATGCGGAACAGACGGTGTTGGGTAGCGCGATGGAAAATGCCGTACAGAAAGAGGAGGTCGTCCGATCGACGCTCGCCCAGCTGCTCTTTTCACAGCAGGATCTGCATAAGCGCGTCAGCGTGCTCAGCGGAGGGGAGCGCGTCAAGCTCGCGCTCGCACGGCTTATCGTCAGCGAGTTCAACGTCCTCATGCTCGACGAGCCGACCAATTTTTTAGATGCCGCATCTATCGAAAGCCTGCAGGAAATTCTGAAGGCCTACGAAGGGACGCTTCTATTCGTTTCACATGACCGGGCTTTTGCAGATGCCCTTGCCACGGACGTGCTTAGCATCGAAAAGAGGCAAATCAAAGCGCATCACGGCAATGTGACTTCGATGGAAAAGGATAACAGGCGATCTGGCGAGCCGTATGATACGGCGGTTCAGGCCGCATCCTTGCGGGTGACGGAGTTGATCAGCCGACTGTCGATGCCCGGCGCGGACAAAGCGGCATTAGAGCCGCTCTATGAAGAAGCGCTCGCGAAGTTGAAGGCGCTCAAGCGCGGCGCGGCGATTTCGTCTGACAGCATGGAATGAGATACGCTGCTCATTGTGTGCATCCGGTGCGAAGTGGTAGTGGCGGCTGTTTTCCCGGGAGGTTCGCACCGGTTTTTACGCTTGTGGATGAAGTGGGCGATGAGATCGCATACGAAGTTTTTGGCTGGCAAGCAGGATTTTGTATGCAGTTCACAGAAACTATGAAGCGGAGATATGTATGTGCGCTGTCTCGCTCCGCACGGAGCGAGTGGATTGAAATAGCCATTGGATGGGTAAGATCTTCGGCCTTAACATGGTCTCGCTCCGCACGGAGCGAGTGGATTGAAATATTTTGAAAGTGAAAACTTGACAATCCAACCTCGTCTCGCTCCGCACGGAGCGAGTGGATTGAAATATCTACAGAAAGCACGCCGTCAGGCCCGATAATTGTCTCGCTCCGCACGGAGCGAGTGGATTGAAATGTGCCTACCGCGCAATCGGCATAGAGCATGCCGCCGTCTCGCTCCGCACGGAGCGAGTGGATTGAAATCTGAAATGGGAATCCGCCTATACCTCGCTGATGCGAGGTCTCGCTCCGCACGGAGCGAGTGGATTGAAATCGGTGGAGCTCGACGCGCTCGACCTTTCTGCGGGTCTCGCTCCGCACGGAGCGAGTGGATTGAAATCCGCATTGCACGCAAACTCGCATAACAGGCGGTTTGTCTCGCTCCGCACGGAGCGAGTGGATTGAAATCCACCCTCGCGACGTATTCCCCCGCCTCCTCCTCGGTCTCGCTCCGCACGGAGCGAGTGGATTGAAATTCCAGCGCGCGGGCGGCTGCTTGCTGAAATGCGGTCGTCTCGCTCCGCACGGAGCGAGTGGATTGAAATGCCACTCTCCGCGTCATGGTCTTGCGGCCATCAAGGGTCTCGCTCCGCACGGAGCGAGTGGATTGAAATCGCGCAGCCCCGTTACGGTGCCGTTGCCGCCCAGTCTCGCTCCGCACGGAGCGAGTGGATTGAAATACCTCGTGTTCTCGTCTGCCGCTCGCAATCACGTGTCTCGCTCCGCACGGAGCGAGTGGATTGAAATTAAAGGAGTTAGTTATTATAGTTGTAG
>JAEYAR010000024.1 GCA_023404715.1 Bacillota bacterium | reverse complement strand
GCGTTGACGACCAGCAGGCCCTGTGGGAACGCCCAGACGGCGACCTTGTCTTCCGCGACGGCCGCGGCCGTCCCGCCCATCGCCGAGAGCATCGAGCTGGACAGCGCCAGCCCCGCCAGGCTCTTGCCGGACAGCTTCAGAAACTGGCGGCGCGTGTAGTCCTTGTCGAGGAACCGGGTCTTATCAGCCATGGTCTATTCCTCCTCACAAAATGGGGCTCAATTTGCATACAAAAAAGCCGCGCAAACAAAAAGCCTTCAGGGGCGTTTATAGCTCGGCGGCTCCTTCGCAAACACGGCAGGCGCGCCGGTTGCCCGGGCGCACCCATAGGCTTAAGCGACCCGGAGGGCCGCAGAAGCGCGGAGCGATCTTTTTCGCTCACACAGTATAGCATACAAAGAAACACAAAAGCAATGTGGTCGTTAAAAATTGGGCAAGATTTTTGCGGAAACGTTGCGAAAACGCGTGGTTTTTAGTATAATGGCATCCGTGCGAAAGCGAGACGGGCGCAAAGGGCACCTTTACATTTTGCGTTTCGTATCGTATAATGTGCGTATACACCAAAGGTCAGGAGCGTTAGACGAATGTTTAATATCGGATTGTCCGAGCTGATCCTGATCCTGCTGATCGCCTTCATCGTCGTCGGGCCGAAGGATTTGCCCAAGGTAGCCCGCGCGCTGGGGCGGTTTGTGAGGTACATCCGCGGGTTCATCGAAGAGGTCAAAGAGGAAACGGGCCTATCAGAGGTGACGGAAGAGCTGAAGGAGACCGAGAAGGACATCAAGGATACGATGCGTCAGGCGGACGTATCCACAGACCTTCGAAAAGTCAGGCAGGATGTAGACAAAGACTTCAGGCAGATCAAAAAAGACATCAAAAAGTAATCATACGGGGAGGGCTTTTTCATGAGATTGGGTACGACGGAGATCATTTTGATTTTGGTGCTGGCGCTGGTGTTGTTCGGCGGCGGCAAGTTGGCTGGCGTGGGCAAGGCGCTGGGCCAGAGCATCAAGGACTTCAAGAAGGAAGTCAAGGACGACGACGGCAAGAAGGACGAAGAGAAGAAGGACGACGGAAAAAAGGACGAGCCGCAGGCGTGAGCCGCGGCCCTTTTGTCGGAGTGAGCCATGCAGGAAACGAATGGAACGAACGAAACCCCTGAGGTCGGCGAAGCGAAGCAGCCGATCATGACCCATTTGCTCGCGCTGCGCAAGATGCTGGTCATCAGCTTTGCGGCCGTGGGCATCGCGTTTGTCGCCGTGTTTTACCTCTTTTGCACCCGGCTGATGGATTTCATCACCCGCCCGATCGTCGAGCGCGGGGTTGAAATCATCTATACCGCCGTGTCCGAGGCGCTGGTGACGCAATTTAAGGTATCGCTTATCGCGGCCGTGGTGGCGGCCTGCCCGGTCATCTTCTGGCAAATATGGGAGTTTGTCAAGCCCGCGCTCTACCCTAACGAAAAGCGCGTGTTTAAGCGCCTATTTTTCCTGGCGCTGCTGCTCTTTATGCTGGGCGTGGTCTTTTGCTACAAGGCGGTATACATGTTGGCGATCGACTTTTTCCTCGTCGCGGGCGAGAACTTGGCGACGCCGATGCTCTCCATCGACAAGTACGTCAGCTTTTTATTCGCGTTCATCCTGCCGTTCGGGCTGGTGTTTGAGCTGCCCGTCGCCATCTATATGATGACGCGCGTTGGCTGGGTGGACTATGCGAAGCTGAAAAAGACGCGGAAATACGTTATCCTGGCCATCTTCGTGCTCGCGGCGATCCTGACGCCGCCAGACATCGTATCGCAGGTGATGCTGGGGCTGCCGATGCTGCTGCTCTACGAGATCGGCGTGCAGGTCTCCCGGGTCGTGAAGCCCAAGGAACGCTCTTAAATCAATAGAACATAACGCGCAGAAGCGATTTGGATTCGCTTCTGCGCGTTGTTGATTATGCGCCGTTCAGGATCCCCTTCAGAAGCTTTAGCGCTTCGGGGAAGAGCGCCTCGCGGTTTTCCGGGGTGACGATGAGGATACGCACGTCGCCCCGCGCGCGGATGGCCTGCTCCAAGGGATACTCGCCCTTTTGCAGCACGCCGAGCACGGGCTTGCCGCAGCTTAAGCAGGCGAGCACCGCCGATTGAAAACGCTGCGCGTCGCGCTCGAGCTTGCCCAGCTCGTCCATGAAGATAAGGGGGGCGCCGCTCTCTTTCGCGGCGAGCAGGGCGGCCGCGCCGATCTCCTCGAAGACCGGCAGCACGGGGATGCTCCGCTTTTCGGCCAGGCGCAAGGAGCAGGGGCAGTCGTTTTGAAAGGGATCTACGGGGCAAAAGCTATGGAAGAGATAGCCGCGCCGCTCGCCATCCACCTGCCACAGGCGCGTCTCATACCCTGCGGGGGAGATTTCGAGCGCCTGAAGCAACCTGCGAAGCAGCGTAGATTTGCCGACGCGCTTTTCACCGGTCAAAAAAAGATGGCGGATCATCGGTTCGGCCCTCACCTTCGCATGGTGCGCCTGAAGTTGGCGCGCGTTTTCCAATAGCTCGACTCACGCTTGATCGTGGAGAGCAGGTCGCCACCGAAAAAGAGGATGACGTTGAGCAGTGAAAAGACGATCGATGCGCGCACGCTCCAGGGACCGACGATCAAATTCCAGGCGTAGAGCAGGACGTCCAGCAGCGCTAGATACTTGACCTTGACCGGCAGGAAGAAAAAGAGCATCAGCTCAAAGTTGGGATAGACCGCCGCGAACGCGAGAAAGAGCGAAAGGTTTAGGTAGGTATTCGTGGTATACCCCGTGAGCGCGGCAGCCAGGATGTTGCCGAGGATGCCCACGAAGTAAAACATGTTAAACCGCGCCGTACCCCAGTGGTTTTCCAGGGCGTTGCCGATCATCCAATAGAAGTACAGGCTAAAGAGAATCCAGAAGAGGGAGCTGTTCGGCGGCAGCAGGACGAATGTAAGCAGACGCCAGATCTGGCCGCGCAGGACGAGGCGCATATCCAAATACAGATACGACCATAGATTCAGGCTGGGCAGCAGGAAGTCTGCGAGAAACACGATCAGCATGCCGCCGACGATGTAGTTCATCAGGTTTCGGATCGAGTGCCGGCGAAACCAGCGCTCCATGGATGTGAATACTTTGTTCATCCGCATAATCCTTTCGTTCGTTCGTTACGGGGAAGCATAGCGCGAACCGGGCGCATTGTCAAGGCATCACGCCTGAAAGCCGCGTTAGGACGCGCGATCTGTCAAAATTACCAGGCGAGCACGACGCCATCGGGGCGGCTATCCGAAAAGACGATGGCCTGACCGTATCCGCTGAAACCGCCGACGTCGAAGAGCTCTACGCCGGAGAAGCATTCGCCATGGCAGCATAGCACGACGTAACGCTCGCCCTGATGACGGATTTCGACCGCCTGCGCGAGCGCGTCCGGCACGTCGGAGGGGATGCGTAGGCGCCGGACGGGCAGCTTTTGCACGGCGGGCGCCTCGCCGGATGCGGCGCCGACGCAGATCATGGTGCCGAAGCCTTCAAATGCGCGCCGCACCGTGATCACAGCGCTCTCCTCCAGGCGGTTGTATTCGCGAGAGCACGGGAACAAACCCAAGGACAGGTCCTCTCCGCTGGGGAACTGCAAGGAGGCCTGCGCGCGCTTGCCCGTAAAGCGCGCCACGCCATCCTCGAGCGAGACGACGCCGTGCGGGGCAAAGTGGAAGAGCTGCTGCGCCTCGTGCCGGCCCGGCACGCTGAAGGCGTCGAAGAGCACGAACAGCCCGGGGCGCAGGAAGAACACCTTGCGCGAGACGAACGCGCCCTGCGCGGCGTAGCCCAGGTGCGCGCCGGCGACGTAATCGCATAGGGGCGTGAGCTTGTGCTGCCCCTTGACGCTCGGGGCGATGCGGCCGTATTCCCAGGTGCCCGTGCATTCGGTGAAGGGCAGGCCGTCCAGCAGGGTGGTATTGTGCGCGGCGGCGGACTTGAGCGAGAGCCGCAGCGGGGAATCGACATAGGTAAACCGCCCCGCGTCGATGAGGATGTCCTCGCCCATGGCGGATAGGCTCACGTGCAGCGTATCCGCATGGCCGTGGCCGCTGCCCATGCTGCCGCAGCGGAAGCGCAGGTTGACGGCGTCCGCGTGCCAGGAACTGCGAAGCATGTAATTGCCGCTGTCGGGCAGCGCATCGCTGAAAGAGGCGGGCGGTTCGGGGGCGATGAGGCTTAGCTCCTCCTGCGCCTGCACGCCGAGCCCCCAGACGGCCTCGACCGGCAGGGCATTGCCCGCGCGCGCGCGCAGCAGTCCATCGCCAAAGAGCAGCGCCGCCTCGCACAGCAGGTCGCGCGCGTCGGTGTCGTCGGAATCGGACTGACAGGGGATGCGCCCGTCGCTCTTCGTCCACGCGGCGAGGGCGCGCGCCATCGCGTGCACCCGGCGGCTCAGCCCCTCGGACACCGCAACCCCGTTGCGCCGGGCGATGAGCACGCTGTCCATCGCACAGTGAAGCACCTCGCAGTGGTACATCGGGCTTTGCTCCCAATGCGTGCCATCGTCCATCACCTGCAGGGAAAGTTCGTGTTCGAGCCGGCGAAGCGCTGCCTCCACGTAGGACGCCTCGCCCAAATAAATCCCTACGAGCAGCAGCCCGTGATCCTGCAGCACGCCCCAGTTGCTCAGGCGCTGAAATACGCCGCTCTCTCGCAGCAGGTATTCGCCGTGTACACGCAGGAAGCCGTCGATCGACCGGCGCAGCGGCTCGGTCAGCGCTTCGCTGCCATCGAAGAGCTCGAGCGCCTTGAGATAGCTTTCGCAGCGGATACCCGCCTCGATCGGTCGCCAGGTCGTCTGCTCGCGCTCCGGCGTCAAGGGCTCGCGCTCGATGAAATCGAGGGCCAGGCGCGCGAAGTGACGGGCGTAGCGCTCCTCGCCGGCCAAACGATAGGCGCGCCCGAGGGTTATGAGGAACGTATGGCGGGAAAACGCGTAGACCCACTCGGGATCGCCGGCCGGAACGCGGTCCCACACGATTTCATCCTCAAATGTGACGGGCACGTGCGTGCGCTCCATCTCCCAATGACCGCGGAATGTAAACGTATTGTGGCAGACTTCGTCGGCGAGGCGGAGGGTTTCCGCCGCGCTTTGTGGGAAGCGCTGCGCGACATGTAGCGCAGCCGCATCCGGATCCATCAGCCAGCCTGTCATCTTGTTCATGAAAGCAGCTCCTTTTCATTGTGGATCATTCGGTACGCTTATATGCTCATTTCTGCAAGAAGGGTGGAAAAACCTGCCCGCGCAGGAGAATTCGCCCACCAGGGTCGATTGCTTTTTCATGCCAACTTTGATACAATAGGAGGAACTACAGGACGGGAACGGTGCGGCGAGGCATGAATCAGCGAGAGCGGGTGGACGTTCGCGCGCGGCCAAGAGGGCGCGCGTTTTGGCTTTGCACCCTGCTTTTGATGTGCTGCCTGAGTGTGGGGGCTGCCGCGGCGCTCTTTCCGCAGGCCTCGGAGGAGGGCATATACAAAAAGAGCGGCACGACGCTCAACGCGGGCAATGCCTCCGAAGGGTACGTGATGGTCAAGCGCGAGAGCGGTAAGGAGCAGCGCGTGCGCATCGCGCAGGGAAAGCAGACGTTTACCTACCATTTGCGGGGGGATGGGGAGTACGAGGTCTATCCCCTGCAGCTAGGCAGCGGCAAGTACGATATCCGCGTATACGAGCAGGTCAAGGGCACGCAGTATTCACAGGTGTATGCCAAGACCATCAACGCGAAGATGGAGGACGAAAACCTCGCCTTTCTCTACCCCAACCAATACGTCTGGTATACGGCGGACTCCGGGGCGATCCCCTTGTCGCAATCGGTCTGCGAGGGCGCACAGACCGACAGCGAGAAGCTGACGGCCATTTATACGTATATTATCAAACACATCTCCTACGATTACATCAAGATGGCGACGGTGAAGACGGGCTATATGCCCGATATCGAAGACACGATCGAAACGGGCACGGGCATCTGCTTCGACATCGCCTCTCTGATGGCGGCGATGCTGCGCATACAGGGCGTGCCCACGCAGATCGCCATCGGCAGCGTTGGCAACATGGCGCATGCATGGAACCGCGTGTACCTCGACGGCAAGTGGAGCATCGTGGATGCGACGCTCGTCGCGATGAACTATACGAAGAAAATGTCGGCATCGGATTATAAGCTGGAACGCTACTATTGACGAAGAGTGAAAGGCCGGGGAAGAAAGATGGCAAAGAACAAGCCGCTGAAACAGCTTGCCGCGCAGGAGATTTCCCTGTTTTGCGACCAGATCGCCCTCGTGCTGCACGCGGGCATCGCCCTATACGACGCGATGGGCATGCTGCGCGAGAGCTACGCGGGCACCGCGATGGAGCCGAAGATCGACGCGATCGACGAGATCATCCGCGAGAGCGGATCGCTGTACGCGGCGATGGAGGGGGCGGGCTGTTTCCCGGCCTACGCGGTCTACATGGTGCGCATCGGGGAGCGGTCCGGCAACCTGGAGGAGATCATGTCCGCGCTGTCGGACTATTACGCCTGGGAAGACAAGGTGCGCGGCGCGGTGCGCAGCGCGGTCTTTTACCCCGCGATGCTGATCGCGATGATGGCGGCGGTCATCGTCGTGCTCATCACGAGCGTATTCCCCGTGTTCACGCAGGTTTACGAAAGCCTCGGCGTGGGGCTTTCACAGTCCTCGCAGATGGTGGTGAACCTCTCGCTGGGCTTTGGGCGCGGCGTGCTGATCGTCGCGGTGCTGCTGGTGGCGGCCATCGCCGTCGTATCGCTGCTCATGCGGTCCAGCCGGCGCGCGCAGGTGGCGAACGCGCTCATGCGCGCCTTCCCGCCGGTGCGCAGGGCGCTGGAGAAGATCGAATCCGGCCGCGTGGCGCTGGCGCTCTCCATGCTGCTCACGGGCGGATACCCGCTGGAGGAAGCGCTGGAGATGGTGCAGGACGTGCTAAGCGACCCCATCGCAAAAGGTAAGGTGAAGCGCTGCTGCGAGGAGATGCACGGCGGAGCGGGCTTTGCCCAGGCCATGGAGCACGCAAAGCTCTTTGAGCCGATGTACGTGCAGATGTGCCGCGTAGGCCTGGCGGCCGGGCAGATCGACAGCGTCATGAAGCGCCTGGTCGATATATACGACGAGGAGACGGACGCGGAGATCCGCCGCCTGGTCGCCTACATTGAGCCCGTGCTGGTCGCTGTGCTCTCCATCGTGGTAGGTGCGATTCTGCTATCCGTCATGCTGCCGCTGATGAGCCTGATGTCCTCTATGATTTGAAACGGGGGAAGCGCGAATGAACAGAGCCAAGAGGGGAAAGCGCGGGTTGATCGTCTCGGCGGCCGTCTGCGCGGTCAGCGCCGCGGCATTCGCGCTGAGCGTATCGGGCGTGTCGGGCAGCATGGAGGCGCAGCAGACGCAGGTGCTCGAGCGCGCGATCGAAAAGGCCGTCGTCACCTGCTACGCCATCGAAGGGCAGTACCCGCCCACGCTAGACTACATCCGCGAGCATTACGGCGTTATGATCGATGAGGAACGCTACGACGTCCTATACGACGTGTTCGCACAGAATATCATGCCCTCCGTGAGCGTCTTGCGAAAGGAGGACGGGCGATGAAACGCAGGCGAATGCAGGCGGAGACAAGCCATATCTTCGGTGAGCTCTTCGTCTTTCTGCTGCTGGGCATGTTCGCCGTATTCTCCCTGATGACGGTCGTGGTCGGCGCGAACGTATACCGAACGGTTACGCAGGCCACGGCGCTGGAGCGGCAGGCGGCGGTTCCCCTATCCTACCTGGCCAACAAGGTGCGCAGCCTGGACGCGCGTGGCGCGGTGCGCGTCGAAACCCATGACGGCATAGGCGACGTGCTCGTGCTGCGCGAGGAATACGGCGGGGATGCGATCGAAACCCGAATTTTTGCGCAAGGAGGCGTTCTGCGCGAGCAGTATGGCTATGCGGAGGATGCGTTCGAGCCGGAGCTGAGCGAGCGGTTGATGGATGTAGAGGCCTTTATAGCAGAGAGGACCGAAAACGGAATTAGACTTTCGGTCTGCATGCGGGATGGGCAGCAGGAAACGCTGACCCTGACGCTGCGGAGCGGGGGATGAAACCGGGATTGCCAAAGGAGGTGAGCGCATGGGCGGAAACAAGAACAAGGTACTGCTGATGGAGATCGTGGTGGTGGTGCTCTTCTTCTCGATATCGGCGGCGACCACCCTACAGCTCTTCGCGCGCGCAAACGCCGTCGCCCGAAGGAGCGGCGAAAACGCCCGCGCGCTCATCCGCTGTGAGGATTGGGCCGAGCGCCTCATGGCGGCGGACGACCCAGCGCAGGCGCTAGACGCGGCGGAGGGATGGCGCTACACGGAGGAAACGCCGGTCGGTTTTGCGGCGGAGCTGAAGCTTACGGGCGACATGAAACGCGCGGTGGGGGAAGAAGCTACCTATTTTATAAAGGCGTCGGGAACCTGCGTTGCGCTTGCGGGCGGATCGCTGTGGGAGATGCGCGTATACGTACAGGATTCACAGGGGGAGTTGCACGTCGATTTGCCGGTCGTCCGTTACGATGCGAAGGAGGCGGGGCAGCCTTGAGGGACACACAGGAATACAGGATTGGAACGGGCGCGTCGCTGATGCTGATGATCGTCGTCGTGCTGATGCTGACGGTGATGGGTCTGCTGGCGCTCTCTTCCGCGCAGGCGGGGAAGCGGCAGACGGACCAGAACGTCAGGACCGTGACGGATACGTATGCGGCGTACGCGGCGTGCGAGCGGGCGCTCGCAAAAATCGACGAAGCGCGCGGCGCAGCAGCGACGAGGGAAGAATTGAAAGACCACGTTCTGGCAATACAGACCGATGGTTTGCAATTGGAGTGGACGGCGGAGGACGAAATCAGCCTGACCGTCCCGGTGGATGCGCAGCGGCAGCTGCGCGCCGTGATATGCGTCACAGAGGAAAAGGGCCTGCGCGTCGACGCCTGGCGGATCGAACGCACGGATACGTGGGAAACGGATGATAGCCTGACGCTCTTTGACGGATCGGCATTCTGATACGGAGGGATCAGGGATGGATTTAACGGAGATTTTAACCCGTTCTGTGGATCAGGACGTCTCGGATATCTTCATCGTACCCGGCGCGCCGGTCACGCTGAAGATCAAGGGGGAGATGACGCAGAGCTCTGCCGACCGCATGATGCCCGCGGACACCGAGGCCATGCTGCGGCAGATCTACAAGATCGCGCAGGATCGCGATATGACGCGGCTGCTGGAGACGGGCGACGACGATTTTTCCTTTTCGCTCAAGGGCGTGGGGCGCTTTCGCTGCAACGCGTTTAAACAGCGCGGCTCGCTCGCGGCGGTGCTGCGGGTGGTGGTCTTCGGGCTGCCGGACCCTGCGCAGCTGCACATCCCGCAGCAGGTGATCGACCTATACCGCGTGCGCCGGGGTATGGTGCTCGTCACCGGGCCGGCCGGGAGCGGCAAGTCGACCACGCTGGTTTGCATCATCGATCGCATCAACCGCGAGTTCAAGGACCATATCGTGACCATCGAAGACCCCATCGAATACCTGCATTCGCACGTAAAGAGCATCGTGAGCCAGCGCGAAATCGAGCACGATACCCTCAGCTACGCGCACGCCCTGCGCGCGGCGCTGCGCCAGGCGCCCAACGTCATCTTGCTCGGCGAAATGCGCGATTACGAGACGATTTCGACCGCGCTGACGGCGGCGGAGACGGGGCATACGCTGTTCTCCACGCTGCACACCGTCGGCGCGGCCAAGACGATCGACCGCATTATCGACGTCTTCCCGGCCAACCAGCAGCAGCAGACGCGCATTCAGCTCTCGATGGTGCTGCAGGCGGTGGTCTCGCAGCAACTCATCCCGACCGTGGACGGCTCGCTCGTGCCGGCGTTTGAGGTGATGCAGGTCAACAGCGCCGTGCAAAACATGATCCGCGAGGGCAAGGTACACCAGATCGACAACGTGATCTACGGCGGGCAGGCGCAGGGCATGATGACCATGGATGCGGACATCTATCGCCTGTACAAGGAGGGGCGCATTACCCGGGAGAACGCGATCCTCTATTCGATCAACGCGGAGCAGATGCGCAAGCGGCTGATGTAGGGGGATGGAAGCGGACATCCTTATTGTTGTTTAAAGCACAAAAATCATATGTATCAATATAAAAGCATGCTAAGAAATGCATGCTTTTCATTATGCCGGAACAAGAGTTTAAAAAATATTTAAGGTTTGAAAAGGGCTTCCAATTGTTGATAAATCTGGCCCGGTTTGATACAATGCTAGCAGGAGTGGCATAGCCCTGCCCAAATGGGGCGCGCAGATGCCCAAAATGAGGCGGCCGGACGTATGAACCGGCGCTACAGGAGGGAAAATAAACCATGTCGACGAGAAGACACGCGCCCCCGATACGGGGTGCTGACGGCCCGATACACCGCGGATGCGATGACGATAGACGTGAGCTTACGGAAAGGGGATAAGACGATGAAAGATAAAAAGTTTTACGAGACCAAGGCGTTCAGGTGGCTCCTGGCGGGGCTGCTCGCGTTTGTGCTGGTATCGAGCAACGTGGTGGACAAGATGGTCCGCATCTACGCGAACGAGGAAGGCCAGGTAGATCAGGTGGATAACAGCGCCGCAGAAGAGGCCGCCCGCCAGGCGGAGGAAGAGGCGCGCAGAGCGGCTGAAGAAGCCGCGAGAAGGGCTGAGGAAGAGGCGGCGCGCAAGGCGCAGGAAGAGGCCGAGCGCAAAGCGGCGGAGGAAGCCGCGCGCAAGGCAGAGGAAGAAGCTGCGAGAAAGGCCGCCGAGGAAGAGGCGGCGCGCAAGGCGCAGGAGGAGGCCGAGCGCAAGGCGGAGGAAGAGGCCGCGAGGAAGGCTGCCGAGGAAGAGGCAGCCCGTAAGGCGGCGGAAGAGGAAGCGGCGCGCAAGGCGGAAGAAGAAGCCGCGAAGAAGGCCGCCGAGGAAGAGGCGGCTCGTAAGGCCGCGGAGGAAGCCGCGGCGGCAGAAGCTGCCCAGAAGGCGGCGGAAGAGGAAGCCGCACGCAAGGCGCAGGAAGAGGCAGAGCGCCAGGCGGCGGAGGAAGCGGCAAAACCGACCGAGGTTCCGGTAACGGCCGCGCCCACGCAGGCCTCGACCGAAGCGCCGACGGAGCAGCCCACCGAGGCACCGACCGCGGAACCCACGGAAGAACCCACTGCGGCGCCGGAGGCCACGGCCGAGCCGACGCTGGAGCCGACGGCTACGCCGGAGCCCACGCTGGAGCCGACGGAGGCGCCCGAGCTGCCGGCCGGCGAGGCGATCTTCATGCTGCGGATCGACGGTGAATATGAAGAGATCGAGAAATTGGGCATCGAGCGCGAAGGCGACGCCTGCTTCATCAGCAAGGACGATATGCGCGCGATGCTCAAGGAGTACGACCTGAAGGAAAGCGACCTGCGCGACGCCTGGAAGTGGGGCGTGGACAAAAACGACGTAAAGCCCGCCGACGCCAGGGAGGCGTTCAAGCTTCGCAATGACCGCTATGAAATCGTGAACTACGACGGCATCGCCAAGGGCGCTGACATCGTGCTCTTCGCGGACAAGGCATTTAACGTAAAGACGGAATCGGATGAGCCGAAGGCGACCGAGAAGCCCGAGGCGACGGATGAGCCGGAAGCGACGGCGGAGCCGACCGCCGAGTCCACGGCAGGGCCGGTGGCGACCGGGGAGCCGGAGGCGGAGCCCACGGTAGGGCCGGAAGCGACGGTAGAGCCCATGGATACGATGGAGCCCGAGGCGACGGCTGAGCCCACGGCGGAGCCCGAGGCGACGGCAGAACCCACGATCGAGCCCGAGGCGACGGCAGAGCCTACGATCGAGCCCGAGGCGACCGAGGAGCCCGCAGCCGAGCCGGAGACGGCGCTGTACACCGCCAAGGTAAACGTGAACGGCAAGTCCGTAAACGTGCGCGAGGCGGCGAATGCGGATTCCGCGCTGGTGGGCCGTATCTTCGACGGCACGACGGTAGATGTGCTCGCCGAGGCGGACGGTTGGTACCTGGTGCGGGGCCAGAGCATCGAACGCGATGAAGTCAAGGGCTATGTGAGCGCGAAGTTCATCGTGCCGGACGGGAAGGCGGAGCCGGAGGCGACGGAAGAGCCGGAAGCTACGCCGGAGCCGGAAGCGACCCTGGAGCCGACGGCCACGCCGGAGCCCGAGGCCACGATGGAGCCGGAAGCTACGACCGAGCCCGTGATTTATGAATACGAGCGCGACGAGAACGGCGCGCTGGTGCTGGATGAAAACGGAAACCCGATCGCCATCGTATCGGAGGGCGAGGAAGCGCCGGTAAGCTTCCTGCGCGACGCGGACGGCGCACTGATCCTGGACGAGGACGGCAATCCGATCCCGGTCGCCGAGCCGACCGCGACACCGGAGCCGACGGCCACGCCGGAGCCTGTGCAGCAGGCGATGACGATCCTGACCGAGGGCGAGACGGAGCTTGCAATGTACGCGCAGGCGGGGGCCGAGGGCGAGGTGGTCGCGGCGATCCCCGCGGGGTCTACGCTGATCGTGAAGGAGATTGGCGCGGAGTGGACGCTCGTGCAGTACGGCGAGTTCATCGGCTATGTGCCGACGAACAAGATTGCGCTGCTGAACCCGGACGGATCTTTGGAGCCGAGCGAGGAAGCGCCGGTGGTGCGGAGCATCACGATGATTTCAAATATTGCTGGTATGACAGAAGTGCTTGACGGTACGGAAGTGACATTAACAGCACAACTCGAAGGCTTTGAGAACGATCAATATGTAATACAATGGCAATATACGCCTGATGGTGGAACCACGGTCTTTGATGCTGATGGAGCCAATGAAGAGAAATACACATTTTTCTTGAACGAACAGAATGTTGGTTATATGTGGCGCATTCGCGTCACCCTTCTCAATGCATCGGAGGACGCTGGAATCACTGCCAGTGAGTAAGTAGTGGAGGAATCAATATGATATACGCGGGGTACTATGAACCCGCGTATATGCCTCTAACGAATGTGAGTATCATCATCTTTGGGAGGGAAAACGATGAAATATCGAATGAATAAACTACTCGCTCTCATGCTGGCTTTTGTGATGCTTTTTGACTTGTTACCAGTAGAAGCAATGGCAATAGATGGGGCTTGGGCGTATGCGAATGAGTCTACTGTTGTCGCACCGCGACAGGTTAGTATCGACAACAATCAAGCGACGATAGACGTTACTTATTATACAAGTAATAGGAAAGTCGTGGGAACTGGAAGCATTTTGGTAACTGCATCTCCCGTTACTGTAAAAGAGGTAGCGATTGCCGATTGTCCAAATGAATACAGACCAACAGGGAAATACTATCTAGCGTCTTCCATTTGGGAAACAAAACAAAGTAATCAGGTTACTCGTCTGCGTATGGTAGGAGATCATCTACAATGGGCAAGACCAAACGTGGACAATAAAGATTTTACAAATGTCGAGAATAAAAGCCTAAGTCTATTTGTTCCTGTGGAAAAAAGTTATAATGGTTTTGAAATTACTTTTATATCAAATAACAGGAAGAATCAAACCGCGACGTTGAATACGGATTCAAAAGGGTTATTTATATTGCCCGATCCTTCAGAAATGGTAGGCTTTGAGGCACCGAGCGATACACATATCTTTTTAGGATGGAGCACAAACAAGTCTGGAAACTCGGCAATGGATGGAGGTGAGGCAGGAGAACAGCCAAGAGCTACTTATAATGCAAACCGCCAATACAACGTTTATGCCAATACGACATTTTACGCTATATGGCTTGATACAAGCGCTGAAGCGCCTAAGAATGGAGTAATAGTTCGTTATTATGTCCGTAAAGATATAAACGGCGCGATTTTACCCGAACCTGCAACCTATGGCACAGCTGGATATCAAAACGTAGGAGAAGCCAATGCAGGTGGACTTAGGGAATATAAAAATGTAGCGAATGATTTGGCGGCTGTAAGAGCTAACGTTATTCCTCCTAGTGTAAACACTATAACGATTGATAAAAAAACATATAACGTAGGGCCGGATGGTGGTTATGAAATCATTTGGTACGTTATCAAAAATCAAGGAATTAGCGAGGGAAGAACTTATTGGAATATCGACGGTATTATCCGTGAAAAATCTTTTACGTTGATTTATGATGTCAACGGTGGAATAGCTTCTACTGCTCCCGGAGTTGAAAACCATCGGGGAGGTAGTCAGGTTACCATCACCGATCATAGTCCACAACGCGCCGGGTATGAATTCCTCGGATGGGCTGACAATAGATATTCTACGACACCCGATTATCAAGTTGGTGAAACTTTTACCATGCCGACAGCAGATAAGACGCTATATGCGGTGTGGCGTGGTAAGGGTTCGATAAACGGCAAAAAAGTGTGGATTGATAAAGGTGGCAGTCGACCCGAGGTAAAACTGGTCGTCCAGTTTCAACAATATGGCCAGTGGAAAAATTATGAAGATGTAAAGAGCTTTAACTCTCCATATGAAATATCGTGGAATAAGAATGGAGATAATTGGGACTATACCATATCCGGACTCCCGGAAGAGAAAATTACAATAGGCTTATGGGGAGGTACTATTCCGGCAAAATATCGCGTTATCGAAGAGGCGCTAGACGGATATACGATGATTGACGAAGATGAAAATGATAATATTTTCGTCAATAAGTTAAAAACTCCAACCGGTAATCTGATATTGCGTAAAAGAATCCACTCGTATTGGGGAAACCCTGTAGACGCAACAGGCGATTATTTTGGCTTTGAAGTAGAACCCGTGGGTGACACTTTGCCGTTTGCTGATGGAGAAACATATCCAATAACGACGGCAAGCGGAGGAAATGTTTCGGGCGGTAAAGTCTTTGCACAAGACGGAAAACTATTTTTCTTTGGTGTTGCACCGCAGGGCGAAGGAACGAAGATTAGTAACCTTCCTGTGGGACGCTATCGAATAACCGAGACGACATATGGAACACAAGGGAACCAAAAGAATATACATAACTCAAATGATTACGGCGCGCCTACATGGTGGCTTGGAGATCAAGGTGCTAATCATCGCCCAACCGGTAGTGAGTCGGGCTATAAAAGTCAAACCTATTCTTATGAATTTGAGATCACGGAGAATAAAGAGATATCGGTTTGTGTGCTAAACCAACACATTGTTGGTGCTGAGTTGACTCTGGCTAAAAATGTGGAAGGGTCTGGAGGCAATAAGGATGATGCCTTTACGTTTGAACTTCGTGCAGACGGCAGGCAAGAGAAATTTACTATTGATACAATCGGCCTTGATAAGCCTGATCATGTTACAGCAGAACTGAACTCCAATATACTTGTGCTTTCGAATGTTAAGCATGGAGATTCTGTTTCTTTCAAAGCACTTCCCCTAGGACGGTATTCTGTTAAGGAGACAGATAGCAAGGGCTATGAAACATCATATATATTTGATGGGAATGAGCTGCAGCAGGGAAATGAACACTCCTTTGAGCTTAAGGAGGAAGGATCGAAGCATTCAATTTCTTTTACCAATAAGTTGGATACAAAGAATGTTACGGTCAATAAAATTTGGCATGACGAGTCCGATCAGCATAAAAAGCGGCCGGACACGATCAAGCTGACGTTAAAAAATGATGGAACAATAGTCGGAACGCAGCCTGAACCGGAAGTCTCCGAAGACGGAAACAAATGGACGTACACGTATACAGGTATGCCTTTAAAAGGAGAGTATTCGGTCGAGGAAGCGGAAGTCGAAGGCTATACAACTAAAATTGAGGGCTTGACGGTTACAAACACGATTAATTCGTACACGGTGACGTACGACCTGAATGGAGGCGCGAGCGAAGAGCAGCTGGTCTATGAGAAGCTGCACTACGGAGATAACACGCCGACGATCGGGGACCCGACGAGGGCGTCGGACGGAACGTACAGGTACGAGTTTGCAGGCTGGGCGCCGGAAGTCGCGGAAACGGTGAGCGGAGACGCGACATACGTGGCGCAGTGGACGCCGACGTACATCGAGTACACGGTGACGTACGACCTGAATGGAGGCGCGAGCGAAGAGCAGCTGGTCTATGAGAAGCTGCACTACGGAGATAACACGCCGACGATCGGGAACCCGACGAGGGCTGGTTATACGTTCGCGGGCTGGGAGCCGAAGGTAGCGGAGGAAGTCACGGCGGACGCGACGTACGTAGCGCAGTGGACGGCGAACGAAGACACGGCGTACACGGTCAACCACTGGCTAGAAAAAGTAGAGAATGGCGTAGTTGTAAGTGGCGATTATGAATTGGATACGACCATTCCCTATGTAGGTACAACCGATACGACGGCGCCGAGGGCGAATTACGAGCCGAAGGTTTATGTGACACATACCTATTTGGAGACGGTCACTGAGCCCAAGGCAAACCCGGAGGAGTCGAACGACTTTACGATTCACGGAGATGGATCACTGATCATCAACCTGTACTATACGCGCAACACATATGCGGTAACTTACGACGGAAACGGCAATACTGCCGGTGCAGAGCCGGTCGATAATGGAGCGTATCCGTCCGGAGCAACAGTAACCGTAATGGATAAGAGCACGTTGGTGCGTGAGGATGCAGTGTTCCTCGGTTGGAGCCTTGTACAAACGGATCTGATTACGACACAGGACGACGAAGACACAGCTAGGGCGGCAGGAATCTACAGCGCAAATGACACGCTGACGATGCCTGAACAGGATATTACGCTCTACGCGGTGTGGGCGATCGACGCGAACGGGCCGAAGGATCCGACGGATCCGACAGACCCGACGGGGCCGGTAGACCCGACCGACCCGCCGATCGACCCGACGACGCCGGGCGAGCCGGACGAAATCCCGGATTACAAGCAGTACAGCGTCACGTACCATCCGAACGGCGCACAGGGCGACGTACCGGCGGATAATCGCCTGTACGACCTGGGCAACCACACGACGGTACAGGATAAGAACACGCTGACGAAGACGGACGCGACGTTCATCGGCTGGACGCTGCAGGTAGACCCGGCGACGGTGACGACGCAGGCGGAAGAGGACGCGATCACCCTGATCCAACCCGGCGAGTGGCTGGAGATCACGGGAGACATGAACCTCTACGCAGTCTGGGCGATCGACGCGAACGGGCCGAAGGATCCTGAGGATCCGACAGACCCGACGCAGCCGGTAGACCCGACCGACCCGCCGATCGACCCGACGACGCCGGGCGAGCCGGACGAAATCCCGGATTACAGGCAGTACAGCGTCACGTACCATCCGAACGGAGCACAGGGAGACGTACCGGCGGATAACCGCCTGTACGACCTGGGGAACCACACGACGGTACAGGAT
>JAEYAR010000113.1 GCA_023404715.1 Bacillota bacterium | reverse complement strand
TCCTCATGATCTTATCCCTTGTTTGCGCCCCGCCACGTTCCGTGCCGGGGTACGCCGCCGGATATTTCCGCGCGTTGCGCTCCAAATTCCGGGCGGCTAGTCGCTCGCTGGGCGACCTTGTAGTATTACTACTAAAAAAGGATAAGTAACAGAAAACCGCCCACAGGCTAGGACCCTGTTTGGGCGATTTCTGTATGAAATTGCTCGCGGAGCAATCCGCCAAAAGGTACTCAACCTTCCTGCCTACATTGTACGACGCCCCGCGCCGCGTGTCCAGCACCCGGCGCGGTTCTTTTTCATATTTTTTAGAATTAACGAGGCGCAAACAATCAACCGCCTTATTTCAAAGCATTTTCCGCGACCAAAAGACCTCCCGTATGCCAGGAGGCCTCAGACTGTCGACAAACCCATCGAAGCCAGACAAACCAAAAGCCGTCTGCAAGACTGTAATCGTATCGCCCGGCTTTGCCGGGCGGGCGGGGCTTTTTCCGGAGCAAAACGCAGTTTTGCGGAGCGAAAAAATCACCCGTTTGCTCGACAAAGTGGCGTACGCCACTTTGTCGACACGCAGAGACCTCCCGTAAGCCAGGAGGCCTTCTCATTCTCTTAAATGCTCTTTCCAAATTGATACGCCCGCTCAAGGTGGCCGGTATCCTCGATATGGCGCGGCGTCGGGGAGCCGCCGCAGCCGCCGGCCAGCACCATGCCCTTGTCGTTCCACCCGAGGTAACGGACGCAGTTGAACCGATAATAGGATACGGCCTGCTCAAACGTCCAGAAAAAATCGTCCGCGGCGGTCATCAGCAGCGCGCAATCCTTCTCCATATACTTTTCATAGCGGCCCAGGGGCGGGTCAGGGTCTTCTGCAGCTGTCGCGTACAGCCGCTCCAGAAATGCCTTGATCCGCGCGGATAGCGTCCAGAAATAGAGCGGCGACGCGAGGACGACCGTATCGCACCGCTCGTACAACGGGTAGATCGAGCGCATATCGTCCTTTTGAACGCAGGGCTTGTTCCACCGGCAGGCATTGCAGCCGTTGCAGCCGTTGATCGTCTTATCGCCCAGAAAAACCTGTGTCACCCGATGCCCGGCCTCTTGGGCGCCCCGGGCAAACGCGTCCGCGAGCCGTGCGGTGTTTCCCTTCCTCATGCCGCTGCCCACGACAACTAAAATATCCTTCAACGCATTCCCTCCCGTCAATACTCGTGCGCAACGCTTCGCACTCTTTACATCGAAGTGCCTTTACTATACAATGAGGACGGCCCTATGACAAGTACGCACTTTGAAGACGCATACTATCCTGGAGGATCGTATCCATGAGCATGAAGGAGTTTGAGGGAAACATCCGGCTTTTGACCGATACGCCCTTTGGCTACACCTTAACCCTGATCGGCGGAAAGTGGCGGCTGGTCATCCTCTATTTTCTCGTCGAACACGAAACCATTCGATACAACGAACTCAGGCGCTTGATCGGCCCGATCACCTATAAGACGTTGAGCGTTCAGCTCAAGGAGATGGAAGCCGACGGCCTTGTGCTGCGAAAAGAGTATCCGCAGGTGCCGCCCAAGGTCGAGTACAGCCTGACCGAAAAGGGACGCTCGCTCTACCCCATTATGGAGGCGATGTGCGCCTGGGGCGAACAGCATCAGGAAATGCAGGAGAAGCCGTAAAGCAAAGGTACAAAGCGGCGTTTCTACGCGCGATGGCATAAAAATACAGCGTGATCGTCAAAGCATCACGCTGCAGACTGTCGATAAACCCATCGAAACCCGGCAAACCAAAAGCCGTCTGCAAGACTGTAATCGTATCGCCCGGCTTTGCCGGGCGGGCGGGGCTTTTTCCGGAGCAAAACGCAGTTTTGCGGAGCGAAAAAATCACCCGTTTACTCGACAAAGTGGCATACGCCACTTTGTCGACACGCTGCAGCGTGATCGTCAAAGCATCACGCCGTCGCATCGTATTGCCCAGGCCCTGCCCATCAGCCGGGCTATTTTTCATCCTCTTCCGAGCGAATCGTGACCCCCAGCAGGCGCGCCAGATCGCAGGCCTGCAGCGGCGATACGGTCGCCCCCGCCAGCTCGCCGCGGCCGCCTAGCACGATGCCGGAAATCTCGTTCGTCCGCAAGTCGATCCCCTTGAGCTTCGTGCCTACGAACTCCGCCTCGGTGAGCTGGCAATGATCCCAAACGGCCTGTTTGATCTCCGCCTCGGAAAAGCAGGACTGCGAGAGGCCGCACGCCTCAAAGGCGGCGTATTTCAGCCGTGCCAGCGCCAGGTTGGCATACTGCATCTGGCATTTGACGAATCCCGCATGCATGAGCAAGGTTTCCGACAGGCGAATCCCCAAGCAGCGGCACTCCTCCAGCCGGACGCGCTGCAGGGCGCTTTGCGAAAAGTCCGCGCCGGACAGCTCGCAGTGCAAAAAGGCAGCGTCCGTGAAGCCGAAGCGCACGCCTTCGCAGGGCTCGAATGCGCACCGTTCGAACATGCATGCGCGAAATTCCGCCCGTCTCCCCGCGAGGCCCGAAAACGTGACGCCGGTGAAATGCATGTTTTCGACGTCCTCGCCCGCTAAAAGGAGATCGCGCGCCTGCGCATCCAGCTCCGACGCCTGCACGGGCTGAGCGGGCAGCCGCGGGCGCAGCAGCCCCTTCACTGCGCCTTAAACCCGGAATCGATCAGGTTTGTAATGGACTCCATCGCGGTGATCTCGTCCTCGCCGTCGATGCACAGCAGGATCTTGCCGTTGCACCCGACGCCCAGCGAGAGGACGCCCATCATGGACTTGGCGTTGATCGTCTTGGGGCCTTGCTCGATGAGGATGCGCGACGTGTAGCGGCAGGCGGTCTGCACGAGCATCGCGGCGGGGTGGGATTGGAGGCCCTCGGCGTTTTGAATGGTCACTTCCTTACGGATCATGGGGGATTCCTCCTCGTTACGATTCTTGTTTGAGCTCCTGCGCAAACTCGTACAGCTTGCGCAGGCGATGGTTCACGCCCGACTTGCCCACGGGCGGATCTAGCATTTCGCCCAGCTCCTGCAGGGAGACCTCGCGGTAATCGAGCCGCAGCTTTGCCACTTGATACAGGTTGGGCGGCAGGTTCTCCAGCCCAAAGCGGTCGCGGATATACTCGATAGCCTCGACCTGCCGGGTGGAAGCGTCCAACGTCTTTTGCAGGTTTGCGCTGTCGCAGTTGACCATGCGGTTGACGTTGTTGCGGATCTCCTTCTGGATGCGGATGTTTTCAAGCTCGCACAGCGCTGCGTGCGCGCCGATGAGGGATAGCAGGGTTACGATCTGCTCTCCCTCTTTTAAGTATACCACATAGGACCCTTTTCGGTGAACGAGTTTCACGTTTAGATCGTATTTGTTTAGGAATTTCATGAGCGACGACGTGAAGTTTTCGTCCGACAGGACGAATTCGAGATGATACTCCCGCTCGGGGTTGGCGATGGAGCCCCCGGCGAGGAACGCGCCGCGCACAAACGCGCGCCGGCAGCACTTGCGGCTGACGATCTCCTTGGGGATCGTGCGCCGGATGCCGATATGCCCCTGCTCGCTACGCCGCAGGATGCCGCACCCTTCCAGCACGAACGCCGCCTCGTCGCCGTGCAGCGTCAGCCGGTAGGTGTTGCGCCCGCCCAGGCGCGTATGCCGCAGCGTGGTGAGCTCGGGCTGTACGTCGAATAAACGCTTAAAGAGCATGTAAATGCGCCTGGCGGTGGCGGCGTTTTCGCTCTCGACCGTGAGGCGCATCCGCCCCGCGCTCATCAGGCCGATCGTACCGCTGATGGAGATAATGGCCGCCAGCTCCGCGAGCATACAGCAGACGCTTCCGTCGTCGATGCGCGCTAGCTCGTCCTTGGTATCCGAAGAGAAAGACATACTATCCTCCAACTGCCTGCGTCATTTCGCCTGCCACAGCAGCTTCTCCAATTCGATGTCCCGGTGGTTCACATCCACCGCCAATCCCTGCGCGCGCAGGTATGCGCCCAGCGCCTCGGCGATCGCGACGGAGCGGTGCGCCCCGCCCGTGCATCCGATGGCGATCATCAGGCGGTGCTTGCCCTCCTCGCGGTAATGGGGCAGCAGATAATCAAGCAGCCCCTCCACGCGCTGGAGGAACTCCTGCGTCACGGGGCTCTCCAGCACGAAATCGCGAACGGGCGCCTCCAGCCCCGTATACATGCAAATATCCGGGATGTAAAAGGGATTGGGCAAAAAGCGTACGTCCCATACCAGGTCGCTCTCGCGCGGTATGCCGCGCTTGAAACCGAAGGACAGGATCTCGATGAGCATGCGCGGGCCCTGCGTGCCCGCCTCAAAGAGCATCTTGTCCACGCGCGCCGCCGCCTGGCGCGGCCGCAGGCCCGACGTATCGAGCACATAGGTCGCCACCTCGCGCAGGGGCTGCACCAGCTCGCGTTCCCGGGCGATCGCCTCGGTGAGCGACACCTCCGTCCCCGCCAGCGGGTGGTCGCGCCGCGTCTCCTTGTAACGGGTGATGAGCGTGTCGTCCGACGCCTCCAGGAAGAGCGTCTCCACGGGGTATCCGGCGTCCCGGGCCTCTTCCACGATTCGGCAAACCGCGCGCGCGTCGAAAAACGCGCCGCCGCGGATATCCACCGCCATGGCGACCGCCTTGACCTGCGTCGAGGCTGCGGTGCACAGCTCAAAAAACTTTGGAATCATCATCGGCGGCAGGTTGTCCACGCACAAAAAGCCGCTGTCCTCCAAATGGCGCAGCATGCCCGTCTTGCCCGCACCCGATAGCCCCGTCACGATCATGTATCTCATTTGCAGTTTACTCCTCGCCTATAATCCGAACCTCCGGCTCCAGGCGAACGCCGAAGCGCGCCTCGACCGTATCCTGTACGTGCGCCATCAGGGCAAGCACGTCCTTGGCCGTCGCCCCGCCGGTATTGACCAAAAACCCCGTGTGCTTCTCAGACACCTGCGCGCCGCCCACGCTGGCGCCGCGCAGCCCCGCCTCGTCGATCATCTGCGAGGCATACCCTTCCTTCGGCCGCTTGAACGTCGAGCCCGCGCTGGGCACGGTGAGCGGCTGCTTTTCGCGGCGGCGGCGGTTCAGCTCCGTCATCTGGGCCAAAAGCGCCTCACGCTCGCCCCGCTCAAGGCGCAGCTCGACCTGCGTTACGATCAAGCCGCGCGCCATCAGCGCGCTTCGGCGGTAGCCGTAATCCAACGCCTCTAGGCACAGCCGCACGGCCTGTCCGTCTCCATCCAGCGCATCCACGCACCGGATGATCTGCGCCATCTCGCCGCCGTAGGCGCCCGCGTTCATCACCGCCGCGCCGCCCAGGGTGCCCGGGATGCCGCAGCAGAAGACCGCGCCCGCGAGGCCCGCCTGCGCCGCCGCGTGCGACAGCGCGCTGAGCGTCGCGCCCGCCTGCGCGGTGATATCGAGGCCCTCGGCGCGAATGTCCGCCATATGATCGGCGATGCGCAGCACTACGCCGCGAATGCCCCCATCCCGCACCAGCAGGTTGGACCCGTTGCCGACGACGGTCAGCTTCGTCCCCGTCTTGCGGCAGGCCAGGAGCACCGCGCGGATTTCCTCGGGCGATGCGGCGTCCACGAGCAGGTCGGCCGGGCCGCCGACGCAAAACGTCGTGTAATCACGCATCGGTGCGTCCATCACCAGCCGGTGCTTTGGTATCAGGGGCGAAAGCGCCTCGTAAATGCCGTCCATCCGATGTCTCCTCAACTCTTAATGCCCTTATTGTACCCTATTTGCGCGGGCGATACAAGATTTTTCCCCGCGGATCCTCAGTAAAACGGCACCGAGCCGATGTCGACGCCGCCGCTGCGCAGCCCGAGCTGCGCGGCCTGCGATAGCGCGGACTGCTGCGCCCCCCAGCCATAGGCGTTCGCACAGAGCAGCTCGCTCGAGCGCAGCGGCGCAAAGACCGCATGCAGCAGCGGCGTATCCCGCTCGCTAAAGGGGTTTACGCCCTCCACCACCGGAAAGAGACCGTATCCGCCCAGCGCCTTCTGGTTCTCCTCAAGCAAGAGACGCGAAAGGAATGCGACAGCCAGCTCGCCCTGGGGCGCGCCCTTGAGCACGCTGCCCAGCAGCAGCATATCCGTATATGGACGCTCCGGGGCGGTCACGGTAAATTCAAAGCCTTTCCCCGCCTCGCGCAGGGCCGCGAACCGGCGCACCTCCCGCTGCGTGCAAAGGACGATGGCCGCGCTACCCTGTGTAAAGTCCTGATAGGCCTTCTGCGCGCTCGCGCCGAGCGCATCGGGCGCCGCGGCCCCCTCCGGCAGGCGCGAGAGGATCCCCTCGCTCGCCTCGCCCATGCATAGCGCCGCCGCGGAAAAGCAGCGCGCGCCGTCCGAGGGGATCTGCAGCGCATACACCTGCCGTTGCTTCTTCCCCTCCGCCTTGCGCATCGCGCCCGCGATCGCCTCCTGCGCCCAGGCCCCGTCCGCATAGGCCGTGTTCGTCAGCGCGCAGTAGCCGCCCATGCACAGCGGCACGCCGTAAAGCACGTCGCGAAAGCGCCCGCTCGCCTCGATCTCCGGACGGATGCCCGTTTCGCCCACGACCGGCGTGAGCAGCGCCTGGGGATCGGAAAGGACGCCCGGCTCGTACAGCAGGAGGTCCGGCAGCACGGCCTCGGCGCTTTGTAGCTCCTCCGGCTGCGCGCGGCGCACGCGCACGCTCACGCCCGCGAATTCCTTTTCAAAAGCCGCGGCTTGCTTGGTCACAAAGGCGTCCGACCCGGTCCATCCCTCGATTATCCAGATGCGCAGCACACGGCGGGGCGTGCCCTCGTAGAGCGGCGGCGCGGAGGGAACGGCTAGCAGCCGCTGCGCCCCCAACACAAGCAGCGCCGTCACGGCGAGCGCCAGCACACTCGAAACCGTCTTTCGCATGATATTCCCCCCGTCCTTTTTCTCCGTCATCCTATGCAGATTCCAGCGCTTTCAGGCCCCTTTTTTGATCCCCGCGTTCACTCGGCAAAAAAGTTTATTACAACTAAACCGCGCAAACAATCCCGCAAAACTTTGTATTGACAGCAAACCCAAAGATGGATTATACTAAACGCGTTTATCAAAGCATACGATTTTACTCGAAATTGCGAAAGGCGGGGCGCGCTACGGCGCCGCACCCGCAAAGGAGCCGACATGGAGGAAGTCATCCTATCCCTGCGGGGCATTGAAAAATCGTTCGGCGAGGGCGACGTGCTCGCCGGCATCGATCTGGACGTTTATAAAGGCGAATTTGTCACGCTGCTGGGCTCCTCCGGCTGCGGGAAGACGACGACGCTGCGCATCATCGCGGGGCTTGAAACGCCCGACGCCGGATCGGTCGTCTTAAACGGGCGGGATGTCACTGCCCTGTCGCCCGAGCAGCGCAACGTCAACACGGTCTTTCAAAACTATGCCCTCTTTCCGCATATGAACGTGGAAAAGAACGTCGCCTACGGCCTCAAGGTGCGCGGCCTGGCCAAGGGGGAGATCCGCGAGCGCGCCTACGAGATGCTGCGTCTGGTACAGATGGAGGGCTTTGCAAAGCGCATGCCCGCCCAGCTATCCGGCGGCCAGCGCCAGCGCATCGCCATCGCCCGCGCGCTGTGCTGCAACCCCGCGCTGCTGCTGCTGGACGAGCCGCTCGGCGCTCTCGATTTGCAGCTGCGCCGTCAGATGCAGGTCGAGCTCAAGCGCCTGCAGGAGAAGCTGGGCATCACGTTCATCTACATCACGCACGATCAGGAAGAGGCCCTGGGCATGTCCGACCGCATCGCCGTCATGCAGGGCGGCCGCTTTGAGCAGCTCGGCACCCCGGAGGACATCTTCGAGCGCCCGGCGTCGCGCTACGTCGCCCAGTTTATCGGCCAGAGCACGATCCTGGACGCGCAGGTCGAATCCCTCGAGGGTGGATTTGCGACGCTCGCCTGCCCGGACGGCAAGATGCGCGTCGCGCTCTCGCGCGGGCGCTTCGCGCCCGGCGAAGAGGCTACGCTGTGCATCCGCAACGAGCGCATGCACGCCTCTACCCAGCCTATGCCGGGCTTTTCGCTGGCCGGCACCGTCAATCTCAACCGCTACACGGGCGGCGCGCTGGTGACGCACGTGACGCTGCCCTCCGGGCTGGACGTCGCCGCCACGGGCACGGGCCGTATGGACGAAGCGCCGGCCACGGGCTCGCGCGCCTACCTGTACTGGGACGCGGAGCAGGCCAGCGTCGTGGGAGGTGCGTCTCATGCCAGGAGCTAAGACCGCGGGCAAGCGCGGCACGCGGTTGTTCCTCGTGCCGCTGACGATGGTCGCCGTGCTCTTCGTCGCCATCCCCCTGTGCTACGTGCTGGTGCTCTCGTTCATGACGCGGGGCGATAATTCTACCGTGCAGCAGGCCTTCACCCTGAGCAATTACAGGCGGCTGCTCGATCCCACGTACGTGCGGGTATTCGCCAATTCGCTGCTGCTCGCGCTCTATACGACGCTGATATCCCTCTTCATCGGCTATCCCTTCGGCTACTGCATGGCGCGCGCGAGCGCCAAATGGCGCACGCTGCTCATGCTGCTGATCATCGTACCCTTCTGGACTAACGCGCTGGTGCGCCTCTTCGGTTGGAAGATCCTGCTTCAGGCCAACGGACCCGTCAACACCGCCCTCAAGATGCTGGGGTTGATCGACAAGCCCGTCAAGATGCTGGGCAGCTACGGCTCGGTGCTGCTGGCGATGGTCTACTGCCTGATCCCCTTCATGATCCTGCCGTGCCACAGCGCGGTGGACAAGATGGACTGGTCCTGCGTGGAGGCGGCGCGCGATCTGGGCGCGAAGCCCTGGTACGCGTTCCTTACGGTGACGCTGCCGCTCACGCTGCCGGGCATCTCGGCCGGCTGCGTGCTGGTGTTCGTGCCCTCGATGGGCCTGTTCTTCGTCTCCGACCTCATGGGCGGCTCGCTCATGCTCGTGGGCAACCTCATCCGCGACCAGCTGCTCAAGAGCCGCGACTGGCCCTTTGGCGCGGCGCTGTCCGTGCTGCTCATGGCCGTGACGACGCTGATCTTCGTGAGCTACCGCAAGTCCGGCGGAAACGACCTGGGGGTGTTTTAAGTGAAGAGAAAGCGCAAGGTCTTTTCCCCCATCTATCTGACGCTGGTGCTGACCGTCATGTACCTGCCGATCCTGATGGTCGTCATCTATTCCTTTAACTCCGGGCGCACCATCGGCGCCTGGCAGGGCTTCACCACCTCGTGGTATTCCCGCCTGCTGGGCAACGCGCTGATGGGCGACGCGTTGAAGAACAGCCTCGTGCTGGCGCTGTGGTCCATGTGCCTTTCGGGCGTCATCGGCACCCTGGGGGCGATCGGCATGGCGAAGAACCACTTCCGCGGCCAGATGGCCCTGGAGACGCTCTCGACCCTGCCGATGATGATCCCGGAGATCATCCTGGGCATGGCGTACCTGGCGATCTTCTCCGCCATCGGCATCCCGCTGGGCATGCCGACGCTCGTCATCACCCACACCACCTTCTGTGTGCCCTACGTGTACATCAACGTGCGCAGCCGCCTCGTGGGCATGGACCCCGCCATCGAAGAGGCGGCGCGCGACCTGGGCGCGGGGCCCTGGCGCGTGCTCTTCGATGTCACGCTCCCCCTCATCGCCCCGGCGGTCGCCTCCGGCATGCTGCTGGCGCTGGCGATGTCCCTGGACGACGTGGTCATCTCCTTCTTCGTGACGGGGGCGACCACCACGACGCTGCCCCTCAAGGTCTACACCGGGCTTCGCAACGGCGGCACGCCGGAGATCAACGCGCTGTGCACGCTGCTGCTGGGCGTCGTATTCCTGGTCGTCGCGGTCGCGCAGCTGGGGCAGGCGTACGCGCGCCATAAGAAGGAGCGCGACGAGCGCCAGGCCGCCGGGCTGTAACCTCCCCTTAGTGATTCAACCCGGTTTCCGGGATGATGATAAAAAATAAAGGAGAAACGAACATGAAAAAACTGCTATCCCTCCTGCTCGCGCTGTCGATGCTGACGATTTCGCTCGTCTCGCTGGCCGAGGAAGAAAAGGTGCTCAACGTCTTCTCGTGGGACGGCTACATCGACTACGAAACCGTCATCAAGCCTTTCGAGCAAGAGACGGGCATCAAGGTCAACTACGCTCCGTTCTCCACCAACGAAGAGATGCTCAAGAAGCTGCAGGAAAACGGCGCCAGCGAGTACGACATCGTGCTGGCGAGCGACTATATCCTCAACACCGCGCGTCAGGAAAACCTGATGCAAAAGCTGAATAAGGACCTGATCCCCCATTACGCCAACCTGAACCCCGTGTTTACCTCGCAGTATTTCGATCCGGACAACGAGTACGTCGCCCCTTACATGAGCGGTATCCCGCTGATCGTGTACAACCCCGACATGGTCGAGATCGAGATCGACGGCTTTGAAGACCTGTGGGATCCCTCCCTTAAGGATTCGCTGGGCCTGATCGACGACGCGCGCGTCACCATCGGCATGGTGCTGCTCTCTATGGGCCAGTCGATGAACACGACGGACGACGCGGTTTTGGCGCAGGCGAAGGAAAAGCTCTTCGCGATCCGCGAGAACGTGCACATGCTCGAGTATGAGAACCTGCACAATTCCCTCGTCTCCGGCGACATCTCCGTCGCCTACACGTTCACGCCCTTCGTGGCGCTCGCGCTGGACGCCAACCCGGACCTTGCGGTCGTCTGGCCCAAGGAGGGCCTGGGCTTTGGCATCGACGGCATGTTCATCCCCGCGAACGCGCCGCATCCTGAAAACGCGAACACTTTTATCAACTATCTGCTGGACGGCCAGATCGCCGCGACCTGCGCCGAATGGCAGTACTACTGCTCCCCCAACGCCGCCGCGCAGGATTACCTGTCGGACGCCTACAAAGAAAACACGGTCTTTAACGGCATCTACGACCGCATCGGCGACGCAGAGTACGTAAAGGACCTCGGAGCGGACGAAAACAAATTCCAGGATATCTGGACCGAGTTCAAGCTGACGTTCTAAGGCACGGCAACAGCAAATCGGGGAGGCTGCACGGCCTCCCCGATGCTGCGGCCTTATCTTCCGTGAGTGTTTTGCAGGGCGCGGGCGCGCCCCGCCTCGTGCAAAGCACCCGCACATCGACGCTACATATTGAGGAATGCATATGTTTGATACGGTGATTTCAGGGGGCTGGGTCGTCAACCCCCGCACGCTGCAAAACAACCAGCTCAATATCGGCATCAAAGACGGGCGGATCGCCCGCCTTTCGCGCGACCCGCTCGAGGGCGCAGCCACGCTCGACGCCACCGGCCGCATCGTGTGCCCGGGGTTTATCGACGTGCACGGCCACCTCGACGGCGACGCGTACACCGGCGAGCTGAGCCTGCGCCAGGGCATCACGACGACGATCGGGGGCAACTGCGGCTTTAGCCCCTGTGACATCGGCGCCTTCTTTGATCGCCAGGATGAGCGCGGTTACGTCATCCGTCAGGCGGAGATGGTGGGCCACTCCTGTACGCTGCGCAGATACGCGGGGCTTTACGACACGCGCACCCCCGCGTCCCCCGGCCAGATCGAGCGCATGTGCCGGATGCTGGAAAGGGCGCTGGACGAGGGCGCTTGCGGCCTGTCGCTCGGCCTTGGCTATGCCCCCGGCAGCTCCATGGACGAGGTGCTGCCCCTGTGTCAGATCGCCGCCGCGCGCGGGCGCATCGTAGCCATCGACACGCATATGCGCACGCAGACCGACCTGTACTCGCTGGTAGAGGCCGTCTCCATCGCCCGGGCGACGGGCGCGCGCATGCTCATCTCGCACTTCGTATACCAGTACGGCGTGGGCGTCGAGGACGAAGCGCTCGCGCTCGTAGACTGTGCGCGCCGAAAGGGGCTCGACATCCGGCTGGACAGCGGCATGTACACCGACTGGGCGACGGGCATCGGCACCGCGCTCTTTGACCGGGATATTATGGAGGACAACAACATCGAGCTTTGGCATATCCGCATGGCGACGGGCGAGCACCGCGGCGAGCTGCTGGACGAGGCGCTCTACGCGCACGTGCGCAGCGAGCACACCGAGGATTCCGCCGTCGTCTTCACCGGCGACGAAGAGGCCATCTACCGCATTTTGCGCCACCCCCTGGCCATGCCCTCGACCGACGCGGGCGCCTACGAGCCCGGGGAGGGGCATCCGCAGATCGCAGGCAGCTTCCCGAGGTACTTCCGCAAGATGGTGATCGAGCGCGGCGAGCTCACCTGGGAGGAGGCCATCGCCCGCGCCACGCTGCTGCCCGCCGAAACGATCGGGCTCTCCGGCATCGGCCGCATGGAGCCCGGCGCCGACGCGGACCTCGTCGTGCTCAACCCGCAAACGCTCTGCGACCGCGCGAGCTTCGTAGGCCTCGGCCGCCCCAACGCAGAGCCCGAGGGGATCGACCACGTGTTCGTCGGCGGCGTGCACGTGTTGAGCCGCGGAGAGATCCTTTGCCGTACGGCAGGCAAAACGCTGCGGTTTTAAGAAAATATGAGCGCACATCCAAACCTTTCTTTTTCGCAGTGACTTAAAAAAGTCATCGCGAATTCGGGCGAGGATGTGCGTTTTATTGAGAAATTTCGATCCCCAATCCTAAAATGGCGCAATTTTTCATCTTTTTTATTGACATTTTTGGCGGAGTATCGTATGCTATAGGCACAACTTTTTTTAGTCATTAAAATAATCGAGGCGATGTTTGATGCGCGGTAGGCTTCTGTACATCAATCTGGACGGCTTTGGACGGTATTACCTGCATACTGCGGCCGCGCGCGCACGGTTCCCCGCGCTCTATCGGCTGATGAACGGGGGCGTCACGTTTGACCGTTGCCTTACGGGTATCCCCTCGATCACCTATCCCATGCAAAGCGCGATCGTCAGCGGCTGCTACAGCCAAGGCACGGGCAACTGCGACAAATATTATGACCGCGCACAAAACGCCGTCATCCCCATGCGGCGCCGCAATGACGCACAAACGATCGGCGAGCTGCTGCGCTCGCAGGACATTCCCTTTGTCTCGATTCAGCAGTTTGCCCTCGAGGACAAGGGAGCGACCCGCGGCGACGCCCGCGCGCTCTACGTACAGCCCGGCGGCGACTACGCCGCTCGCTTTCGCCTGCTGCTCGAGCTGCTCACGCACGATACGCTGACGTTCGGCGATCAGCGCTGGCGGTTTGATGAATCCCCCCGCGCCGTTTTCCTCTATGTGGACGATCTCGACAGCGTGGGGCACAACCCGCCCGCCTGCTATGCCGATACCGAAGCCGAGCGGGTGAGCAATGTACAGCGCCGCTTGGAGGAAATAGACGGCATGCTGGGCGCTGTGCTGGACGTTATCAACGCGCAAGGCGATTGGACGATCCTCCTGTGCTCGGATCACGGCATGATCTCCTGCCGGGGCAAAAGCCGCATCCCGGAGCTTGCCGATGCGCTTCGTGCCTGCGGGCTTGTGCGCGTCGTCCCCCATACGGTCGGGCCGCTGCCGGACGCGGACTTTGACGCGCTGCTCACCGCGCACGACATTCAATGCCAGGTCTATTTCAAGCGGCCGGATGTCGATCAGCAGGCCTTAAAGGCGCGGCTGCTCGCGCTCCCCTTCGTTGAGCAAGTGCTCACATCCAGAGAGCTCGCCGCGCGCGGGGTGACGCCTCTGTATGCGGACATGCTCGTCAGCCCCGTGGAGGGCGCGCACTTTTCCACCGAGCACCGGGACCTGACAGCACTGCACGCCACGCACGACAGCCTGCACGAGAAATGTCAGCGCGTGTTCGCCGCCGTGGCGGGGCCGGGCATTCGCCGCGGTTGGCGGGAAACAGCGCCCGTGCACAACATAGACTTTCTCCCCGCGTTATGCCGGCGCCTGCAAATCGGGCGCCTGCGGGACGCGTCCTGCGCGCCCCTGCCGGACATTTGGAATTGAATTCATCAAAGATAGGTAGGCGACAGCCATGGTCAAGGCCGGTAAGGACACGATCAAATACATCAACAAGCAGAATATCCTCAATTCGTTCAAGGGAGAGGACGTGCTCAGCAAGGCCGATCTCCTCGAGCGGACGAAGCTGAGCGCCGCCACGGTCTCCAGCCTGATTCAGGAGCTCGTCCAAGACGGCCTCCTTTTGGAAAACCGCTTCGGCGAATCGAGCGGCGGACGCAAGCCCATGCTCTACAACCTCAACGGCGGCTTTGCCTGCATCCTCGCCCTGCGCGTGACGCCCAAGGGGATCTTGATGGGCGCGGTCAACCTATGCGGCACGCTTATCCGCCATCGGGCGATGCCCATGCCGATTCACGACGCCAGGACGCTGGAGGATGGTGTGCTCGAGGCGATCGGCCGATTTAAAGCCGAGGAACCGGAGCTGTGCCGCAAGGTTACGGCGGTCGCGTTCAGCCTGCCTGGCATCATCGATTACACCGGACGGCGCCTCGCCTATTCCGCGGCGTTATACGCGGAGGACATCTCCTTGCAGCGCCTGGTGGACGCGGGCCTCGGGGAGGGCATGGAGGTCTACGTCTTCAAGGACACAGACGCCCTGCTGCTAGGCGAATACTTCGCAGGCGTCGGCGGCGGACGCAGCATGGCCTATGTGCTGTGCGACAATGGCGTCGGCCTCTCGGTCATCACGCGCGGCAAGCTCTTTCGCGCCGATAATTGCGGCATGGAGCTGGGGCACACCGTCGTGGACCTGCACGGCGAGCGGTGCAAGTGCTCCGCCGTCGGCT
This sequence comes from Bacillota bacterium, assembly GCA_023404715.1. Taxonomy (GTDB): domain Bacteria; phylum Bacillota; class Clostridia; order Christensenellales; family Aristaeellaceae; genus Beduinella. Next base: position 24,021 of record JAEYAR010000113.1, on the reverse strand, counting down.
GCGTCGGCACCCTGCTGGGCGAGCAACCGGCCCTGCGCCGCTACGCGCAGATCTGCCGCCAGGAGGACGGCGGGCTGATGCCAGACCTATGCCGTCTGAGCTACGACGACCTCGTCACCCAAAGCCTGGAGGGGGATGCGCCCGCCTCGCAGGTGATCGCGGAGCAGTTGGACATCCTGAGCGTCACGCTCACCAACGTCATCAACCTCTTTAATCCCGAGGTACTGGTGCTGGGCGGCCCGCTTTCCAGGCTTCCTAGCATCGAGCATGCCTTTGCCGGGCAGCTCAAGGCCCGTTCGCTCAAGCCCTTCGCGCAAAATCTCGCGGTCGTCGCTTCCCGCCAAGGGCTGGACGCGGCGCTCGGGGGGATGGCGCACTTCGTGCTGGACAGGAAGATCTTTAAGTCCGTCAAAATTTGATGTCAATATTCAAGAAAACCTTTAAGACATAGCAGAAAAGAAACGACGGAAGCGCAAATCCGGTTATTCCGAACTTTGAGCATTCATCGTATATAGGCAAATGAGGTTTACTCCTATTGTCACCTCAACAGAGGGGGATATTCCATGGTAGATTACCACGTGCACTCAGACTTTTCCGATGGGACGCAACCCGTCGAAACTGTCGTTCGCCTCGCTGCCGAACGCGGTATTACAAGCCTCGCCATCACCGATCATTTCGATCCTTTCGATCCCGGCGAATCGCTGCGCTCCGTCTCGCACACCCTGGAGGCGTTGCGCGCGCACTTTGAGCGCATCCGTCAGGCAGGCGAAGCCTCAGGGATCGATGTATACTGCGGCATCGAAACCTGCACCGGTCCGGATGGCAGCCTGCGCTTGCCGAAAGGCGTGCGGGAGATGTGCGATATCGTCATCACCAGCCCGCACTACGTAAGCTATGACGGCCCGTTTGAGAAGGGTGCTTACTTCAACGAAGGCTATTGGGCCGCCTATAAGCGCCTTTTGCTCGCACAGGCCGCAGGCGAGGGCGATGTGCTGGGGCACCCCGAGGGATACCTGCCGATCGGGCCCATGCGCTCAGACGACACCACCTATGAGAGCAGAAAGCAAATCTGCGCCGCCATCTGTGAGCGTTATCTTAACGCAACGTTCATCGATCAGCTCGCCGAGGCCTTGGCAAGGAGCGGCAAGGCCTGTGAACTGCACGGAGCAACGGGCACCCCGCGCGAGAGCACCGTGCTTACACTCGCTCAAAGAGGCGTGTGCTTTTCGCCCGGAAGCGACGCGCACGCCATGAACCTGCTAGGTCAGAATGACCGGGCGCTGACGCTGGCCCAGCGCCTCTCTCTACGGCTATACAGACCGCGCCGCCATGCCTGAACACGGATGTAAAAATGCAAAGGAGGATTCCCCCCATGGTTCGCATCGCCTTGGTCGGATGTGGCACGATGGGCCGCATACATGCCAGCGGCTATCAAGCCATCGCAAATGCACAACCCGTCGCTTTCTGCGACCTTTCTGCCGAAAAAGCGCAGGTTCTTGCGTCAACGCATGGCGCGACCGTTTACACGGACTTCGACGGCATGCTTCGGGAGGCGGACTTCGACGTGCTCGACGTATGCCTGCCGACTTACCTTCACCGCGACTACGCGGTCGCGGGCATGCGCGCGGGCAAGCACGTCTTTTGTGAAAAGCCTATCGCCCGAAGCGAAGAAGCGGCCCTGGATATGCTCGCCGCTGCCAAGGCCTATGGCGTCAAGTTCTCTGTCGGTCACGTACTGCGCTTTTTCCCCAACTATGCGCATACCGCCGGCCTTGCCGCCGCCGGCCGGCTCGGCACGCCGAGGCTCATCCGTACGGTGCGAAACCAGGCTTTCCCCGCCTGGAGCTGGGAGGGATGGTATCAGGATTATGAGAAGAGCGGCGGCCCCATCCTCGACCTGGTCATTCACGACCTGGACTGGATTATGCATAGCTTCGGCGACGTAAAGCGCGTATACGCCCTGAGCCTAAACGGTAAAGTAGCCGGCCAGGAGCACTGCCTGCTCGTCCTGCGTCTTCAAAACGGCGCTATCGCCCATGTGGAGGGAAGCTGGGCGCTGCCCAAAGGATCCGCCTTCCATACTGCTTATGAGGTAGTCGGCACGAAAGCACAAGTGGAGTACGACAGCCAGAAGGATGCATCGGTCGTGCTGGAGACAGCGCCCCGGGGCGTGCATCAGGCCGCCTACCTTTCCCCGGTCCCCGACGCGCTAGACCCTTACACGCAGGAGCTGCAAAAGTTTATCGACTGTGTAGCGCGCGATACCGCCCCCGCGGTCACAGGCGAGGAAGCCCTCAAAGCGCTCCGCGTCGCGCTCGCCGCGCTTGAATCTTCTCAAACAGGCAAACCGGTCACGCTGTAAGGGGGCATTGTGCATGAAGAACATAAAAATCGGCGTCATCAGCTTTGAACATATGCACGCGGCAAGCTACACGAGGGAGTTACTAGACATCCCCGGCGTGCAGCTCGGGGGGATAGCGGATGCGGACGAATACCGCGGCACGCAAATGGCCGAGCGCTTTGGCACAGAACATTATGACGATTATCGCAAATTACTCGCAGAAAATATCGACGGCGTCATCATTTGTTCGAATAACAGGGATCACCGCTCCATATCGGTCGACGCTGCAAAGGCAGGCAAGCACATCTTGGTGGAAAAGCCCTTCGCCCTCGATCTCGCTTCCGCCGAACTGATGCTAAAAACCGCGAGCGAGCAGGGGGTGCGCATTATGAACGCTTTTCCAATGCGCTTTAACCCCAGTATGGTAGAAGCCAAGCGTACGATCGACGCCGGAGAGATCGGCGAAATTCTGAGCATCACGGGCATCAATCACGGCAAGCTCCCCGGCGGCTGGTTCATCGATCCCGCGCGCTCGGGCGGTGGCGGCGTAATGGATCATACCGTGCACCTAGCGGACCTAATGCGCTATTTCACAGGCAGCGAGTTTAAAAACGTCTACTGCGAGAGCGGCTCGCTCCTCCACGACAAGCACATCGACGACTGCGGCATCGTCGCCGTCGAGATGGAATGCGGAACGATCGCGACGATCGACTGCAGCTGGGCGCACCACAAAAATTACCCCATTTGGCCGCAGGTAGACATGGAGATCATCGGCACGAAAGGTTCGCTTAGCGTGCGCGCCTTCGCGCAGGTCAACCACCTGATCGACGCGGAGGGAAACCAGATTGAGGACATCGTTTGGAATGAGGACGGAGATGCCGGGCTCATTCGCGAGTTCGTACAGGTCTGCCGCACCGGCCGCAAGCCCTGCGCCTCCGGTGTGGACGGCGCGCGCGCGTTAGAAGTCGCGGTCGCAGCATACAAGTCCACAAAGCTGCACGCGCGCGTGGATGTAGCGCATATCGCTTTGTAATACCGGATTGTTTGGAGGTTCATATGGCGCATATTGATAAAAAGACGTCGTTTTGTCCGCTGAAGCGTGATTCCCTGCTTATGATTTATTGGAAGCAGCGCTACCTCGTACTCCTGTTCGTGCCGGCGATCCTGTATTATGTGTTTTTTAAGTACCTGCCCATGTACGGCGTACAGATCGCCTTTAAAAACTATAAGTTCCGCATGGGCATCTGGGGCAGCCCCTGGGTCGGTCTGGAGAACTTTGAAGCGCTCTTTACCATGGGAAGCTTCTGGGAAGTGCTGCGCAACACGTTTATCATCAGCGGGCTGAAGCTCCTGCTGGGCTTTCCGGCGCCGATTTTGCTCGCTTTGCTGCTAAACGAGGTGCGCAGCAGCAGGTTCAAGCGCACGGTTCAGACGATCTCGTATTTGCCGCATTTTTTGAGCTGGGTTGTCCTCGCAGGCATCTTCATCCAATTTTTGTCCCCCTCGATCGGGCCGATTAACATCCTGATCAAGTCGCTCGGCGGAAAACCCATTTATTTTTTAGGAGATGCGAAATATTTCCGCAGCGTCTTGGTCTTAACAGATATCTGGCGCAGCGTCGGTTGGGAGTCCATCGTCTATCTGGCAGCCCTCACGAGCATCAATCCGGAGTTTTACGAGGCCGCTCATATGGACGGCGCGACACGATGGCAGTGTACACGCTACATCACGCTGCCCAGCCTTTCGCCGGTCATTACCATCATGCTGATCCTCGCAGTCGGAAAGATCATCAACGACGACTTTGATCAGGTCTACAACCTGTACAATGAAGCGGTGTACAGCGTCGGAGACGTTTTAAGCACCTACACGTACAGGCGCGGTCTGGTCAAGATGGAATTTGGGTTTGCGACAGCCGTTGAGCTTTTTAAAAACGTTATCTCACTGATTCTGATCCTGTCCACCAACAAGATCGCGAATAAGATAAACGATTACGGCATCTGGTAAGGCCGGCGGCATCTGGAAGGAAGCGAATGAAGCATGATAAACAAGACATTCAAGCCCAGCGCAGGCAGCCGCACATTTGACATCTTCAATCACCTGTTCCTCGTCCTCCTCTGCGCGGCGATGATCTATCCGCTGTTTTACCTGGCGATGCTGTCTATCACCTCGCCGGAGGTATCGCTGACCAAGGGTTATTTCATCCCGCCTAAGATGACTCTGGACAACTACATCAACGTCCTTGCAAACCGTTATATCAAGTACGGTTTTATGAATACGGTGCTCCGTACATGCCTTGGAACGGCTGCGGGCGTAGCGGTGACCGTGATGACATCGTACGCGCTATCCAAGCGTTATTTCCCCAACCGAAAATTCTGGACTGCGATGATCGTCTTCACCATGTTCTTCTCCGGCGGAATGATTCCCTCTTACCTTGTCAACCGGCAACTCGGCCTATATGACAACTTCCTGGTGCTGATCTTGCCGGGTCTCATCCATACGTACAACATGCTCATCGCCCGTAACTTTTTCATGGGGCTGCCAGAGGAGCTCTCCGAATCCGGACGCATCGACGGGGCAGGCGAAGCTCGCATCCTCTTTAGCATCATACTGCCAATTTCGTTGCCGATCATCGCGACGCTGTGCCTGTGGATCGCGGTCAGCCATTGGAACGCTTGGTTCGACAGCATGCTCTACTTCAAGGATCCCAAGAAGCAGGTGCTCCAGCTGGTGCTGCGGCGGATTGTTCTCGAAGGGTCGGACGATATGATGCTGCTCGGCGCCGCCGCGGACGAATCGATGTCCGCGAACCCGGAGACGATCAAGGCCGCTACGACGCTCGTCGCCACGATCCCGATCGTATGCGTATATCCCTTCGTGCAAAAGTACTTCGTCAAGGGGATGGTGGTGGGCTCGCTCAAGGGTTGAACACAAATAGCGGAGATCATATTCTCCGTGAGGAATTCCTGCTATGTCTGGAAATAGAGAGGGGGAAAGCGGCGGCGCCTTTTCCTACACACGTTCGGTGGGTGTATGAACAATCAAATGAATAATTGGAGGTTATGTCTATGAAAAAAATGTTATCGTTCCTGTTGGTTCTTGCGATTATTCTGCCGTTGTTGGCATCTACGGCCGTCGCGGATGAACCAATCACCATCACCATCATGCGCGACTACATTGCCCCGCCCGAGAAGGATGGCGAAATTCTCAAGTACATGTCCGATAAGTACGGTGTGAACTTTGAAATCTGGTACGTCGAGCGCGACAAATGGGACGAGATGGTCAGTACGTACTTCGCAGCCCAGGAGATTGCAGACATCATCGACATCAAGGGTCTGGATAAGCTCTATGCCTATGTCGATCAGGATCTGCTAGCTGAGCTTAAGCCCGAATTCCTCAAGGAAAATGCGCCCTTCATTTATAACGAGTACGTAAACGAGGATGAAAACCACGTGCTGCGCTATACGAGCGTGGGCGGCAAGAACTACGGTATCCCGAGCGTTACTTCCAACAATTTTCATAAAGCCATCGTGTGGCGCGGGGACTGGCTGAAGAGGATCGGCTGGGATAGCTACCCCGAGACGTTGGAGGATATGGAAAAGGCGCTCTATGCCTTCGCGAACGACGACCCGGACGGCAACGGCGCCAAGGATACCTACGGAATCAGCCAGACCGGCATGGAAATGGTCTATGGCGCGTACGGCTACCTGCCGGATATCTGGCAGGAACGCGACGGCAAGCTGGTCTGGGGCGGCGTGCAGCCTGAGATCAAGCAGGCGCTGGCGACGCTCGCCAAGTGGTATCAGGACGGCGTACTGGATCCTGAGTTTGTCACCGGTGAAAACCAGGGCGGTTATTACGCCTTCTCGCATTCTTTTATGAACGACCGTATCGGTCTCACGTGCCTGGGGGACTATTACCATTGGAAGCCTGTCTTTTATCCAGGCGACAGCAAGAGCGAATGCTATTTGGAACTCCAGAAGGTCAACCCTGTGGCGCTCGAAAACCTGCAATTCGGCGTACCGGTCACCGGCCCCGAAGGCCTGCGCGGCATGAAGGGCGCATCTAAAATCGCGGCAGCTTCTACGGTCGGCTTTGGCGTTCAGCTCGAAGACGATCCAGAAAAATTTGCGAAGGTACTGCAGATATACGACGAGATCAGCAGCTCCTACGAAAACTATCTCGAATCCATCTTCGGCATCAAGGGCAAGATGTGGGACTTTGACGCGGAAACAGGCTTCCCAGGTCTGCTGGAAGGCTATGACTCCAAGGAAGTGGCCCGTCTCGGTATCGTATCCGGCCTAGAGGCCCCCGAATACACTTACAAACGCGCGCAGCCGCGCATCGACTGGGCATATGAAAAGGGCTTTGACATCGGAACAATTAGCGACGAGCTCCTCGTCCCCCTCGCCTCCCAAGCAAAATACAAGGACGAGCTGAAAAAGATGCAGGACGAGCTCTTTATCAAGATCATCCGCGGCGAAGCGTCTCTGGATGCGTTCGACGGTTTCGTCGACACCTGGTATAAGAATGGCGGCGAGCAAATGACACTGGAGGCCAATGATTGGTATAAAACGGTTAAAGAATGATCACAATGAATAAAAAAGGCCGGTCACCTGGTACAGGTGATCGGTTTTTTGAGAAAATACAGCACTTCATACTCTTTTGAATGGCTTACTCTCTTTTTGTCTATCGCAGTTGCCTAGACCTCCGGCGCCCAAATGAGGTCCATGCCGAAGCCCGGCTTCTCCGGCAGGGTCATGATGCCGTTTAGCAGCGCGTAGCCACCGTAATCTACGCCCTCTGATTCGCCCAATACCGCCTCGATGCAGGGGATGTGGTGCGGATAGGCGGCCGCCAGATGCGCGCAGTAGTGCGTCTTGACCACGTTGCCCCAGGCGTGCGGTGAGGCGAGGTAGCCCTTCTCCTCGATCTCCCGCATCAGCGTGCGCCAGGCGGTGAAGCCGTAGCCGCATACGTCGGGCTGCCACACGTCGAGCAACCCCTTGCCCGCGAGGTCCCGCAGCAGCGGGATGTCGGTCATCGATTCGCCGTCCGCGATCAGCGTACCCGGCCTGCTGACGTCAAGATACGCGCGCAGACGCCTGTTCGCGCCCTCCTCCTCGCGGAAGGGCTCCTCAAACCAGACGAGGGGGGCGTCGCCGATGCCCTCCAGAAATGCGACGGCGTCCTCTACGCTGTAGCCGTCGTTCGCATCCACCATGAGGCCCGCATCCGGGAACGCCTCGTGAATGCGCCGGACGACCTCGATGTCGCGCGCAAGCCCCGCGTCGTGCTCCATCCAGATGCTGCCGCGGCCGATCTTGATCTTCAGCGTGCGGTGCCCCAGCGCGTAGTCATACGCACAGTCTGAGAGCACCTGCCCCACGCCCTGGGGCCTGTCCTCGGGGATGATGTCGTTCATGTAGATCGCGCCGTCGTATACCCGGATCCTCGGCGAAGCGCTCTCGCGGATCATGCGGCTTACCGGGATGCCGAGGATCACGCCCGCCAGGTCGTGAAGGGGGATATCGAGCGCCTTGAGAGCGACGTCCAAGATGCCCGTTCCGGCGGAAAAGACGTCCGTCAGGCATTTCCCCGTCACGCGCTCCGCCGCGGCCCTCGCTTCCGCAAGGCTCGTGCTGATTTCGCCCCATCCACAGGCGCCCTGGTCGGTGTAGAGCCTGGCGACGGTGACCTCGCCGCCGAAGCCGTGGTAGCTCAGCCGCGCGTTTTTGCCGTGCAGGCGCGGATAGCGCGCGCGGAAACGAAAAAAGGATACCTTGTCGATCTTATACTGCGAAAGCGTCTTATCGAATGCTTCTGTCCTGTCCATGGGGTTTCCTCCTCTGTTATCTCTTCAAAAATCCATAATTCACACCACAGCAAAGCACCCACATCTGCGGCGGCACCTCGGATTCTACGCGCAAGCGAAGCGAGCGCGCCCCCGGAGGGGCTTGGGGAGGCCGCAGCCTTCCCAAATGCAATCCATCGCGGCGACATGCGCGGCGCGATGGCGCGCTTTTCGCGCAGCGATAGCGGAGCGAAAAGGGTACCCGCACCTGAGGCCGCCCGCAAAATCCCGCAGGATTTTGAGGCCGAATCCCCAGGGGGGTGGCAGCGGAGGGGGACGCAGTCCCCCTTTGCACGCCCTCATCCCTTCAGCGCACCGATCATCACGCCCTTGACGAAGAACTTTTGCACGAACGGATAGGCGATCATCATCGGGATACAGCTGACGACGATGACGGAATACTTGATCGTGACGCCGAGCTTGGAGCTCTCGGCATAGGAGCCGTCGCCCGCGTTCACCTGGTTGGCGAGCAGGATGTTGCGCAGCACCAGCTGCAGGCTCTGCTTCTCGCTCGAGCGCAGGTAGATCAGCGCGTCGAAGTAGTTGTTCCAGTGCCCCACCGCGTAGTAGAGCCCCACGACCGCGATGATCGGCATCGACAGCGGCAGCACGATGCGCAGCAGGTAGCGCGTGTCGTTGCACCCGTCGAGCACCGCCGCCTCGTGCAGCGTCTCCGGGATGGAGCTTTGAAAGTACGTGCGCATGATGATCATGTTCGTCGTGACGATGGCGTTGGGCAGGATGAGGCCCCACAGCGTATCGACCATGTGCAGGTCGCCCACCAGCAGATACGTGGGGATCAGGCCGCCCTGCACGTACATCGTCAGCACCACGAACAGCGTCAGGATGTTGCGGCCCGGCAGCTCCTTGCGCGAGAGCGGATAGGCCATGAGCGTCGTGAGCAGCATGTTGATCGCCGTGCCGACGAAGAGATAGAGCGAGCTGTTCTTGAAGCCCATCAGGATGTCTTTATTCTCCATGAGCATCTCATAGCCCTTCAAATTGGGCTCCACCGGCCATAGATAGACATTGCCCAAGGAGATCGCGTCTGAAGAGCTGAACGACGCGCTGAGCACGTAAATCAGCGGATAGATTTCGACGATCAATATGACGAGCGAAACCGCGAGAAGGATGCCCAGGAAGACCCGGTCGCGCTTCGTCTCCCGAATGGCGGTTGACTTTTTCACGTTTCCCTCTCCTCTCACCAAAGGCTGGTTCCGCCCATGCGCTTCGCGAGCAGGTTCGCAAAGAAGAGCAGGACGATGTTGCAAAGCGAGTTGAACAGGTTGATGGCCGTCGAATACGAGTAATTGCCCTCCAAAATGCCCACGCGGTATACATAGGTCGAGATCACATCGCTGCTGGCGCGGTTGAGGTCGTTTTGCATGAGCAGCACTTTCTCATAGCCGATGTTCATGATCTGGCCGCAGCGCAGCAGCAGCATGATGGTGATGGTGCCCATGATGCTGGGGATGGCGATGTAGCGGATCTTTTGCATGCGCGAGGCGCCGTCGATCGTCGCGGCCTCATACAGCGATGGGTCTATGCCCGCCAGCGCGGCGATGTAGAGGATCGAATCCCAGCCCATGTTCTGCCACAGGCCCGAGAGGATGTACATCGGCTTGAAGGCGCCCGCTGTCGCAAAGTAGTTCGTGGTGCCCAACCCGAATTGCGCCCTGAGCATGTTGTAAACGCCGGTATTGGGGTTGAACATGAGCTGTAGGATGCTGACCAACACCACCGCGGAGAGAAAGTGCGGGATGTAGGTGACGTTTTGCAAAAGCTTCTTGTAGCGCACATTTTGAATCTCGTTGAGCAGCAGCGCAAACACGATCGGGATCGGGAAGCCTACGAGCAGGCTGACAAAATTGATGACCAGCGTATTGCCGACCACGCGCTCGAAGTAAAAGGAATGAAAAAAGCGTTCGAAATGCTTCATGCCGACCCATTCGCTGCCGAAGAAGCCGCGCACGGGCCTATAGTCGCGAAAGGCGATCTGCACGCCGTAAATCGGGATGTACTTGAAGACAAAATACCAGACGATCGGAAGCAGGAGAAGCAGGTACAGCTCCCTCGCCGCCCAGACCCTGCGCCCCAGCGTCCTTCTCCGGTCAGGTTTGAATGAAACCATCTTTCTTCTCCTTTGCTCCAAACAGGGGCGGCGGATGGACCGCCGCCCCGGCTTTGTTTACTGCATCGCGTCGTAAGCAGCCTGGTAGTACCCCACGAGCTCGTCGGCGCCGAGCTTGACGGTGGTCTTCACGTATTCGTCCCACTTGTCAAAGCCCATCTCGCCGGTGATAAACTTTGCCTGGCACTCGTTAACGTAGACGTCCAGATCCGCCTTGATCTCGAGCAGGCGATCCGCAGTCTCGGAGTCGAACTGCGGCGCCGCGTACACGGCGTCCTTCTGGTAATAGGGCTCCCAGGCCGGCACGTTCTCCTGCACCTTGCGGCTGTAGATGTAATTGGAGTTGTCCTCGTGACGCCAGTAGCCGAAGCCGCCGCCCGGCAGCGGGCACGCCTCGCCGACCGCCACGGCCACGCCGCGCTCGTCGCCCAGCATCTCTTCCGAGTAGTCCCACCGGCCGTCCTCGGTCTTCTGGCAGGTCACGCCGATCAGGTCCTCGTTGAAGCAACCGACGGTCATCGAGCCTTCATAGGTGAAGAAGTAGTCGAGCAGGCGGAAGGAGATCCACGGGGATTCGTCCGCAGAGGTGATGAACGTGTTGGAGCCCATGGAGTTGGATTCCAGACCGATGACCGGCTCCAGGCCGCTCTCGCTCTTGACAGGCGCGAGCGCCACGTAGTTCTCGCTTACCGTGGTGAACAGGTCGTCCGAGCTGAGGCCGAACACGCCGATGTTGCCGCTGGAAATCTTGCCGATCGACATGTCGCTCGTCTGGGTAAAGACCTCGTTGTCCAGCAGGCCTTCCTTGTACATGACGTTCATGTACTCGAGCACCTGCTTCCAGATATCGTTCGTCTTCAGGAAGCCGACCTTGCCGTCCATCAGGTTCACGTTGTCATAGCCGAAGTTGCGGTACAGACCGAACAGGCCCGCGATGATGTCGGGGCGCCCGTTATGCTGCGCGCCGGAGTCCTCGACCGTATAGGGGATCTCGTTGTTCGGGTTGCCGTCGCCGTCGGCATCCTGATCGCGGAACGCGCGCAGCACGTCCAGCAGCTCCGCCGTGGTGGCGGGCATCTCAAGCCCCAGGTTGTCCATCCACGTCTTGTTGATCCACAGGTTGCGATGGCTGGTCAGGTTGGGTCTGAGCGTATTGAAGCCCGGCAGCGCGTACAGCTTGCCGTCCGCAGAGCGGGATGCCGCGTCGACGGCGGGATACTGCTCCAGCAGGGGCTTAAGGCCGGTGGAATACTCGGCCATCAGATCGTCGATCGCCACGAGCTGGCCATCTTCGACCACGCGGGCCAGGTTTTTGATATCGCCCTTCATGATGATGTCCGGCAGGTCGCCGGAGGCGAACATCAGGTTTACGCGCTCGGCCCATCCGTCCGCGCCCACGACGACCCACTCGATCTCGACGTTCATGAGCTTCGCGATGTAGTTCAGCGTCTCCATCTCGGCGGGGTCCGCGATGTTCGCGGGCTTCCTGATCATGATCGTCTTCTTCACCGGTTCCTTGACGATCGGGTAGCCGGTCGGGTTGAAGTTGGCGTCCGCTTTGGCTAGCGCCACCAGGTCTTTCTCCTCAGCGAGCGCGGGCGCCGCAAACGCGGGCGCCGCGAACGCGGTCAACGTCGTGAGCAGCATCGCCAACGCCAGCAAGCAGCTTAGGGTCTTCTTCATATCCATGCCTCCCGTTTCTTATTGAACCCCGCTACGTCCTGGGGTTCTGCGGTAGCGTTATGTTAACTTTTTGGCCGTCGCAAAACCACCCTATAATTTACGATTGTTCTATCGCTTTTTTCGGTCTTTGGTCAGCACGCCGCTGATCGATTGCGGATTATGAGCCATTATGTTAGAATTTCGTATCCCACACAACGAAATCGAGGTGTCCCCCATGCCAACAACACAAAAATTGTATTCCCTTTTTGACGTGCGGCGTAGCATCCCCGCGCGCGTATTCGTCTCCATCTTTCTGTCCGTCCTGCTCATCTCCACGCTCCTGATCATCGCATATTCGTTCAGCGCCATGAACGAGATTACGCAGGTCTCCGTTCAAAACGGGCAGAGCGCGGTGGATACCATCAGCAGCCAAATCGACGCGTTGGTGGACAACATCGCCCAAACGCACGTGCTCCTCTTTTCCAGCGAAAACATCTATCCCTTTTTATACGATACGCATGCGAGCATGCCGTCCTACGAATGGTTTGAAGCGTATCACGCCGCGCAGAACATGCTGCGCTTTTGCGGGCGCAGCCAATTCAACCTCATCAGTGGCATGCTGCTGCAAAAGAGCCCCAGCGAAACGCTACAGTACGGCAGTTTTTATACGACGCTGGACCCTTATGCTTTGGAGGCAGACGAGTTGAACCGGCTGCTGCTCTACAAGCGCTCCGCGTTTTACGTCTCCGCCTCCACCCTGGGGGATGGGACCTCGGCTTATTTGTGTTCCCAAATCCTCAACAACGCATTTGACAGCCTCTGTTACGGCCTGCTCATGCCGGAAAGCGGGCTCGTGCTGCTCGACACGGACGGCAACGTGTTCAGAAGCTATTCGGATGGGGTGGCGGCGGCGGAGCATCTAAACGCCTACCTGCAAAGCCGCGAGGGAGTCGGGCTCATTGGGCTGCACAGCGTAGCGCATCGTTCCGCCCAAAACGGGCTAACGGTCGCCATGGTCTTCCCATCGATACGCTTTTCGGAAAAGCTCGCGCAGCTCGTCCCCTGGCTGCTGCCCGCCGCGCTGTTCGCGCTCATCGCCGGTTTTGGGCTCAGCCTCGGGCTCTCGCGCAAAGTGGTCCGCGGCTTTGAGGTCATGGAACGCAATATCCGCCTCGTCGAAAAGCGCGCCTATGCGGACGTCGCGGTGATCCCCACGCAGGACGAGTTCGGCCAGCTGAGCCGGACGTTCAAGCACATGGCCGCGCATATCGACGCGCTCATCCGCGAAAACCAGGAACGCGAGCGCGTGCAGCATGAGCTGGAGATCCAGGTGCTGCGCGCGCAGATCAGCCCCCATTTTCTCTACAACGCGCTCAACAGCGTGCGCCATCTCGCCTCGATGCAGGGGATGGACCACATCGAACGGCTGACGGCCGCGATCATACGGCTGCTGCGCGCGGCGCTGAGCAATACGGAGGCGCTCATTCCCCTCAGGCAGGAGGTCGAGTACGTGCGCAATTACTTCGAGATCTGCCAATACCAATATCTTAACGACCTCACGCTGGACGTAGAGGTGGACGAAGCGTTATACGATTGCCTCCTGCCGCCGATGGTGCTGCAGCCCATCGTCGAAAACGCCATCATCCACGGCATCGCCGATTTCAGGAGCGACGGCGCCATCCGCATCCACGCGCAAAAAAACGCCGACACCCTCTTTCTGACCGTCACGGACAACGGCCAGGGGATGAGCGGCGAGCAAATCGAAGCGCTGCTGTGCCAGGAGCGCAACACCGACAAGCGGCGATTTTCCGGTATCGGCATTCACAACGTGCGGCGGCGCATCCAAATGCGGTTCGGCGAGCGCTTCGGCCTCCATCTCTTTTCTGAGCCCGGCAAGTACACGACCGTGCAGATATCTCTCCCCTATCTGACGAAGGAGCGTTCCGAATGAAGCAGATTTTGCTGGTGGACGACGACTTTCTATCGCTCAACGCATTCTACGCGCTCGCCGACTGGGGGCGTCACGGCCTTCGCATCGCCTACGAGGCGCACAACGGACGCGAGGCGCTCGCGTATCTGGAGCTATGCGAGGTACAGCCCGACGTGGCGTTCATCGACGTATGCATGCCCGAAATGGACGGCATCGAGCTGCTGCAGAACCTGCGATCCCGCTATCCAAAGATCCTGTGCATCATGCTCAGCAGCTACTCCGACTTCCCCTATGTCCGCGAGACGCTCAAGCTCGGCGCGGCGGACTACCTGCTCAAGCATGAAATCAGCCCGGAAAGCGTCGTGCAGCTGCTCGCCCAATACGGCCTTTGCTCCGCCGGCGAGGCGCGCGGGGACGATCCGGAGCAGCGGCTGCTCGCCGCCCTCACGGGGCGCGCGGCAGGCGACCTGCGCGGCCACCTGCTCTACGCCGCCTATCAGGGAGAACGCCCGCTGATCGAGGCGCAGCAGCGCAGCATCCTGCAGACCTGCCGCCATATCCTCAACGGCGTCGCGAGCGCCTCCGCCTGCGCGCCAGACGCCGGGGAGCTCGTGCTGCTGCTGCCATGCGCGGAAGGACAGGATCATGCAAAGGACGCCGCCCTCGCCTCGCAAAAGGCGCAGCTTTTACAAAAAGCGCTGCTCAAATATCACAACGCGCGCTTCACGTTTTCCAGCCCGCAATACTGCCCGGACATATCGCATATTCAGGGCGCTTACAAGCTACTAGGACGCCTACAGATCGCAGCCTGCAAGCCGCGCTCCTTCCTCGCCTCCCGCGAGAGCGCCCTGCTGACGCTCGCGGTCGTCGACGGGCAGAAGGCGCTCATCGGTCAGACCCTGCATACGCTCTTTGAAACGCCCCCTGCCGGCAATGCGTTTAAAGAGCTATGCAACAACCTGCTGGCACTGCTCTCCCGCGCGCGGCAGACCCTGGGGCTTCCCGCGGAGGGCGCGCCGGACGTGCCGCGCGTCCCCGCGCAGGCGGAGGCCTTCTTCATGGGCCGCTTTACGGAGCTGTGCGATCAAAGCAGCTCGCGCGCAGCGCGCCGGTTTTCGCAGAGCATCCGCGAGGCGATCGATTACATGAACCTGCACTACGCGGAGGACATCCACCTCGGCGACGTCGCGCAGCACTGCCACCTGAGCTACAACCACCTCAGCTTCCTGTTCAAGAAGGAGACGGGCGACAACATCATCAGCTATCTCAACCGCACCCGCGTCTACCACGCCGGTCATCTGCTGCTCCTTAGCGGCGCGTCGGTCTCCAGCGCCTGCCAGCAGGCCGGGTTTAAGGGGTATAACCACTTCGTCACGACATTCAAGACGATCACCGGCATGACGCCGTCCGAGTTTAAGAAGAGCCCCGCGGCCGTGGATTGGATGCTCAAATTCTCGCCCGCGGGCATGGGCGAGAGATGAGGGGAAACAGAAAAACGCCGGCACACGCTCTGCGCGCACCGGCATGTCTTATACGTTTAACGCTCATTCCCCGCCTGAAAGCCGCTTTAAGCGACGACGCTCCGTAGCGATCACCCGCAAGCAGGTATCCAGCGGCGATTCGCCGCGCTCGCTCGCGATGTCCGGCGCAGTGCCGACGGCTGCGTTCATGGTGCCGTCCGCGTTCGCCGCGGTGGAGGTAGAGAACATGACGAGCAGCCCCGTATTCGGCAGCCGGATCATCGCCAACCCCAGTGAACTCAATGAAACCGCGCCGTCGCCTGACGTCGTTCTGCCCACCAGCGTCGCCCAGCCGCTCCGCTTGCAAAACGCGGCCAAGCCGTCGGCGGCAGAAAAGGTTCCCTGATCGGTCAGCACCCAGCGCCTGGCCTGCGAATCGATCCGCCGACCCGAAAATGCACCGTTCGGAAGTTGTATTTGCGCCCGCACGAAATGCGTAAACCCGAGGTCGCGCACGAAATCCGGCCTCTCCGCCTCCGGCGGAAGCGCAGAGATAGGGCGGATGTCCTGCCGGGGATTGTCGAAAAAGAAGCGCTCGTTGACCGGGGATCGTTTCAGGAAAGTATAGCTCTCGCACATGCCGCCGAACGGCGAGACGATATTGTCCTGCCAGCAGACCGCAAAGCCTCCCGGATTGCCGGTGATGTCGAAGATGATATGTGCCACATCCCCCAGCGTACGCAGATATTCCGCCACGACGTCATAGGTCGTCCCAGAGCCGGTCGTAATCTGCGAGCAGCTCCGCCTGCGTAAACTCGGTTTTCGGCTGTGGCCGGGCTTCCTCGGCCTGCGCGGCGCAGGCACAGGCGCCTGCGAGCGCCAGGGCTGTCAACACGCCAAACCATCTGCGCCTTTTCATCCTCTCCCTCCCAGATAATGGGACATCCCCGCCCTTGCCGCTGGCAAGACGGGGCCATGTTTCGTTTTGGCCAGCACGCATCACCGGCAAGGCCTTATTTTTTCTGCGAGATCCGCTCGATCGCCTCGTACAGCGTCTCCAGCTCGTCCTGCGAATAGTACTGAAGCACGATGCGGCCCTTCTTGGGCGTGCCGGAGATCGTGGCGCGCACGCCCAGCGCCTCGCGGATGTCCTCCTCCAGGTTCGTGAGCTCGACCGGCAGCGCGATCTCCCGCTTCTTCTTTTCCGGGGCCTTTTGCGCCGCCTGCTCCAGCTGGCGAACGGACCATCCGTTCAAAAGCGCCTGCTCGAACAGGCGCTGGCGGTGCGCCGCGTCCTCCACGCCCGCGAGCACGCGCGCGTGCCCCGCGGAGAGCTCGCCCGTGATGACCTTGTCCTGCATGCCCTTTGGCAGCGAGAGGATGCGCAGCAGGTTTGCGACCGCCGGACGGCTGCGCCCGAGCTGCGCGGAGACGGCCTCCTGCGTGAGCCCGCACTCGTCCATCAGGCGCCGGATCGCCTGCGCCTCCTCGACGGGGTTGAGGTCCTCGCGCTGAATGTTCTCCAGCAGCGCGACCTCCATCTGCTTTACGCGGTCGTAGCTGCGCACGATCGCAGGGATAGCCGTCAGCCCGGCCAGGCGCGAGGCGCGATAGCGCCGCTCGCCCGCGACGATCACGTAGCGCCCGTCCTTCGGGTAAACGATGATCGGCTGGATGACGCCAGAGTGCGCGATCGATGCGGCCAGCTGGCGCAGCGTCTCCTCGTCAAAGCGCTTGCGGGGCTGCTCCCGGTTGGGGTCGATATCCCCGATCGGCAGCTCGACCACCGCGTTTTCCGGCAGCGCCTCTTCCTCGACCTCCGGCAGCAGCGCGTCCAGCCCGCGGCCCAAACCCGTTTTCTTCATCGTCTTGCCCCCTTGTTTCTTTGAACCAGCTCTACCGCCAGATCCATGTACGCCTCCGCCCCGCTCGAGCGCGCGTCGTATAGGTGGATGGGCAGGCCGTGGCTGGGCGCCTCGCCTAAGCGCACGTTGCGCGGGATGACCGCGGAGAACACCTTGCCCTTGAAGTGCTTCTTCACCTGGGCGACCACCTGCAGCCCCAGGTTCGTGCGCGCGTCGAGCATCGTGAGCACGATGCCCTCGATCTCCAGGCGCTTGTTAAGCGTCTTTTGCACGCGGTTGACCGTGCCCATGAGCGACGTGACGCCCTCCAGCGCGTAGTACTCGCACTGGATCGGCACGAGCACGCTGTCCGCCGCGCAAAGGGCGTTGACCGTGATGAGCCCGAGCGAAGGCGGGCAGTCGATGAACACGTAGTCAAACCCGTCGCGGACCCCCGCCAGCGCCTCGCGCAGGGCGTACTCGCGGTGCTCGGCGTTCGTGAGCTCCAGCTCCGCGCCGGCCAGTCGGATGTCCGCCGGCAGCAGCGACAGGCGCTTTACGCGCGTCTGCGTCACGGCGTCCTGCGCCGCGCATTCCCCGGCGAGCACCTCGTAGATCGTCCGCGTCTTCTCCTTCACGCGCACGCCCAGGCCGCTGCTGGCGTTCCCCTGCGGGTCGGAATCCACGACGAGCACGCGCTGGCCCTGCGCGGCCATGCAGGCGCTGAGGTTGATGCTCGTGGTCGTCTTGCCCACGCCGCCTTTTTGGTTGGTGATGGCGATGATCTTGCCCATATGCTTCCTCGATCTATATTGATATGATCACAGACTGGTGAATATGCATTCTTATATTATACTTTAAATGGCCCCTCAGGGCAATAAGAAGGACGCGGTTTTACATCGCGTCCCCCAGCCATGCCGCATATTCTTGCTCGTCAAAGTTCTCCACGATCAACCTGCGGATCAGCTCCCGGTCCAGATCGGTGGCGTAATCGCCAAAATCCAGATACAGGCGCCGCAGCGCGGGCAGCGACGTATGGCGCATCGCGTAGCCGTTTAAATCCCAATACGCCGCCCGGCAGACGGGAAAGCGCGAAAGCACCAGGGCCATCAGCTCCTCGCACATCGCGGCGCGCGCCGCCGCGCGCACCTTGAGCACGCGCCCGTCGTCGCCCTCAAAAGCCATGGCGCCGTCCGTCATCTCGTACAGCTGGCTAAAGACGAGCTCCTCCAGCTTGTCGTACAACGCGTCGAGCGTGACCGTGTCGTAAAAGTAGTTGCCCAGCAGGATGGCGATCTGGTCGCAAAGGTCCATACGCGCCCCGGCCGCCCTGGAGCCCATGTACCGGCAAAGCACCCGGTAAACCTCATCCCGCGTAATCCTGCGCATAAACCGCACCCCTTATATCTCCTTCCTGAGTATATTCTACGTCGCGCGCCGTTCTTCCTCCGGCCCGCGAACCTTCCGTTAAAATCTTTCCCCGGCGCCCGCAGCCCTATCCCCTTGAAATCAAGCGCAAAAGGGGTATACTATGATACTAGGATATCAAAAGGAGGCAAATATGGACAAATCTGTTCTACAGGAGGTTCTCGCCGCGGCCCTTCGCTGCGGCGGCTCCTTCGCAGAGGTTTTTGTAGAAGACCGCGAGCATTCCGCGTTATCGCTGCGCAGCGGCAAGATCGAAAATGCGACGCGCGGGCGCAATTGCGGCGCGGGCGTGCGCGTGTTCGACGGGCTCAAGTGCATCTATTGCTACGCCTCGGGCGTCAGCCGCGAAGCGCTGCTCGCTTGCGCAAAGCGCGCCGCCGCCGCGGTGATGGATACGCGCGCGAATCCAAGGGACGTCGATCTGACGGAGCGCATCTGCACAAACGTCCATCCCATTCGCATGCTGCCCGGCTCGCTGCAAAGCGCCCGCAAGGCGAAGCTCGCGCGCGACGTCTACGCAGCCGCGAAGGCCTATTCCCCTGAGATCACGCAGGTGCTCGTCGACTATACGGACAGCGACCAGCGCGTGACGATCGCCAACAGCGAGGGGCTGCTCGTAAGCGACCGGCGCGTCTACACGCGCCTGCGCTGTTCCGCCGTCGCCTCCAGCGGCGCGGAAAACCAGAGCGGCACGCGCGCCCCCGGCGCGATGATGGGCTTTGAGCTCTTCGACGAGCGCGTCGATCCGCAGGCCGTCGGCCTCGAAGCGGCCAAGGGTGCGGTCACCATGCTGCATGCGCCCTACTGCCCGGCGGGCGTGATGCCGGTGATCATCGACGGGGGCTTCGGCGGCGTCATCTTCCACGAGGCATGCGGCCACTCGCTCGAGGCGACCGCCGTGGCCCGCGGCATGTCGGAATTTTGCGGCAAGCTCGGTAAGCAAATCGCCGCGCCCTGCGTGAGCGCCGTCGACGACGGCACGCTGCCGGGCGAATGGGGCTCTACCAACATCGACGACGAGGGCATGCCCACAAACCGCCTCGTGCTCATCGAAAACGGCATCCTCAAAAACTACATGGTCGACAAGCTAAACGGCCTGCGCATGGGCATGGCGCCCACCGGCTCGGGCCGCCGCCAATCCTACGCGTTCGCCCCCACGTCGCGCATGCGCAACACGTATATCGCCGCCGGAACGGACGACGAGCAGGAGATGCTCTCCACCCTAGGCGACGGCCTGTACGCCAAGCGCATGGGCGGCGGCTCGGTCAACCCCGCCACGGGCGAATTCAACTTCGCGGTCGACGAGGGCTACCTCGTCAAGGACGGCAAGATCGCGCACCCCGTGCGCGGCGCCTCCCTCATCGGGCGCGGCGGCGAGGTGCTGATGAAGATCGACCGCGTCGGAGGGCAAATGCGCATGGAGCAGGGGATGTGCGGCTCGGTCAGCGGCAACGTGCCGGTCAACGTCGGCCAGCCGATGATCCGCGTGTCTAGCATCACGGTCGGCGGAAAGTGAGGAAGAGCTATGGAATTTGATGCATTCGTAAAGACGTTGCTTCTGCGCGCCCAGGCGGCGGGCATCGCGAACGCCGAGGTCTACTACGCCTCCGGCGACGCGCTGCGCGTCTACGTGCGCGAGCAAAAGATCGAGGATTACACCGTATCCGCCCGCGCGGGCCTTTCCTTCCGCGGGCTCGTCGGGGGCCGCATGGGCTACGCCTCGACCGAGGCGCTGGACGAGGCGGCCGTCGGCCTGCTCGTCCAGGGCGTGCTGGAGACGGCCTCGCTCATCGATTCGCAGGACGTGCAGGACATCTATCCCGGCGGCGATGGGTACCCGCAGGTCGCCCCCTCCGGCGAGACGCTGGCGGGCGTCCCGCCCCAGGCGCTGATCGAGCGCGCCCTTTCTATGGAGCGCGCCATGACGGGCGAGGGCATAAAGGTCGATCAAAGCGTGCTGCAGCTGGCCATGGGCGAGGTGCGCATCGTCAACACATACGGCCTGAACCTGCGGCACAGGGACGGCGCGGTCTATGCCTCCGCCAGCCTCGTCGCCCGCAAGGGCGAGCGCACGGCGGACGGCTACTGTCTGGATTGGTCGGGCGATCTCGACTCCCTCGATACGCAGGCCATCGCCCGGCGCGCCGTAAGCGACGCGCGCTTCATGCTAGGCGCCATCAGCATCCCCAGCGGCGAATACGAGGTCATCTTTCGCCGCGAGGCCATGGCCGATCTGCTGGAGACGTTCAGCGGCATCTTCTCCGCCGAGAACGCGCATAAGCGGCTCTCCCTGCTCGCGGGGCGCGTGGGCGAGCAGGTGGCCGCACCCTGCGTCACGCTCGTGGACGATCCGCTGCTCCCCGGCGGGCCGCAGACCTGCCCCTTCGACGCGGAGGGCGTCGCCTCGTTTACCAAAGACGTGGTGAAGGAGGGCGTGCTCCGGACGCTGCTGCACAACCGCAAGACCGCGCGCGAGGACGGCGTGGCCTCCACCGGCAACGCCTCCAAGGCGAGCTACGGCGCCCCGGTGCGCGTGAGCCCGACGAATTTCTTCTTCAAGCCCGGCGAAAAGACGCTGGAAGCGCTGATGCAGGAGATGGGCGCGGGCCTCGTGATCACCGAGGTAAGCGGCCTGCACGCGGGCGCAAACCCGCTTTCCGGCGACTTTTCGCTGCTTTCAAAGGGCTTTCTCGTCGAGGACGGGCGGCGCGCGCAGGCGGTGGAGCAGATCACCGTCGCCGGCAACTTTTACGCGCTGCTCAAAAACGTAAAAGCCGTCGCAAGCGACCTCAAGTTCTTCACGGGCGGCGCGGGCGGCACGTCGGTTTGGGCGGGCCGGATGTCCGTCGCGGGCAAGTAAGTAAAGGCGCCGCTCACGCCAATTTTCCCTTGTATTTACACATCTCTCTTGACGCTCACACGGCCTTTTGTTATGATATGTATACAGGGCCGTTATGAAGCCCGGACAACAAAGGACAGGAGAAGGAAGGTATATCTCGATGACTAAGAGAAGTCTGCTCTCCCTCGCGCTCGCGCTGGTCATGATGCTCGGCCTCATGGTCCCGGCGATGGCCGAAGAGGGCAAAGAGACCATCGACCTCGCGGGTAAGCTCGTCATCCTTCATACCAACGACATCCACGGCCGCGCCGTAACCGATCCCTCGACCGGCGCGCTGGGCTACGCCTTCATCGCGCAGAAGAAGGACGACTTTGCGGCCGCCGGCGCCTCCGTGCTGCTGCTGGATGCGGGCGACGCCACGCAGGGCATGTCCGTCGTCAACCTCAGCCAGGGCAAGACGGCGATCGAATTCATGAACGCCGCCGCCTACGACGCGATGGCCCCCGGCAATCACGAGTTCGACTGGGGCCTGGATAACCTGTTGCAGCTGCGGGATGTCGCGCAGTTCCCGATCCTAGCCGCCAACATCACCGACAAGGTGAGCGGCGAGCCCGTGTTCGAGGCGAACAAGATCTTTGAGATGGAAAACGGCATGAAGGTCGGCGTCTTCGGCCTGGATACGCCTGAAGCGCTCACCAAGACGCATCCCGACAAGGTCAAAGGCATCACGTTCGCGATGGACGCCGATCTCTACGCCTGCGCGCAGGTGCAAATCGACGCGCTCAAGGCCGCGGGCTGCGACCTGATCGTCTGCCTGGGCCACCTGGGCGTGAGCGACGAGAGCGCCCCGAACCGCTCCATCGACGTAATTGAGAACACGAAGGGCATCGACCTGTTCATCGACGGCCACAGCCATACGCAGATCGACGGCGGGCAGACGGTCGGCGAGACGCTGCTCGTCAGCACCGGCGAATACTGCCAGAACCTGGGCGTGGTCGTGTTCGACGGCGAGGCGCTCAAGGCCGGATTGTACACGGGCTCCAAGGCGGAGGTCGCCGAGCTCGTCAACAGCGTAAACAAAGAAGTGACGGACCAGCTCTCCGCGGTCTTCGCCACCACGAGCGTAGACCTCAACGGCGAGCGGGATCCCGGCGTGCGCACCATGGAGACGAACCTGGGCGACTTCGCCTGTGACGCGATCCTGTGGGCCGCGCAGCAGGCCCTGGGCGATCAGGTCGTCGCGGCCGTGACCAACGGCGGCGGCATCCGCGCCTCCATCCCCGCGGGCGACATCACGATGAACGACATGAAGACCGTCTTCCCCTTCGGCAACGAGGTCTCCGTGCTGACCGTCAAGGGCTCCGAGCTGCTCGAGGCGCTCGAGGCGGCTACCTGCACCACGCCCGATGCGATCGGCGCGTTCCCGCAGGTCGCGGGCATCGAATTTACCGTCGATACCTCCGTACCGTATGAGAACGGCGAGATGTACCCGGATTCCACCTATTATGCGCCCGCGAAGCCCGGCGCCCGCGTGACGATCGCGACCGTCGGCGGCGAGGCCTTCGATCCGGAGAAGCTGTACACCATCGCCACCAACGACTTCACCGCGGCGGGCGGCGACACCTATTACGCCTTCCGCTATGCGAACCAGACAACGGGCTATAAGACCGGCGTCGCGCTCGAGGACGCGCTGGTCAACTACGTGGCCGAGGTGCTTTCCGGCAACGTCGGCGAGCAATACGCGCAGCCCCAGGGCCGCATCACGGTAAAATAAACGGCCGTTCAAACCACAATTTAAGGCAGTAAGCTCCCCTTCGTGGAGACGGCCCTGCAAAAGGCTGCCCGTGCGAAGGGGAGCCTTTTTTTGTTCACGGACCCGAACAAAATTAAATAATTCTAATGAAAAGTTCGTAAAATCGCGATAGATTGCCGGAATCAGCTTGAAAACAAGCGTCGCGTATGCTAAAATAGGCGGCATGGCAATCCCCGGCGCTTTCCAGATAGAGCTCAGCTTGGGATAGCCCTTTCATCCGGACGGCAAAGACAACTACAGATTACAGAGGTAAAGAGGAGAAAAAAGGGAATGAAGAAACTGATCTCGTTGTTCCTGGCGGTCATTTTGATGGTATCCGTCGCATCGATCCAGGCGTTTGCGCAAGCCGAAAAGCCCGTGCCGATCAAAGTGCTCATCCTGCCCAAGTTTGAAACGGGCGAGATGGCCGGCGACTTCCCCGGCGAGGCGCAGTATTACTACGAAGCCTACAGCGCCGGCGCGGACGAATACTTGATCCGCGGCGGTTTTGAAGAAAACAAGCTCTATGTCAACGCGGACGGCGTAGCGCTCTACGTTACGGGCATGGGCAAGGTCAACTCGGCCTTAAGCCTGAACGCAATCCTGCTGGACGGCCGGTTCGACTTTTCAAACGCCTATATCCTCAGCACCGGCTGTGCGGGATCGGCCTATGAATACGGCGTAATGGGCGATGTGTTCGTCATCACGGCGGCGGTCGACTACGATCTTGGGCACCATGCGGA